>JBPPMC010000132.1:0-14271 GCA_051305835.1 Sphingobium sp.
CTTCGCGACGAACTGCTCAACGGCGAGATCTTTTATAGCCTCGCCGAGGCCAAGGTGCTGATCGAAGCCTGGCGGCGCCATTACAACACCGTCCGGCCACACAGCAGCCTGGGCTACCGACCACCAGCGCCGGAAACAGCTTCACCGCCATATCCGGCCTCCGGTTCCGCTTCGCTACACCTACGACCGGATATGGCGGCGGTGAGCATAATCCACTAACAAACCACACGGTCCACTCGGTGAGGGCAGATCACCTCGCTCGGCCGTTACAAGGCGTCAATCGCCAGATCCATCTGCTGCTCGATCTCAGGGATCCGACGTTGGCGTCGTTGGTGAAGCTGCGCTTGGCTGCGATCCGTCGGCGGCTCGGCATCGCGCAGAGGCAAGCACGTCCGCTGCGGTTCAAGGGACCGGTCGTAATTTGAGCGCGACGAGCCTCGTAAACTCAATGTCCGGGCGCTGCTGGAGAGTTGCGCAGAGGATATGCCGGGCCTACGCGATCGGGCGTTGCTCTCGGCGGGCTATGATACCGGGCGGCGCGCCTTCGAGCTGGTGGAGATAGAGGTCGAGCACCCCATCGAGCGCTCGATCCCGATGCCCGGCTGCTCAGCATTCCGCGCAGCAAGGGCGACCAGGAAGGGGAGGGACCGACCCCCTATCTCAGTCCGCGGACGGTGCGGGTGATCGCAGCTTGGGCAGCGACCGGAGGGATGGAAAGTGGGCCGGTGTTTCGGCGCGTGAACGTGCCGCGCTACAAGGCTAAGGCGGCGTTGAGAAGGTTGATCGACAGCATCTCAAGCCGTGAGGGATGGGATCTTCGCAGACGCTTCTAAAGCCAGCTGTGCTGGCGCGGGTGGAACATGATGTGGGGGAGATTGGCGTTGGCGCGCCCACGATGAGCAGCATCGTCGCGGCGCTGCGCTTCTTTTTCACGCATACCGTTGACCGGCCCGGCCTTTCCCGCAAGCTTTACAAGGTCAAGCATCCACGTACCTCGCCGTCGTTCTCAGTCCTGAAGAGGTCGTTTGGCGGCTTGATGCAACAACGAGCCTCAAGCACCTGGCTGCTATGTCAGTTGCCTATGGTGTGGGTCTGCGTGCCGCTGAGGTGACGATGCTCAAAGTCCACGACATCGATGGTGAGCGCATGTTGATCAGGGTCGAATAGGGGGAAGGGGGCCGGTATTGCAATGCGATCCTGCCGGCCGATCTCCTCGCCCTCTTGCGTGAGTGGTGGAAGGTCGGGCGGCAGCAGGGGTCTCGCGATAAGCGAGCCTTCGTGCGTCATCCGGCACCAGTCAGAGAGAAGCGCTGGATGGTCTATGCTAAGCCGCCCTTCCCCGGTGTCGGGGCCGTACTGGCTTATCTCTCGCGCTACACCCATCTGTTGCATGTCGAGCCGACGCCTGCTCGCCAGTTCCTCGCACAAAACCAGTCTCGCGCGTGCCCGCGAACTGCTCGCCATCGTCCCGCCGACACCCGAAGAGGACGAACCGGACAGACCTATCGACCTGCGTCCACCCTGTCCCTGTTGCCGTGGGCGTTGATCTATATTTTGCCAAAGCCTTCTGAGAAGCTCCGACGCATTCTTTCTGCATCAGGCGTAAAACCGGTAAAGAGCTGAAAAGCGCCGACCGCCTGGAATACGGCCATGCCTCCTCCATCCAGTGTAGCGCAGCCTGCCGCACGGGCATCTTTGATCAATTGAGTTTCCAGCGGAACATAGACGATGTCCGAGACCCAAAGGGCCGGTCTTAGCAATTCTGCTGGCACCGAGGAGCCGGGATGCGCCGCCATGCCCATGGGCGTCGCATTCACTACGCCGTCCGCGCCAGCCAGAGCGGGTTCAAGGCCTGTGCCCGCTATAGCACGGCCAGCACCATAATGGTCGCAGAGCGTCGCACAGAGCCTGGAGGCGCGTTCGGGATCGGCGTCGAATATCGTCAATTCTCGGATGCCAAGGCCCATCAAGGCATGCGCCGTGGCCGCCCCCGCGCCTCCCGCCCCCATTTGCACCACACGGTCAATGGCCGCATCCGGCAAGCCGTTGCGGAAACTCTCGGCGAAGCCCGTGACATCGGTGTTGTGGCCGATCCGCCGGCCTTCCCGGAAGGCGATCGTGTTCACCGCACCGATGGCACGTGCCTGGTCAGACAGGTCGTCGAGGCAATTCATCACCGCCTGCTTGTAAGGATGAGTGACGTTCACCCCGGCGAACCCGGCGATCTGCAACGCATCGAGCAAAAGCGGCAAATGGCTTTCATCATGCCCATCCGCTGCAAAATCGAAAAGTCGGTAGATCAGGCGCAGCCCCTGCGCATCGGCTTCCTGCTCGTGCAGCCAGGGCGACCGGGATGCCTGGATCCCCCGCCCGATCAAGCCGGTAAGATAACGAGGCTGGGCAGTGATGGGATGCGTCAAGTCGGTTGGTCCATGTAATTGGCCCCCTCGCCATCGGGCGAGGGGGCGTGTCTTGCGATCAGAAGCTGAACTTGGCCCCGACGTAGAAGGAGCGGCCAACGACATCATAGGTGCCCGGATCGGTGCCGTTCTGCGAACTGGCGACGAAGGGAATGGCCTTGTCGAACAGGTTGGTAATGCCGCCGCGGAACTGGATATCCTTGGTGACGTTCAGCGTTCCGAACAGGTCGAACAGATTATAGGCGGGCACACCAACCTGCTGCGCGGCAGGCGTCGTGATTGCGCTGATATCATTGAGCGCGCCCTGATAACGCCAGCGCATACCGATGCCGAACAGATCGGAACTGTAGCCGATCGTCGTCAGTGCCTTCCACTTCGGCAGAGGGCGACCCGGTGTGCTGGTCCTCACGAAATCCTGCGCTGCGGAACCCGGCAGCGTTTGCACCTTGTAGTGGTTGAGCCAGCCGATCGCGGAGGAGGCATAAATGCGACCCGAACCCTTGCTGATCCCGGCATCCGCCAGATTGAGCGACCAGTTGACCTGAACATCAACGCCATCGGTGTCGAGCGCGCCAAGGTTCAGATAAGGCTGGGCGATGGCGACCAGCGATCCCGTGGGGTCACGCTCGATCAACGCGCAGAATTCGTTGGTGTTGGAATAGCTGGTGTTCGACCCATCCAGATTATAGCATTTCGCCAGCACCGTCAGTCCATTGATCGTCGAAATGACGTTGCGAATCTTGATGTTGTAATAATCGACCGAAACCGAAAAGCCCGACAGCCAGGGCGACGTCCAGGCCGGATTGAGCACCGCGCCAACATTGAAGGTGTTGGCCTTTTCCGGCGTCAGGCTGCTATTGCCCTGAATGTTGCCACCCGTGGCCGTGGTCGCGAACTGATAGGCATCGATCGCCGCAGCGGGGATGCCCTGCGCCAGACACAGCCCACGCACCTGTGCGCCGTTCGCGCCGGTACGCGCCGTAGACCGGATGTCGCAGGGGTCGCCGATCGCGACCGGCGGAGTGCCGATCGCGAGCTGCGATCCCGTTACGGGAGAGAATAACTCGCCGATGTTCGGCGCGCGCACCGCACGCTGATAGCTGCCCCGGATCAACAGGGCATCGACTGGTCGCCAGCGCGCATCGAACTCATAGCTAGTCACGCTGCCGCTCGGCGTATAATCGGAATAGCGGAAGGCAGCGCCCACCGCGAACTCCTTGAAGAAGGGCGTGTCAGACAATAGCGGCACGTCGATCTGCGCCGCGAACTCCTTGACGCTGATCTTGCCATCGGCCGCGGCGGACCCGACGACGCCCTCGATGTTGTTAGACACCAGATCCGAACTAGGACGGAATTTATAGGTATTGCGGCGATAGCCCGCTAGCAGTGCCAACTGGACGGGGCCGGCTGGCAAGTTGAACAGCGGGCCATTCACTTGCCCCTGTACCTGCGTCTGCGTCAGCTTTTCGGTGCTGTTCGCGGTCGTGGTGATGTAATCGCGGCAGGCATCGGACAGGCTTGTCGCATTGGCGATACCGAACGGGTTGAACCCGCCTGCACAGAGCGATGCGCCCCCATCAGGCGCGTTGAGCAACTGCTGCACCTTGGTTTTCAAGACGGCGTTGAAGTTTGCCTGGTCATGCACGGTCTGGTCATAGGCCACGAACGCGTCGAGCTTCCATGATCCGGCGATCGTGCCCTTGATGCCGCCCAGATATTGCTGAACGGTATAGCTTTCGTCCCAGCCCTTGTCGGGCACCCCGACATAGCGCGCGCTCCAGCGGAACGGGGCGGCGGCATTGGTGCGGGAGGCGAGCAGCGTCCGCAAGTCATTTGGAATGAACGGGTTGGTGACGGGAATGGTGGTGAACGGCGCGAACTGCGTCAAACTGCCACCGCTTTCGGTCGTGACGGTCGAATCGACGAACAGGAACTGGCCATAGGCCGTCAGATCGCCGGTGATGTCATATTCGCCCTTCATGAACGCAGATTTGCGTTCAAAGGCATTTAATATCTGCAATTGCGGGCCGACGGGCATCCGCACATTGCCGCCGATCACGGCATAGCCGCCGCTGGTCGGGCCACGATAATTGACTGCGCCGGTCTGCGCGAACAGCGTGCCATCATTGTTGAAGCCCAGGTTCAGCGTGCGGTTGAGCGGTGTCGTCACGCCATATCGGGCGAACACGCCGTTCAGCGCACCTTGGCTGGGCAAGTTGAGCGCGTCGGGCACGAACGCACCGGTGCCGATGAAGGACGAGGGGACGCGATCGGCGAAGAACGACCTCTGTGATCCAGACAGCGGATCGCGATCGGCATAGCTCAGCGCCACCATCAGGCGGCCACGATCCCCACCGAACTTCGTTCCGAAAGCGACCGACGCATTGAACTTGCTGTAGTCGCCGCGGAAGGAATCGCCGTTCTGGACATCGACGCGCACGCCATCGAAATAGCGGTCGGTCTTGAAGTTGACGACGCCCGACATGGCGTCCGATCCGTAGATCGCCGAGGCACCACCGGTAATAACGTCCACCGATCCGATAATCGATTCGGGCAGGATGTTAATGTCGACATTGCCGTTGATGTCGGACAGCGGCAGGCGCCGCCCATCGAGCAGCACGAGATTGCGGTTGGAGCCAAGGCCGCGCAAATTGAGCGTCGCGCGACCGCCGCCGCCCTGGCCACCCGTTCCTGAATTGCCCGCTGGCGTGAAACCCGGAAGCTGGTTGAGAGAATCTTCCAGATTGATCTGCCCGCTCTGCTGCACCAGTTCGTCGGAAACGGTAACGATCGGGCTGACCGCGACATTATTGGGGCGTGCGATCAACGACCCCGTGACGACGATGTCCGAGACATCGGCGGCCGCAGTTTCGCTTTCGGCGCTGGTCGCTCCCAGCACGGGTGCGGCATCCTGCGCAAATGCTGGTATCGCCACGCCCGAAAGCGCCAATACTGCTAGTGAACTGCTGATCTTCAGCACGGTTTGAACGTCTTTTCTCATGCTATCCTCCCTGTTTGTTACGGACTAGTCCGTACACTTTTGATTATAACTATATGCGTGAGCCGTGTGCTCAGTCCATTTCCACGCGGCGAACGTCTCCTACGATAAAGATGTAAGACGCTGCCCCGATCAGCGCGAGCGCCCCGATAAACGCGAGCGCGCCGTAGAAGGAGCCTGTCTGTCCCACGATGACCCCCACGACAATCGGCGTGATGATCCCGGCCAGATTGGCGCACAGGTTGAACACGCCCCCGGTTAGCCCGATAAACTGGCGCGGTGCGACATCGGAAATCAGCGTCCAGCCGAGATTGACCATACCCTGCCCGAAGAAAGCGACTGACATGATCGCGATGACGAGCGTGTTGCTCTCCACGAAATTGGCGGCGATGATTGTCGATGCGAGGAGCAGGCCGAACACGATCGGCAGTTTGCGCCCGATATTGGCCGATCCTGTACGCCGCACGAGCATGTCCGACACTTGGCCGCCCAACAGAACGCCGGCCGACGCGGCGATATAGGGCAATATGGCGAACGCACCTGACTTGAGCCAGTCCATGCCCCGCTCCGTTGCGAGATAGGTCGGAAACCATGTCAGGAAAAATACCAGCGTCGCATTGCCGCAAAACTGCCCGATCGACGCGCCCAGTATCTGGCGGTGCGAGAGAAGGCGCTTCACATTATGCCAGGAAAACGGCACCGCTTGTGCGCCCGTCGCACTCGCCAACCCGCCGCCTGCGCGGATATAGTCCAGTTCCGCCGCGTTTGCGCGACTGCTGTCCTGCGGATCGCGATAGCGCGCATACATGACCGAGCCGAACAACAGGCCCAGCGCACCGGCGATGATGAACAGCGCCCGCCAGCCGAAGCTGCCAACGATCCAGAAGAGCACCGGACTGAAAAAGGCAAGGCCCGCATATTGACCCACCGCATAAACCGAATTTGCCCGTGCCCGCTCATCCTGAGGGAACCAGGTGGTCAGGATGCGGCTGTTGCACGGATAACATGGTGCCTCGGCAACCCCAAGGGCAAGGCGGAACCCGAACAACATGCCGACATTGGCGGCAAGGCCGTGCAGCAGCGTGAAGAAGGACCACAGTATCAACGATCCGGCATAGGTGATGCGCGTGCCCAGTCGGTCGAGCACCAACCCGCCGGGGATCTGCGCCGCCGCATAGGTCCAAGAGAAAGCCGAGAAGATGAAGCCCATCATCTCGGGGGAAATCGACAGTTCCTTGGTCAGCGACGGTGCAGCCACACCCATGACCGCGCGATCCATATAGTTGAGTAACGTAGCGATGCTTATCAGCCCAAGCACGCCGAGGCGCGCACGGGAGCGCACCTGCGCCGCCTCGGCCGTCACGATTGCCGACGTTCCCGTCATGCGAGATTGGGTCCATTGAGAACAAAGATGCTGCGCTGGGCCACTCCGGCCGATCCTTCCCCATTTGCCCATCATGATTTTTTTGCGGGCTTGTTACCTCCGACATATGGCAGGCTGAAACAGGATGCAAGCGAAATGTACTAACTGGTACGTTCGTATCTTTTCGCAAATATTAAGCCTGTCATTGGCTCGCATCTGGCAAGGGACGGATTGCGATCCGATCAGCCTGGTAAGAGCCGAGCCATAGCATATTGCCGACGATGACCGCCGCCGAAACGCCGTTGAAGACAGGGTCCGGTCCGCCATAAGCGATCATGCGAAAGCGTCGCGTTGCGGGATCAAGCTGCGCCACGGCGTAGCCGCGATGACATGTCATTCCATCGGCCATGCCGTTAACGATCTGCCGCACCCCACCACAGGCAGGCTCGTCGCGCATCATGCCCGCGGCAATCAGCCGATCGCCATCCCAATGGATATTGTCCGGCATGAACTCCGGCGCAATGACACGCCACAACGGGGTCTGCGTGTTCCTGCGATCGAATGCCACCACTTCGCGCGTACCAAAGGCGACGACATAAAACCCACTGTCGTCGCGCGCGGTTTCCAGTCCGTTGTTGCCCGGCAATTCAGTAGCCGGCAGCAGCCGAAACGCTGCCTCGCCCGGATGCCGCTCGAACACGCCCCCCGTCACGCGGCCCGCCACGAAATCGGTGATGCTGGTGCCCGGACGCGTCAGTACCGTGGCGAGGACGGTCCCGTCGCTATAAGTGGCGACGCTGTTCGCGACATGGCCGGGCGGCATCGCCAGACAGCCGTGCCAGCGCAGCAGCGGCTGCGCCGTGCCATCGCGATAATCCACCGCAAACATCTCGATCGCCTCGCGACCGCCATGGTTGACGACGGCGAGCGATGCCTTGCCCGGTCCAGTCACGCGTAGGGTGATCCCGCGCGGCATGAACAGCGCCGGATCGGGCGCCGCGCGGCAATCCGGATAACGTGGATCAGGCGCGATCTGGTCGGCGGTCCCGAGGAACCAGACTTTCGCCTGCCGCGCATTGGCATTGATGATCTTCAGTCCGGCCCCGATGCTGAACCCGCTGGCGACAACCCAGTCCGTATCGGGTATCCGCGCGAGATCCTCAGGCTTCTGTGCACCACATATGAAAGAGAAAGATGCCGTCGCTGCGCAGGCGGCGGTCGCATCCCGCGGCGTGAGCGTAGCGCAGCCCGCCGCACCCAGTATCAACAGTGCGAGGGCGATGCACCAGCGGATCATGTCACGCGATACACCCGGATGCGGACGGCGGGCATCGGCGTATCTTCCGGCGGTGGACCCAGCGTACCTACGAAAATGCCCTTGTTCAACCAGTCATGCGGTCCCACCGGCACCTCGAAACTCGGCACCGTGCGCAGATAGCGATGTACGACACCGGTTACTCGCGAATGAGTTAGGCCGACATTGCGGACATGGATCAGCGTGCCGTCATCCGCCTGCATCATGTAATCGGCTTCGATCTCGGTCCAGCCATCCCCGCGCTGCAATTGCCAGTCCGCGCCGCCGGGCAGGATCGTTCCCCGTATACGCGGTCCCGCGAACTGCCCGCCCGTAATGTCGATGCGCCGCCTTATGCCGCGCGATGTCGTGCCGATTTCTACCGTCGGCTTGAGTGTCGCTATGGCTTCATAGACGAAGGCAAGACCCGGCTCGTCGACGGGCGCAACCGCCTTGAGCGGACCCGCGCCTGAAACGACCACCGTCGAAGCGATGGCGGTAAGGACGTTTCGTCGGGATGGCGCATCGCTCACGCTACTCAATCCCTGATCCGGGGCCGCTCTGACGGCTTGGGCGGGGCGGCATCGGCGAGCAGTGGCAAGGCGGTTACATTGGGCCAATCGATCGTCCCGATCTTATCGCCCAGCATCATCACCTTGGGTTGCGAGGCCCGATAGGCGGGCCATTCGACGTCGGGACGGCTGTTACGGGCGAAGGCGACGATCTGTCTCATCATCCGGTCGGACAGCTGTCGGTCCTTCGCCGTCCAGTCGCGCGTTGTGCGAAAGCGGTTAAGGCTGTCCAGCGTGCCCAGCCAGTAGGGCACGTCCGCCGTATGATAGGCACCCACCGTCGCGGGGTCATGATCGGCAAAGGTGATGCCGGGCGTGTAAGGCTGCACCTTCGTGAAGAAATAGGCATATACCGGCGCACGGCCATTGGTCGCCTGCGCCCTGGCCCAACCATCCATCTGCAGCCCCAGCGTCGCATCGCGCTCGACATCCCGCGCGGCGCGGCGGGCCGTCTCCAGCGATGTGGCGGGATAGCGCCGCAGCACGTCCTCCGCCGTCACCGCAAAGGCCGACCGCACCGCCTTTTCATAGTCTGCGACACTGGCGATCGGGCCGAGCGAGCGGAAGCTCTCGTCGCGCGTGAAGCCGATCATAATGGGTACGTCGCTTTGCCGATGCGCGGCGAAGCTGGCGCCCGGATCGCCGGGTACAACCACCCCGTCGATCACCACGGCACGCCGTCGCTGCCCACTTGCCACGGCCAGCACCCGATCTGCGGGCATGTCGCGCATCTCTTCGATGGACGCGGCGCCCAGCGCCTTCTGCAAGGCCTCGCCTTCCGCTTGCGCCTCTGCCAGCGGGGCAGGAGCGCTAACGCCGCCAAAGGCGCTGCCGCTCATGCCGATCACGCGGTGGAACAGCCCCTTTGCCGCAGGACTTGCCTGTAGCAGCGAGACCGACATCGATCCGGCAGATTGCCCGGCGATGGTGACATTGCCCGGATCACCGCCGAATCCGGCGATATTGTCTTTGATCCAGCGCAGGCCGGCGATCTGGTCTTTCAGGCCGTAATTGCCCGAACCGCCGCGTCCCTCCGCCGTCAGTTGCGGATGCGCCAGAAAACCCATTGCCCCCACGCGATAAGCGATGGCCACATAAACGACGCTCTTCGCCGCCAGATGCTCACCCGCATAATTGGCCATGGACGCCGACCCGACATTGAAGCCCCCGCCATAAATCCAAGCCACCACCGGATAGGGCTTGCCCGCAGGCGGCGGCTGCGGCGGCGCCCAGATGTTGAGATAGAGGCAATCTTCGCTGGTCGCCTCTTCGCCGAAATAATGATTGATCGTGCGCCCGCGCAGCGGCTGGATGCACTCGGGCGCGAACCTGTCTGCATTCCATATGCCTTTCCAGGCGGCGCGCGGCTGCGGATCGCGCCAGCGCAGTTCGCGCACCGGTGGCGCGGCGAACGGCACGCCGAGCCAGGCGCGTACGCCCGACGGAAGCGTGATCCCCGTCACTTGCCCCTGTTGCACCTTTACCGGCGCACCGGCAGGCTGCTCGACGATCTGCGCCGTTACCGGAGCGGAGAGCAATGCCCCCGCCAGCAGCATGGCGCTGCGCCCGTGCCGCATCATTTCGCACCCTTCAGCGTCCGGTCGAAAAAGTCGAACGTCAGCGTCAACGCACGAAGCGACGCCGCGCGCGTGGCCGCAGCATGCGCGCCGATCCAGCTATGGCCGACCGCCGGAATGATCGTCAGTTCCACCGGCACATTTGCCGACCGCAGTTTTTGCGCGAGGATTCGGGATTGCTCGGCGGGCACCGTCTTGTCATCGCTGCCGTGGATCAGCAGCATTGGCGGATCATTCTTGTCAACATGCGCAGCAGCGCTGGCGGCAGTCACGCGATCGGCCGGGCACGCAGTTTTTTCGCAATCCAGATAGGTGTTTTCCGCGCGCGGGGTCGTCGATTTCGGCATGGCCGCGAAATCATAAACGCCATACCAGCCCACGGCACCCTGTACGCAATCGGACTGCGTGGCGTTGCTCTTGTCCTCGCCATCTGGCGCGCGTCCGCAATCGAGCGCGGCGAGCGCGGCAAGCTGTCCGCCCGCCGATCCGCCCCATATCGCGACATGAGCGGGGTCGATGCCGAAGCGGTCGGCATTGGCTTTGAGGAAACGGATGGCGGCGCGCACGTCGTTGATCGCCGCCGGAAAAGGCGCTTCGAGCGACAGCCGATATTCGAGCGACGCCACCACATAGCCGCGCTTGGCAAGGTCGGCCAGAACCTGTGTGAAATCGCTGAACGCACCCGATTGTCGGGTATGGCCTGCCATCCAGCCACCGCCATGGACATATATGACGAGCGGCTTGGCAGCCTTGTCGGTTGCGCTGCGGTACAGATCCAGAGTCAGCGGGCGAAAGCCCGGAATGCTGGAAAAGACGACGTCGGCACTGACCGCAATATCGCCCGGGTAGCGCAGGATCCGCTCGGGCATTGGATCGCCTAGTGATGGTTCCGGTGATGTGGAAGGCGCCGGAGCCTGCATTGAGCCGGGCACTGATGCTGGCCCGGGGGTCTGCGCTGAAGCCGTCTGCATCAACCCGAGCGTTATTCCCGCAATGGCTGCGGCGATGCCTCTATTGCGCTTCATCTTCCTCTCCTCCCGTTCGTGTGCGAACTGTTTAGTACATCATGTACCCAATTTGATTTGCATCGGCAATGGTCGAAATGGACACTACGCTACTGGTTAGTAAATGCTGCGCTGACGGTCAGCTTCGGCACCAGCTTTCGATGATCTGGACGACGGTTTCCCGCCGACCTGCGATGGCGCTGGGCGATGTCATGTCGCGCTCGAAGCCATGGGAGAAGGTGTAGCGGTTCGACACATTGTAGAAGCACAGGGCGCTGATGGTCATGTGCAGGTCAACCGGGTCTATATCGTCGCGAAACAGTGCCGCAGCCGCGCCAGCTTTTAATATCCCGCGCAGGGTATCGATCACGGCCCGGTTGCGTTCCCTGATGCCGGGCACCTCGCCTATATGCGCGCCACGCAAAATGTTCTCGTTCATCACCAGCCGCACGAACTCTGGATGCTGGTTGTGATAGTCGAACGTCGCGGCGATTACGTCGCGCAACGCCGCATCGGGCGTCATGTCGTTACGGCGACTTTCGGCGTCGACTGCGCGCACGGCCTTGTACGCGCGTTCCAGCACGGCCCGATACAGCCCTTCCTTGCTGCCGAAATAATAATAGATCATGCGTTTGGACGCATTGGTCCGTTCGGCGATCTCGTCGATCCGCGCGCCGCTCAATCCTTTGTCGGCAAATTCCGCAGTCGCGATGTTGAGAATATTGAGGCGCGTTTCCTCGGCATCCACAACGCGCGTGCCATTTCCACTATCGATTGCCGCTGTCGCAGGCCTGCCCACGCCATACTCCTCATACTGCCTAATAGGGTGCATCATCCTTGAAACGCGACTGCGCTGCAAGGCGCACCGTGGCATTTGCCGCGCCATAGCCCTCATAACCACGCCGATGCACGAACTCGAAGAAGAAACGCTTGGCGAAGGCGCGGCTGTAGAACTGGAAATATTCGGCGTCACCCTGTCTGTCATACAGGATCTTGCCGGCCGCCATGCGTTCGATCAATGCGTCGTCCAGTCCGAAACGCGCGGCGAGATCGTCATAATAATTGCGTGGAATATCCAGCACTTCAAGGCCACCCGCCATCATCGCAGCGCTTGCAGCGAATATATCGGTGCAGGAAAAGGCGATGTGCTGCACCCCGGCACCCATATAATGTTCAAGGAAGCGCGACGAGAGTGTCTGCGCCGCCGCCGATCCGTTCAGCGTGATGCGCAGGCCACCGCCGACCGATTCGACTGCCTGGCTGTGGACGATCCCCAACGGATCGGCAATTTCCACCTGCGGCGTCTTGGTGACGTCGAACAAGGCGTAATAATAGAGCAACCACGAAAGGAATTCCTCGTAGCCCATGGCCTGCGCGATATGGTCTATGCGGATCAGCGGACCGGGCGCTGCCTCCTCCGCTGCTGGTACGAACTCGCGCGCCCACACATCAGCTTCCTGCCCGGTCTCGATGAAATAGAGGAGGCTGCCTCCCACGCCGCGCACGCTCGGCATCGCCATTTCGCCGCTCGCGACGGACGGCTCGAACCGCGCGATACGCAGCGCTTCGGCTCGATCAAGCGCTGCGGCCACATCGGGCACACGCAACCCTATGGCGCACACCGATGCACCGTGGACGACGTCATGGCTATGCGCAAAGCCCTCGGTTTCGGAATTGACGACGATGTTGATATCGCCCTGCCGCCAGCGCGTTACTGCCTTGCTATGATGCTTTCCAACGGCCGCGAACCCCATGGCGGAAAGCATCGCCCCCAGTGGTTCGGCTTCCTCTTCGCTGGCGGCGAACTCGATGAAGGTGACGCCGTCAACGCGGACGCGCTGCGGCATGTCCGGCGTCCGTCCCAGCGCACGGCGCGCCTCATCCTCCACCATGCGCAGCGAACGGTAGCCGTCGAGCGCGACGCCGGAGGCCGATCCCGCCCGGAAACGGTCGTTGAAGATTTCCAGCGACAACGGCCCGTCATAACCGATCGCGATAAGTGCCTGCACATAGTTTGAGATCGGAAAGTCGCCTTGCCCCGGCATATTCCGGAAATGACGGCTCCAGTACAGATAATCCATGTCGAGTGCTGGCGCGTCGGCCACCTGGACGATGAACAGTTTGGCTGGATCGATCGCGGCGATGCTCTCGATCGGCACCTTGCGCGCCAGCGAGTGAAAGCTGTCGAGGATCAGGCCGACCGAAGGATGATCGACGCCCTGCACAATGGACCACGCATCGCGATGGTCGAACACATGACGCCCCCAGGCCAGCGCCTCATAACCGATCCGCAGGCCCCGCCGTCCCGCGCGTTCGCCCAGTTCGGCAAAGTCGTCGATGATGCGCTGACGATCCCCCAGTGCTTGTGGCGACACATTGGAGCATATCAGCACCAGGTCGGTGCCGAGCGCTTCCATCACGTCGAACTTGCGCTCCGCTCTGTCGAATGTCTTGGCGCGCAGGTCACCTGGCATCCCTTCGAAATCCCGGAACGGCTGAAACAGCGTACATGTCAGCCCCGCATCCACGATCATGCGTCCCACATCGCGCGGAGAGCCAGGATAGCCGATCAGATCGTTTTCGAAAATCTCCACGCCATCGAAACCGGCGGCGGCGATCGCCTGCAACTTTCCCTCCAGCGTTCCGCTGATGGAAACCGTGGCTATGGATGTTTTCATGTCGGCACCTTGCTGGAACGCTCTCCTTTACTCGTGTACCATCTAGTACATAAGAAGCAAACCTGCATTCGGCACACGCCATCCGTTTCTCAACCGCCTCACGGGGTGACAGAACGGAATCTGCGGATGTTAAGACTAACTGCGCTGAAAGATCGGTATTCAGCTTAGGTCTACGAGTGTCAAATACCTTCCTCGATCCTGAAACCAGTCGTTCGGTCAAACGCCGATGGATCAATGAACCATCTTCCGAGCGACACCGCATTTTCTGCAGCATGAAACCAAATGTCACAAAGGAGCAATGCGGTCGTAAACGACGTTATGCACGTTCAGTGGCGAACGCCGTACTCAAAGAGGAGAATATCATT
>JBPPMC010000162.1:0-13552 GCA_051305835.1 Sphingobium sp.
GGTGGTGGAGCGTGTAGGGCCGATGCTGGGTATTTTCCCGGATGAACGGCGCGACGTGGATATCTCCGAACTCATGCCGCTTCTTTGGAAAGAGAAGGGCAAGGAATAATGCGGCTGGACGCATTGGTCGATAACATCGGCGCTTTGGCGGATGGCGTCTCCGTGACCGGGTTCGCCATCGACCATCGCAAGGTTGCGCCGGGGACGATCTTTGGCGCATTTCCGGGCGCGCGCTTCAATGGCGAGGATTTCATTGCCGATGCGATAGCAGCCGGGGCAGTGGCAGTCGTCGCGCGTCCCGAAGCTGTCGTGTATGGCGCGGTGCATTTGTCCGACGCCGAGCCACGACGGTTGTTCGCCTCGCTCGCCGCGAAATTCTTCGCGCCATTTCCTGACACGACCGTCGCGGTCACCGGCACCAACGGCAAGACGTCGACCGTAGAGCTGACTCGCCAGTTGTGGCGGCTGATGGGAGAGAAATCCGCGTCCATCGGCACGCTGGGGGTGACGACTGCTGTGGATCAGGTTTCCACAGGGCTAACCACACCCGATATCGTGACGTTCCTGTCGAACATGTCGGGCCTCCGCCGCGAGGGCATCACCCATGCCGCGTTCGAGGCGTCAAGCCATGGCCTCGATCAATTCCGCACCGAAGGCCTGCCGGTGAAGGCCGCCGCATTCACGAACCTCAGCCGCGATCATCTCGATTATCATGGCGACATGGACAGCTATTTCGACGCGAAGATGCGGCTGTTCACCGAAGTCGTTGCGCCGGGGGGCACCGCTGTCGTCTGGGCGGATGATCCGAAATCCGATGAAGTGATCGCACGCGCCGAAGCGCGCGGCCTGGCGGCGTTTTCGGTGGGCGAGCGCGGCACTGCCCTGACGCTGGTCGAACGAACCCCGACGCATCTTGGCCAGACCCTGCTCGTCGAAGCGGACGGCAGGCGGCACAAGATCGACTTGCCCCTGATCGGCGCATATCAGGCCGCCAATGCGCTGGTGTCGGCTGGCCTCCTGATCGCGACGGGCGGCGACACGACACGTGTGCTGGCGTTCCTAAGCCGTGTGCAGCCTGTGCGGGGCCGTCTGGAGCGCGCCGTCATCAGCCGCACGGGCGCGCCCGTCTATGTCGATTACGCCCACACGCCGGATGGATTGCGTGCCGCGATTGAGGCGTTGCGTCCGCATACGCGCGGCAAGCTGATCGCGCTGTTCGGTGCAGGTGGAGACCGTGACGCAGGCAAACGGCCTTTGATGGGCGCGGTCGCGACCGAACTGGCCGATGTCGTGATCGTGACGGACGATAACCCGCGATCGGAAGAACCCTCGGCCATTCGCGCGGCGATCATGGCTGGAGCGCCCGGTGCGACGGAGATCGGCGGACGCCGCGCAGCGATTGCCGCTGCCATAGCGCAGGCCGGTCCCGACGACATCGTATTGCTCGCTGGCAAGGGGCACGAGCAGGGCCAGATCATCGGCGACCGCGTGCTGCCCTTCGACGATGTGACGGTCGCGCGGGAGTGTGCGGAGTGACGCAATGACGGCGCTCTGGACCTCGGATGAGATCGCAGCGGCGGTAGGCGGAACAGCGTCCGCCGCTTTTGCCGTTTCGGGCGTGGCGTTTGACAGTCGCGAAGTCGGGCCGGGCGACCTGTTCGTCGCGCTGAAGGGTGAGGCGACGGACGGTCACAAATATGTCGAGACGGCGCTCGCCGCTGGTGCAGCGGGCATGCTCGTCAGCGAGCCAGTCGCTGCGCCACATGTGCTGGTGAAAGACAGCTTCGAAGGCTTGCAGGCTTTGGGGCGCGCATCCCGCCAGCGAACCACTGCCGGGATCGTCGGCGTTACGGGTTCAGTCGGCAAGACGGGCACCAAGGAGGCGCTGTTTCACGCATTGAACCGGGCACATCCCGGCCAGGTGCATCGCTCCGTCAAAAGTTATAATAACCATGTCGGCGTGCCGCTGAGCCTGTCGCGCATGCCCGCGGACAGTGCATTCGGCATTTTCGAGATGGGCATGAACCATGTCGGCGAATTGTCGGCGCTGACGCGGCTGGTGCGGCCTGACGTGGCAATCATCACGGCGATCGCGCCCGCGCACATTGAATATTTCACCTCCGAAGAAGCGATAGCGGATGCGAAGGGTGAGATCTTCGAGGGGTTGGAGCCGGGCGGCACGGCGATCATACCGTTCGACAGCCCGCATTATGCGCGCCTTCGCGGTCATGCAGAGCGCAACGCCGCGCATGTGGTGAGCTTCGGGCTGGGCCGGGGTGCGGACATTCGCGGGATAGAGGCGGTTGCGTCGGACAAGGGCGGCACGCTGGTTACGGCCAAGCTGCCAAAAGCGGACCTGTGTTTCACCATCGGCGCGCCGGGCGAACATTGGGTGACCAATGCGCTGGCGGTGCTTGGCGCCGTCGAGGCGTTGGGTGGCGACCTTGCCGCGGCGGGATTGGCGTTGGCCGAACTGCCGGGCCTGGCCGGCCGTGGCGCGCGAACGACATTGCATATCGACGGTCGCGAGGCGTTGCTGATCGACGAAAGCTATAATGCCAACCCGCTGTCGATGGTCGCGACCCTGCGCCAACTGGGCAAGGAGAAGGCGTCGCGACGCGTCGCGGTGCTTGGCGCGATGAAGGAACTGGGCAGTCGCAGCGCGGAACTCCATGCTGGACTCGCGGAGCCGATTGCGGCGGGCCGTGTCGATTACGCGATCCTTGTCGGCGAAGACATGGCGCCGCTTGCCGAGCAGCTTGAAGGACAAGTCGCTTTCGCGCATGTGCCCGACGCCGATTCCGCCAAAGGCCTGATCCTTTCGAAGATCCAGCCGGGCGACGCGATATTGGTCAAGGGATCGAACAGTGTCGGCCTGTCGCGTGTAGTAGCGGCGCTGGCCGATGGGGGCAGAGCGTAATGTTATACTGGCTGGCGCAGACGCTGGAATTCCAGGGGGTGTTCAACCTCATCCGTTATCTGAGCTTCCGCACGGGCGCAGCAATTGCGACGGCGCTGGTGATCGGCCTCATCATCGGGCCGCGCTTCATCGGCTGGTTGCGCTTGCGACAGGGCAAGGGGCAGCCGATCCGTGAGGATGGCCCGCAGAGCCATTTGTCGAAGCGCGGCACCCCTACCATGGGCGGCCTGATGATCCTGACGTCGATGATCGTGTCCGTGCTACTGTGGATGAACCTTTCCTCCGTCTACGTCTGGGCGTGCATCTTCGTGACATTGGGCTTCGGGGCGATCGGGTTCCTCGACGATTACGATAAGGTGACGAAGGCCAGCCACAAAGGGTTGTCGGGCAAGTTTCGCCTGCTTTGCGAATTCCTGATCGCGGGCGTCGCGGCATGGCTGATCGTCGGGCATAACGGCACGGCCCTATATGTGCCGTTCTGGAATGGCCCCGCCATCGACCTCGGGCCGTTCTACTTCCTGTTCGCCGCCTTCGTGATCGTCGCGTTCGGCAATGCGGTAAATCTGACCGATGGGCTGGATGGCCTTGCGACGATGCCGGTAATTATCGCCAGCCTGGCCTTCATGCTGATCGTCTATCTGGTGGGTCGCGCAGACTTCGCCGAATATCTGGGGATTCCGCATGTGCCGGGTGCGGGCGATCTCACCATATTATGCGGCGCGATCGTGGGTGCGGGACTGGCGTTCCTGTGGTTCAATGCGCCGCCCGCTGCCGTCTTCATGGGCGACACGGGCAGTCTTGCGCTGGGCGGCACGATTGGCGTGATCGCGGTAAGCGCGCATCATGAGATCGTGCTTGGCATCATCGGCGGGCTGTTCGTCGTCGAAGCGATGTCGGTCATCATTCAGGTGTTCTTCTATAAACGGACGGGCAGGCGCGTGTTCAAGATGGCGCCGATCCACCACCATTTCGAACAGCTTGGCTGGGCCGAGGCGACGGTCGTGATTCGCTTCTGGATCATTGCTTTCGTGCTTGCGCTCGCCGGTCTCGCGACGTTGAAACTGCGATGATCGTAAGCCCCGCCTTCGCAGGGAAGACCTATGTCGTGCTGGGGCTGGCACGTAGTGGCCTCGCCACGGTCGCTACGCTGGTCGCCAGCGGCGCGCGCGTCGTCGCATGGGACACGCGCGAAGAGGCACAGGCGCTGGTCGCGGACAGGGCGGAAATCGCCGATCCACTGACGATCGATCTCACCGGTTTCGACGGGATCGTGGTATCGCCCGGCGTGCCGCTCAATCGCCATCCCATAGCGGAAAAGGCGCGCGAGGCAGGCGTGCCCATCATCGGCGACATCGAATTGTTCGCGCTGGCCCGCCCCACGCTGCCCGCGCATCGCGTAGTCGCCATCACCGGCACCAACGGGAAGTCGACGACCACGGCGCTGATCCACCACATCATCCAGAGCGCGGGCATGCCCACGACCATGGGCGGCAATATCGGCCTGCCTGTGCTGGGTGAAACGCCGCTTCCCGAAGGCGGCGTCTATGTGCTGGAGCTTTCCAGCTATCAGATCGACTTGACGTATAGTCTCGATTGCGACGTCGCGGTCTTGCTCAACATCACGCCGGATCATCTGGATCGCTACGATGGTTTCGAAGGCTATGTGGCGTCGAAGGCGCGGCTGTTCGCCATGCAGGGCGCAGAGCATGATGCTGTCGTTGCCATTGATGACGAACCCAGCCGAGGCATTGCCACGCAGGTTGCCGCCAAGCTGCACTCCGTATCCGCTGGAGACATCGACTCGACCACTCAATTGCTGTGGCCGTCGCTTCAAGGGCCGCACAATGCGCAGAACGCGGCCGTCGCGATTGCCGTGGCCAGCGCGTTGGGGATTCCTCAAGCGACCACGGACGCAGCCCTCGCCACCTTCTCCAGCTTGCCCCACCGGATGCAGCGCGTGGCCGAAGTGAACGGCGTCCTCTACGTCAATGACAGCAAGGCGACGAACGCCGCCTCCACCGCGCCAGCGCTCGCGGCTTATCCCCCGATCGACGGCAGGCCGCGCATCCACTGGATATTGGGCGGCGTCGCCAAGACCGATAATCTGGACGAATGTGTGCCCTTTTACGGCAATGTCGCGCATGCCTATACCATTGGCGAGTCCGGCCACATGTTTGCGGAGATCCTGCGCCCACATATGGAAGTTGATGACAGCGAGATGTTGCTGACTGCCGTCCGTCGCTCCGCGCGTGTTGCACAGCCCGGGGACGTAGTGCTGCTCTCACCCGCCTGCGCATCCTTCGATCAATTTCGCGATTTCGAGGCGCGCGGTGACGCATTCGTGGCTGCAGTGAGCGCGCTGGAGGAACCGGACCATGGCTAGCGGCAGCTTCAGGCCCGGCAGGCTTGTAAAAGGCTTTGGCGGCAAGACCGTGCCGCGCGAGCGGACGGCGCTCGCCATCTGGTTCTGGGAAATCGACCGGGTGCTGTTGTCGCTGATCGCGGTGCTGATCGCCATCGGACTTGTGGCCGTGGCGGCGGCATCGCCGGTCGCGGCGATCGATCGTTCCACCAGTCAGATCGCCGTCAATCCGCTCATCTATTTCTATCGCCAGCTCATCTGGGTCGGCATCGGCCTGCCGGTGATGCTCGTCATCTCCATGCTGCCTCGCACGCAGGCGCGGCGACTGGCGGTCGTGCTTACCGCAGTGTTCCTCGTCATGCTGATGCTGGTGCCTATTCTTGGTAATACGATCAATGGTGCGAAGCGCTGGATCGACTTGCCGGGCATGCGTTTTCAGCCGTCGGAGTTTCTGAAACCGGCGTTCGTGGTGACGCTGGCATGGCTATTGTCGCTTCGGGGCAAGGATGCGAGCCTGCCGGTCCTCCCGCTGAGCGGCCTCCTGACCGCTTTCGTCGCGCTGTTGCTGATGCGGCAGCCCGATTTCGGGCAGACCGTGATATTCTGCGCAGTATGGGGCACGCTGCTGCTGCTTTCCGGCGTGGCGATGCGCATCATCGGCGCGTTGATCGGCGCGGCCATGGGTCTCTTCGTGCTGACCTACATGTTCTACGAAAACGGCCGAAATCGCATCAACGACTTCCTCGGGTTCGGCGTTGCTGGCGATACCGGGCCGGATCAGGCGGACCTTGCGCACAAGACGATCACCAATGGCGGCTTCACTGGCGTTGGACCGGGCGGCGGTCAGGCCAAGTTCAATCTTCCCGAAGCGCATACCGATTATATCTTTTCGGTCATTGGCGAGGAATTCGGACTGCTCGCCTGCGTTGGCATTGCGATCGTCTATCTGGCGATCATCGTGCGCGTGCTGCTGCGCCTGCTGGATGAGGAGGACAGCTTCATCATTCTTGCCGCAGCGGGCCTCACGACCGAACTGGGATTGCAGGCGATCATCAACATGGGGGTCAATGCGCATATATTTCCGTCAAAGGGCATGACGCTCCCCTTTATCAGCTATGGCGGCTCCTCTATGCTTGCACTTTGCATCGGGGTCGGCCTGTTGCTGGCGTTTACGCGCCGCAACCCCTTCATGGACCGCAGCCCCTATGTCGTGAAATGGAGCGGTCGATGAGCATATCCCGTCACTTCGTTCTCGCCGCAGGTGGGACCGGGGGACATATGATCCCCGCTTATGCGGTGGCAAAGGAACTGACGGCGCGCGGTCATCACGTCGCGCTGGTCACCGATGAGCGTGGTGCGAAGATCCCCGGCATATTCGAGGATATGCAAGTGCATGTCTTGCCGGCGGGCCGGATGCAGGGCGGACCGATGGGATGGCTGCGCGGGCTGAAGGCGATCCTCGCTGGCCGGGCCATGGCAATGCGGCTGTATGAGACGTTTCAGCCGACTGCGGTCGTGGGCTTTGGCGGCTATCCGGCGCTGCCCGCCGTTCTGGCGGCGTTCAAGATGAAAATTCCGTCCGCCGTGCATGAGCAGAATGCCGTGCTGGGCCGCGTGAACCGGCTGCTCGCGCGCAAGGTGGATGCGATCGCGACGGCCTATCCAATCGTGGAACGGCTCGCTGGCAAGCATACGGGCAAAGTGCATCTGATCGGCAATCCTGTGCGCGCCGAAGTCATGGCGCTGCGCGAGGACGAGTTTCCTGCCTTCACCGACGAGAGCGTGTTCCGCCTGCTCGTCACCGGCGGGAGTCAGGGCGCCACGGTGATGTCCAGCGTCGTGCCCAATGGCTTGGCCTTGTTGCCGGTGGGTCTGCGCCGTCGCCTGCAAGTGACTCAGCAATGCCGCGCCGAAGATATTGAGAAGGTGCGGCAGACCTATGCCGACATGGAAATCCCGGCGGACCTCTCGACGTACATTGAGGATATGGCCGAAAAACTGAGCTGGGCGCATCTGGTGATATCCCGCGCCGGTGCCTCGACGATCGCCGAACTGACGGCAGCCGGACGCCCCGCCATATTGGTGCCGCTGCCGTCCGCGATGGACGATCACCAGACCGCCAATGTCCGCGAAATGGTGGACATTGGCGGCGCGCGCTCGATCCCGCAATCCCGGTTCACGCCCGTCGAACTGGCCAAGCAAATGCAGAAGATGGCGATGGAGCCGGGCGCGCTGGCCAATGCCGCCAAGCGCGCGCGCTCCTGTGGCCGCCCTTATGCCGCCCGCGACATGGCCGACCTTCTAGAGAGTATTGGACAAGCCCCGATCATGAACGACCCTTTGCGGACGACGCCGCCCGCACCGTCTACACTTACGTTGCAGGGTGTCCCGGCGTGAAGGGCGTCGCGACCGATATCGGCACGATCCATTTCATCGGCATTGGCGGCATAGGCATGTCGGGCATTGCCGAAGTCATGCACAATCTTGGCTACAAGGTGCAAGGGTCCGACGTCGCCGAGGGCTATGTGATCGAAGGCCTGCGCGCTAAAGGTATCGCGGTCGCCATCGGGCACAAGGCCGAGAATCTGGGCGACGCGGCGGTAGTCGTCACCTCCACCGCCATCAAGCGCGGCAATCCCGAAGTCGAACTGGCGCTGGAAAATCGCATTCCTGTCGTGCGCCGTGCGGAAATGCTAGCCGAATTGATGCGGTTGAAGTCCACGGTCGCCGTGGCGGGAACGCATGGCAAGACGACGACTACGTCGATGGTCGCGGCGTTGCTGGACGCGGGCGGCGTCGATCCCACCGTCATCAATGGCGGCATCATCAACAGCTACGGCTCCAATGCACGGCTGGGCGCGTCCGACTGGATGGTCGTGGAGGCCGACGAAAGCGACGGCAGCTTCCTGCGGCTGGACGGGACCATTGCGGTCGTCACCAATATCGACCCTGAACATCTCGACCATTATGGCAGCTTCGATGCCGTAAAGGACGCCTTCGTCGACTTTATCGAGAATGTGCCCTTCTATGGCGCGGCCATCGTATGCCTCGACCATCCCGAAGTGCAGGCGATATTGCCCCGCGTGCAGGATCGGCGCGTCGTAACCTACGGCTTCAGTGCGCAGGCGGATATTCGCGGCGAGAATGTCGTGTCCTTCCCCGGCGGCAATCGCTTCGACGTGCAGGTGCGGGAGCGTGATGGGTCAACACGGCGCATTGAGGGCATCGAAATGCCGATGCCCGGTCGCCACAATGTGCTGAACGCGATGGCCGCTATCGGCGTCGCGCTGCAAATGGGCATTGATGACGCCACGATACAGACTGGCTTTGCGAAGTTCGGCGGGGTCAAGCGCCGCTTTACCAAGGTTGGCGAAGTCGCATTGCCCGGTGGCGCTGCGACGGTGATCGACGATTACGGCCATCATCCGGTGGAAATCCGCGCAGTGCTCGCGGCGGCCCGCGAAGGCGCAAGAGGCCGGGTGATCGCCGTTGTGCAACCGCATCGGTTCACGCGCCTCCGCGACTTGATGGATGACTTTCAGCAGGCGTTCAACGATGCGGATATTGTCTATGCCGCGCCTGTCTATCCGGCGGGCGAGCAGCCGATCGAAGGCACCGACAGCGCAGCCCTTGTCGCAGGTCTCAAGCGTCGCGGCCATCGCGCCGCGGCTGTGATCGACGGACCGGAAGCATTGGCCAGGGTGCTGGCCTCCGATCTGCAACCCGACGACATGATCATTTGCCTGGGCGCAGGCGACATCACCAAATGGGCGGCGGGGCTTGCCTCTGCCGTCACCACGAGCCTGCCGGAGACGGCGGCATGATCGAGTTTGTGGACCTGTGCATCGACATGCAGAAGCGCGTGATCGAAGCGCATGAGAAGAGCTTGGAAGCGACGCGCAAGTCGATCAAGAGCGCCGACTCTGCGGTGGCGATGCAGAAGGCCATGACCGACGCGGGCAAGGCGAACATTGCGGCGTGGGAACGCTGGATCGCGCTCTGGACCGGGCGGAAATGACGGCGGAAATGGCGAGTGGGCTGGCTACGCTTCCTTCTCTTGCAGGCACGCTGGAGCCGGGCGGCAGCCTTGCCGACTTCATCTGGTTCCGGACGGGCGGCCCCGCGGAATATCTGATCCGCCCGCGTGACGTGGCCGACTTGTCGCAATTTCTGACGGCGCTCGATCCCGCTATCCCTGTGCTGCCGGTCGGCCTCGGCTCCAATCTGATGGTGCGCGACGGCGGTGTGCCGGGCGTGGTGGTGCGCCTGCCCAAGTCGATGCAGAAAGTGGTGCGCGAAGCAGGCAATCATATCCGTGCCGGGGGCGCAGCCATGGGCATCGCCATCGCAAGCGCCGCGCGCGACGCCGGTGTCGCAGGGCTGGAGTTCCTGCGCGGTATTCCGGGCACCGTCGGCGGTGCAGTGCGGATGAATGCGGGCGCCTACGGCCGCGACACCAGCGACATATTGGTCGAAGTCACGCTCGTCCTGCGCAATGGCGACGTGGAGACATGGCCCGCCGCGAAGCTGGGCTATACCTACCGCCACAGCGAGTTGCCCGAAGGCTCCGTCGTGGTCGAGGCGCTTTTTAAGGGCACGCCCGGCGAGCCTGCCGTGATCGGCGCGGAAATGGACCGCATCGCGGCAGAGCGCGAAGCAAGCCAGCCGCTGCGCAGTCGCACCGGCGGATCGACCTTCAAGAACCCTGACGGGCACAAGGCATGGGCGCTGATCGACCGCGCCGGATGCCGGGGCTTGCAGCATGGTGACGCACAAGTATCTGAAAAACATTGCAACTTTCTGCTCAATCTGGGTAATGCGACCAGCGCCGAGATCGAGGCGCTGGGGGAAGACGTGCGCAGCAGAGTGAAGGCAGACAGCGGCGTGGAGCTTGAGTGGGAAATTCAGCGCATTGGGGTGGCGAAGTGAGAGGCCCGTGGCATGTCGCCGTCCTGATGGGTGGCTGGTCGGCGGAGCGTCCGGTATCGCTCTCGTCGGGCGAAGGTATCGCGAAGGCGCTGGAATCGCGCGGCCATCGCGTGACGCGGATCGACATGGATCGCGATGTCGCGCTACGCCTGCACGAGACCAAGCCCGATGTCGTGTTCAACGCGCTGCATGGCGTGCCCGGTGAAGACGGCACTGTGCAGGGCATGATGGACCTGATGGGCCTCACCTACACGCATAGCGGCCTTGCCACGTCCGTCATCGCGATCGACAAGCAACTGACCAAGCAGGCGCTTGTGCCGCACGGCATTCCGATGCCCGGCGGGCTGATGATCGAGAGCGCGACATTGTTCGACCGCGACCCGATCCCGCGTCCCTATGTCCTCAAACCCGTCAATGAAGGGTCATCGGTCGGCGTGGCCATCGTCACGGACGAGAGCAACTTCGGCAACCCGATCGGCCGCGATGTCGAGGGGCCGTGGCTGCACTTCGATGCGTTGCTGGCCGAACCCTATATCCGTGGCCGCGAACTCACCACCGCCGTGCTGGGCGACGAAGCGCTGCTTGTCACGGAATTGCGCCCCAAGAGCGGCTTTTACGACTTCGATGCCAAATATACGGACGGCATGACCGACCATATCTGCCCCGCCGACATTCCCGATGATGTGACGGAGCAGTGCAAGGCGATTGCACTACGCGCGCATCAGTTGCTGGGGTGCAAGGGCGCGTCACGCTCCGATTTCCGGTGGGACGACACGCAGGGGATCGACGGGCTATTCTTGCTGGAAGTAAATACGCAGCCCGGCATGACGCCGCTCAGCCTGGTCCCTGAACAGGCCGCGAAGCTGGGCATCGAATATGCCGAGTTGGTGGAACGGATCGTTAAGGACGCCTTACGTTCCAGACAGCTGGCGCCGGGGGGCACGAAGCATGAGTGAGGCACGCATCAGGCGCGGTAGCACGGTCCGTCTCGCGCCGCGCAACGGCACACGCACGGGTGGACGGGGGCGGGCGCTCAAAAAACAATCCCGCATGGACAAGTTCCTTGCGGCTCTGCCGATCAGTAACGCCACGCAGCAGCGGCTGGCGAGTTGGGGCATCGTGCTGATCGTCGGTGGCGTCGCGATCGGCGTGTCGATGTTCCTTGGGTTACCCGCAATGGCGAAGATGGAGTTTGCCAGCGCCACGGCAAAGGCAGGCTTCGAAGTCGCCAAGGTCGAAGTGCATGGCGTCGAGCGGATGGACGAACTCGCCGTCTACAATATCGCGCTGGGTCAGGTGGATCGCTCCATGGTCAGCGTCGACCTTCCGAAATTGCGCAACGATCTGTTGACCCTGGGCTGGGTGAAGGACGCGCGTGTGTCCCGCCGCCTGCCCGATACGCTGGTGGTCAATATCGTCGAGCGGCAACCGGTGGCGGTGTGGCAGAATGCCGGGCAACTCAGGCTGATCGACGTGAGCGGCGCCGTGTTGCAAACGGTGTCGCTGTCGAACATGCCCGACTTGCCGCTGGTCGTGGGGCCGAATGCCAATCTGCAGACGGCGCGTCTCAGCCAGTTGCTCGATGCCGCGCCTGCATTGAAGCCGGTGCTGGCGGGTGCGACCTGGGTCGGGGATCGCCGTTGGGACATGCGGTTCCAGTCGGGCGAGACATTGTCACTGCCGGAAGGTGAGCCGGAGGCTGCCGCGGCATTGGTGAACTTCGCGCGCATGGATGGCGTCAATCGGCTGCTCGGGCGCGGCATCATTCGCTTCGACATGCGCGACCCCGATAAATTCGTGCTGCGCATGCCCAAGGATCGTGCCACCAAGAGCGACGACGCGAAGTCGGCCCCCGCCAAGGACGCGGCGAAAGAGACGCGGGTCGCGGCCGTCAGCGCCAAAGGGGAAGGCTGACACGATGGCACAACCAAAAGTCGAAAAGCTGATCACCGCCGTCGATATCGGTTCCTGGAAAGTCTCTGCGCTAATTGCGGGCAGGACGGACACGGGCGAACTTGCCATATTGGGCACGGGCCAGCGCGAAAGTCGGGGCGTGCGGCGCGGCTACATTGCCGATATGGAGCGCACCGAAATGGCGGTGCGCGAAACCGTGGAGCAGGCAGAGCGGGTCGCGGGCCTCAATATCGAGGACGTTTGGGTGTCCTTCTCCGGCGGCAGCCTTGTGAGCGATGTCGTGACGGTCGAGCGCGGCCTTGGCGGCTATCGCGTGGAACAGTCGGACATTGACGACCTGCTGACGACTGGGCGGCAGAGCATCGACCCTGACGGGCGCATCGTCCTGCATGCACAGCCGACCTGTTTCACGCTGAACGGCACCGAGGGCGTCAAGCGACCGCTGGGCATGCATGCCGATAAGCTGGGCGTTGATATCCATGTCGTGCTGGCGGACGGCGCGCCGCTCGCCAATATGGAGATGTGCGTGCGCGGCGCGTATCTCAACGTAAATGCCGTGGTCGCCGCACCGATCGCGACCGGCCTTGCGTGCCTGTCGGAAGAGGAGCGCGACCTTGGCGTGGCGCTTGTTGAAATGGGCGCAGGGGTTACCAACGTCTCGCTCTATGTCGGCGGGATGCTCGTCGGGCTGCACTCGATTCCCATCGGCGCGGCGGACATCACCGACGATATCGCGTCAGCCTTTGGCATCCGCCGCAGTCAGGCCGAGCGGATGAAATGCTTCTACGGATCGGCCATGCAGTCACGCCGCGATTTCCGCGAGATGATCGAGATCGCGCCAATCTCCGGCGACGTCGCAGCGGGCGAGGGGGGCAAGATCACGCGCGCGGCCCTGGTCGGCGTGATCTGCGAACGGCTCAATCAGTTGATGGCGGAAGTGAACGCGGCGCTGAAAGGCATGGGCTTCAATTCGCCGGTCGGGCGTCAGGTCGTGCTGACCGGCGGCGGCGCGGAGATGAAGGGCATTGCCGATTATGCGCAGAGTGCGCTCGGTCGAGCGGTCCGCATCGGTCGCCCGCGCGGGCTGGCGGCGCTGCCCGAAGCGCATAGTGGTCCCGCTTTTGCCACGCTTGCCGGATTGGCGCTTTACGGCGCATCCAATCCGGTTGATTTGCGCAGCATGACCGAAGCGCCGCAAACCGTGCATCGCATGGGTGCGTCTGCCTGGTGGCAGCGCATGATGGGCGCGCTAAAGGCCAACTATTAAATGCGAATTGTTCGCGGGACACAAAGATATAAAAAAGGTGATGAATTGCCTTTTCAACTGGTGCATGAAGTAAATATTACGTTTCGTCGCGTGCCCGGCGAGACCGAGGGAGCTTTAAGAGTATGAGCATTGAAATCGGCCCGCCGCAGGTGGATGAGCT
>JBPPMC010000167.1:0-11152 GCA_051305835.1 Sphingobium sp.
GTGCGCTTCGGCGTTTATGCTCACTTGCCGCGCTGAATTGTCGCCATCTCGAAGCCCCAATATTTGCACCGGTTTGCCCCTACGTCCGCTATCAGAGGCGTCCGGATAATGAGCGATGAGTAAAGACGACACATGAGCAGCTTTAAGGGCAAACGGCTTCCAGAAATCTCGGACGATAAGCTGTTCGAGAAATTCGCACTGGACCTCTGGGTCAGCCAACACGACGGCGCTCACTCCACGCTTTACGGTCGTAACGGGCAGGCGCAGTTCGGCGTCGACGTTTTAATCCGCGCCGACGATCGGCTGATCGGCATCCAGTGCAAAGCAGTGACGACACTGGACGATAAAATCATCGCAGCGGAGGTCGAACGTGCAAAAGGGTTCGAACCCGCACTGACCGAGTTGATCGTGGTGACCACCGCGCCGCACGATGCCAAGCTGGTGAGCTATGCCGAAATCGTGACGCTGGATCACAAGAAGGCAAAGCTGTTCGAAGTTGCCTATCACGGTTGGGATGATCTCCTACGCATGCTCGAGGATCACCAGTGGGTCGTGCATAAGCATTTTCCCGAATTTTTCCGGGCACCGAACGAGCCCGCGATGCCGTTGGCGAACGCGTTCAGGCTGCCATTAGATAGCGATCTCAACATCGGCCTCTCGGATGAGGAGCTCGCTCTTTTCTGCTCCGAGGCTAGCTGGGCCCTCAAAAACGAATCTGACGCGATCTTCGCGGTCGATCAGGCTGATGAGCAGCGCATCATTGCTATGATCGCAGCAATCGAGGCGACTGGGGTACTGGATGCTGAAGCGCGCCGGGAGCGCTCGAAGCTGCGAGAAATGCTCGCGTATTTTGCGCCCAAGATGCGTAAGGCGGAGATGGCAGCGAAGCTGCTGCTGACCGACGAACTGGTGCGGTCTCCTTGGCTGATCGGTGGGTGCTGGCCAGATACGGCTCTCACGATGAGGCGGCTCATGCCACAAATTATCAAAGGGTCCAGTCGGATTGATGGCGGCTTGACGCTTAAAATCCGCATCGAAACTCACCCGAAAATCGTCGGTTATCTCGATATGGACGTAGAGGATCGCGCGGCATTCGAATTACATTGTGAGGCGTTCAATCCGCATTATTTCGCTGGCGGCGTTCCCGATCTCGGGACAGAACTTGGCTTTAAATATGCCCTTCCGGCCGGAATCGCTGGTCTCGTCGCTTATTCGAGCGGGCATGACGTCCCGATCGACACGCTGCAACGCGACGGCACGACCGGAATATATTCCTGGGGTCTGTATCCGTCCTAACAGGAACTCATCGCGCAGCGATCTTAAGCTCGTCGGTCAAGCATTTGCGCCCAATCTTTGAATTGAGCAGGGGGTGGGAAACGATGAATGGAAAGGCCAGGTCGCACATAATGTTGTTCGGCCTGCATCCCAGCGCGGCGCCCTTCGATGTCGTTGTCCTCGGCGATCAGCAGGGACGTGACGTTTGCCGGGATGGCGAGCTTATCGAGGCGCCGAGCCCCTAGCGCTGCAGAGCAGGAGATGTTGTTTAGCAGCGTGAAAGCGGCTGCTGTCTCGAACCCTTCCGCAATCGCGAGTTGGGTGCCCCCTTCCCTTCCACGCCATACGCCACTCAGCGGCGTTCCGAGCATGACCTTGCGGACGTAGTTGCCGGTG
Organism: Sphingobium sp.; assembly: GCA_051305835.1. Taxonomy (GTDB): domain Bacteria; phylum Pseudomonadota; class Alphaproteobacteria; order Sphingomonadales; family Sphingomonadaceae; genus Sphingobium. Next base: position 1,672 of record JBPPMC010000167.1, read on the forward strand.
GCCTCGTCGAGAAAAATACGCTGGATCGCAACCAGCCTTCGGGTTTCGCGGACGGCGACAAGCAGAGCGGGCAAGAATACCGTCTTGGGCTTAGGCAAGTAGGGACATCGCGGGTGATATCTTACGTCGGGGGGAACCGGTATGAGGTGGCGCCGCTCAAGGTATCGCTCAGCGAGCGTACCGCGGACGTCGACGGCTTGGTTCCAAATACGCTCGATGTTGGCAGGGCGCGGAGCGCGTGCGGGATCAGGGAGCGCATAATGCTGGCCGGGGCGAACACGGCGAAGTTCGCGTAGCACATCTTCTCGGGAGCATCCGGCAAAACAGGTGACGAGGATGCCTCTGTCGCCTTGGCGGATGGAAAGGCTTGGATCGCTATCGGCGTGCGCTGGGCACCGGCACATCGCGACATGACCACTCCAGGTCCCGCCTAGCGCACCGACGATGTCGACAAGCTCTTGAGAGGGCCGTTTGGCTGTAAGCGGCATAATTCTACCTCCTGCTTACCAGCTCGGGCCCCCTCCCCTTTTCCCCCGTCGATCTTTGCGGACAGACTCCCTCGCCGGCGCGTTCGCAAGAACGGCTCGGAGATCATCGGTCAGTCGTCAGGCCGATTCGCTCTGCGCTCGGCGTAGCTGATGACAAAAGCTTCCCAGACACGGAGCCACTCGCTGTCGGTGCGCTCCTTGGCGAAATTTGGACATCCCTTGCGAAAAGCTGTGGCCATATCGTCGACCGCCCAGGGTTTTCCCTTGGTGAGACCAATATGACGAAACACGGCCTCGCGAGTGCCATAGGCCAATGAACCCGTCGGGAACGCGAGGAGCGGCTCAGCATCCTTGGAGGGCACAACCGGCACCTCGCGGCGCTCTTTGACCGATGATCTCGGTGCCGTTTCTGATGCGGCGGGTCCCACCAATCGGAGGTGAGGCCCGACGAGCTTGCGCTCCATCGGCGCGGGCGACGGGTGCAACACCACTTTCCGGCCCGAGAGATCCACATTTGCGTTCGGATAGACGGCGGACACGATCTGCATCGTCTCCCGGACGGTCTGGCGGAAACGCTTGCTGTCGGCCTCGTTGCCCAGATGCTTGGCGAGCTGGTCCCAAGAAATGACCTGCCCTTTGTCCGAGCCGATTCGCGGAAGCCGATATGCAAGGTATGTGTAGAGGTCGAGCGCGGTAGGCGTGCCCTTTAGTTCCCGGATAGCGACTTCGTTCAGAGGAACGGCGTGATCGACGAGGTGGCTGTAAAAGGCCTCCGACATACGGATTTCGCGCGCAAATGAGCCGTTCTTGTCGAGAGATCCTGCATATTCGTTCGAGATTTTCACGTCGCGGACTGCAAAGGCGTTGTCGTCGGTATCTGTACCATCCCACCGGATCTGCCACTCACAGGCGAGCAGCCGATCGACCTGCTCCCGCATGAGGTTGGCAGTACCGCGGGGGCCGTAGGAGACCGTCTGATAGCCCAGTCGCCGCATCCATTCGGTGAAGTTGCGACCGAGATAAACATCACGCGATTGCTTCATGACGGCTTGCGACAGGAGATAGATCAGCGCCACGCGGGGGTAAGCACCGTACGGCACGCCAAGGCTTCGCATAACCGACTTGCCATCGACATTTTGCAGGACCGGCCTTGGGTTGATTGCGAGCGCGTATTTTCCGTCTTCACGAACGATCGGCTGCGTGTCGTCTTTCGGTCGCTTGGTCGGCAGCGACATGGCACAGAGGGCCGAATGGAGAAATGCGGGGACAGGTTCTTCGTCCTGGACCCGAAGAAAAGCATCGAGGGTGAGTTGGGTACCCGCAGTAGTTGCGAGTCGGCGCACGCTCTCTTCACCGCCGTTGAGCATGGCTAGTGCGTACTGGTGCCCAAGCGGCCTCTGCGGATCCCCATTCATGGTCTGCCCTTCCCTCCGAATCTGCCGGAGGTTTTGATAGGCATGTCTCAACAGGTTTGAGCAGCGAAATCAACCCCGTTGGCAGTTTGGGACGGGAAATGGCCGCCAAACCTGCAAAACGACCGATGATGTCGGTGCCCTTTCGGGGCCTCCCGGTCTTTTCACGCTTCAAAACTGAAAAATCAAAACGATTCGCGAATCGGTTTTTCTTAGGTTGATTCTAGTAATAGGTATGCGCTCCGACATCATCGGTCGCCCTGCACCGAGATCATCGTTTTCCTGCACCGAGATCATCGGAAAGTACCGAGATCATCGGTAGTTATCCACAGGCGTCCATTCAGCGCCCTTTGTCGCTTGAGCGACTGAGATCTGCATCAAGTCGGCACCGAGATCATCGGTCTGAATCTTTTGAAGGGCCCTGCACAACTGGTCGATTCGCCAACGGCTCGGAGATCATCGGTCTAGTTGTAAGTCTGATGGCCATTTTGTTGCTCGAAACTGCCAAGGGCGCTACTATGGTCTATCAAACCCACAGAAGCGGACAAACATGGCAACAGATCCCTCCTTAGCCCAGCCCGATGACCTGATCGAGGGCGGGCTCGACGTCCTGCACAGGAAGTCGCTGACGATCCTCAAGCGGATTCGCGATAGTGCGCTGGATCCCGAGACTGGTCAGAAGCGAGGACCCACCTTCCCTATCTCGAAGGCAGCCGCTTTGGTGGGGAGAACGGCCTCGGCAGTTCGAGAGGCTGAGCGAGACGGGCGCCTCCCCGAGCGCGATCGGACTGGCTCGGGCCACAGGGTCCAATACTCCCTGGAAGAGCTCGACCATATGCGCGAAGTGTTTGGGACGCGGCCGTGGCGGGAGCCGACGGACACGCCGGCGATCATCTCGGTGTGCAACTTCAAAGGCGGCGTGGGCAAGTCGACGATCGCGCTACACCTGGCGCAGCATTTCGCGATCCACGGCTATCGCGTGCTGTTCATAGATTGCGACAGCCAGGCATCGTCGACGATGATGTTTGGCTATCGGCCTGACGTCGATCTCGAGGAGGAGGATACCCTTTACGGGCATTTCCATAACCCGGAGCTGCTTGGGGTTAGGAAGATCATCCGTAAGACGCACTTCCACAACCTCGATCTGATCCCGTCCAACCTGCGGTTGTACAATCTGGAATATGAGATCGCCGGGTACATGGCGAAGAATCAGAATATGGAGATCATCGACCTCATAGCGGAGGCGATCGATACGGTTGTCGACGACTACGACATCGTCATTATGGACCCGCCGCCCGCACTGGGCATGGTGTCGATGGCCGTCCTTCAGGCCGCGAACTGTATGGTGATCCCTGTACCGCCGAGCTTGGTCGATTTCGCGTCTACCGTGTCGTTCATCGACATGACGCGAACGACGATGAAGCAGCTGGAGGAGATTGGTGGCCGCGGTCGGCCCGCATATAATTTCATTAAACTGGTGGGGAGCCGCGTAGATGAAAGCAAGTCGATGCACCGCGAGGTGCTGTCGATGATGCGGCAGGTTTTCGGCGGTTCAATGACCCAGTCCGTGATGGTGACGAGCGCCGAGATCGACAATGCGAGCTCACGCATGAAGACGGTGTTCGAGCTCGAGAAGCCAGTCACTTCGCACGAAGTTTATAACCGCTGCATGAAGCATCTGACGGAGGTCTGCCACGACATCGAGCAAGACGTTTTGCGGACCTGGGCAAGCAGGGCAGGGCAGGGGATTTGAGGCCGGTTGCCACGTGGCAACTGCGTGGAAATCCGGAACGAATTGCTCAGTCAGATCATGGAGCGCCGGCAGCCGGATTCGGAACTGTTGCCACGTGGCAACTTGAGACAAAAACAAGCTAAAACAAGCGATTAGGCGAGGCAATGATGCGATACAATCGGACGGAAATACCTCCCTCAAGCATAGCAAAAGCGAGCGAGTTGCCACGTGGCAACTCTGGCCTCGGGGCGGGGTATGCGGTCGACAAGAATGAAGAAGGAATGAGCCGATGAGCAAGGGAAACAAGGGCTTCGGCTCGCAGTTCACAGATGGCCTCGACGACGAGGAAAATCTCGATAAGTCGAACCCTGCGGAGGGCATCATGGCAAGCCGCAGCCAGACACTGGCGCGTCTTGCCACGGGCAAGTCTGTGGCGGACCGAACCGAGTGGGTGGACCCTGCGAAATGTCGTCCCTGGCGGATGCACAACCGCGACCTCGATCATTTATCCGAGGACAGCTGCCGCGACCTGATCGACTCTTTTCTATCGGCCAAGAAGCAGCGGATTCCAGCAATCGTCCGCAGGCTAAAGGACGATCCCGAGTTCGATTACGAGATCATCGCCGGCGTGCGGCGCTGGTGGACGGTGAAGTGGCTCCGCGCGCATCACCATCCCGAGTACGAGTATCTGGTGACGATCCAGACCGTCACGGACGAGGAAGCCTTCCGCGTTTCAGACGTCGAGAATCGCTCGCGTAAAGACATCTCGGATTGGGAACGGGCGAAGGAATACACGATCGCGCTCGCTGAGTTCTACGAAGGCTCGCAGTCGCAGATGGCAGAGCATCTCAACCTGTCGAAATCCTGGTTGAGCCGTCTTTTGGACGTTGCGCGGCTGCCCGAGGAATTGGTCGCTGCATTCTCCGATACGCATGACATCACCGTTCGGGTTGCCCGCGACATCAAGCCGCTTGCGGGCGACGCAAAGTCGCTCGCCAAGATGCGTGAAGAGGCCGAGCGGATCGAAGAAGAGCGTTCGCGTGAAGGCGTGAAGATCAGCGGGCCGGAAGTTGCCAAGCGGCTCGTCAAGGCTACCGTCGCCCCTGCCGCAAAAAGCGTTGCGGAAAAGGAGATTACCGGAAATGGCGGCAAGGTCATCCTGCGCTACTCGAAGGCGAGGGGAGGGGGATTGACGATCAAGGTTCCGCCAAAGGCCGATGCAACGCCGGCTGAGCTGCTGAAGGCGATCGAAGGGTTGCTTGGCTAGCCGACATCGAATGCCCTTGGGACGATACCAGTTAGGAACCACATGACCGCTCCCGGCCCTGACACCATGCATAATCCCACGCTGCTACCGGACGAAAAGGTTGCCTGGCTCCATTTGCTGGAAGTCGGGGGCGATGGAACGATCGCGCAGGGAACGCCCCCGTTTCTACACATCTCGACGCTGCTCAGAGCGCAGCGGGAGATGAACAGTGCGCGGGAGCAGAGCAACACACAAATGATCGTGCCGCTGCTCGCGGCCTTCGCCATCCTCGACCAGATCGGCAGAGCTATGGGTTCAGTGAAACGATCTCTGGAGAGCCGCCGGCGAACGCCCCAATAAAGCGAGCGCTACATCACTTTCCGCTGCCGTGGGGAACCCTTTCGGCCGATGAGATGCATGCGCTCTACATGATGCGCAATGGACTGATGCACGACGCAGCGTTCTCGTCGATCGAGCGCGGTGGCCAGAAGCGCAGCATGATCTTCCGGCACGACATACGCATGGAAAAGATGGTGGTGCTGGCGGTCCGGGACTGGAACGGGAAGCCTGACGATGTCTGTCGCGAGACCATCACGTGGGTAAATCCAGACTTGATCCTCTGGGTCGCGAACAGCGCGATCGGCCGCTGTGGCCAAGCTCTGAAGCTCAGCGACCCCAACCTGGAAATCCGTCACGATCCGCAGGTCATCGCCGCGCGGTATCTCCTGTGGCATCAATATTCTCCGTCCAGCGTGACCGATGATGAGGCCGAATGGCTGAAGCCTGGTCGCCACGAAGTCCGAAAGGAACTTAGGTCGAAGTTGACGGATGCCGAGGTCGCTCGCCATGAGCAGCGCTACTACCCGACGTAGCAAGGAGCTTGCGGGCGCCCTGGGGCGTCACGCCAAGGAGACGTGCGACAGCTGCAGGCTGCAGGCCGGGATAGGATAGCAGGAGTCGGGCGAGGAGAGGAGCCTTGCTCCTCTTGGTGACGCCGTGATCGCTCAGCGTTCTCGAGGCGGCACGTTCGATCGCATCGAGCTCGCGAAGGCTGGCACGCGCCGCGCGGCCAATCGCGACCGCTAGAATTTCCGCTAGCTCGGCGGGGGAGGGCGGCAGAAACTTGGGCAACAAGACCAGCGACGGGATGACCCGCGAGGTGAAGCCGGCGCGAAAAAGCATCCGTGGTACGGCAACGGCGATCAGCCAAAGTCGGTCGCGCTGACGTGGTGGAAGTTCGAACGACCGCCCGTCGAAGCTAACGACGTCAGCCGACGACGCTGGCGCAGGTTCGGTGAGGGCAGCGAGCGCGAAGACGCGCTCCGCAATGGACAAAAGGTCCGCTAACGGAAATGGCTCGTCAGCCGAAGCTTTGATCTGGCGCCACAGAGGCCCGAAGTGGGCGAGGTCGTCACTTCCATAGGCCGCAGCCTCGGCGCGGTCATCGAGAACCGAGCGCAACGTGTGGAGCGTGGCCAGGCTGATGCGGTCCATCACATCTTCGTCGCGGGTAAGCGCGAGATGGAAGACCGCGGCGACCGAGATGGGGTCGTTCAGGCCCTCAGAGGCGCGTGGAGGGGGGCTCCTGCCCGCAATCCAGTCCTGGAGGGATCGAACGTCAATCGGGACGCCGGCGAGGCCGGCCAGCGCTACGGCACCGCTTAGACGCGCGCGCGCGAGGAAAATGTCCGTGACCGGGCTGTTCTGTAGGCGCCCGTCGAGGCGGCCGAGCAGCAGCATTGTCCGCGCAAGTTCGGGGAAGCCATGATTTTCCATCGGTCTGTGCATGCCAGAATAAGAAACCAAAGTCAGCAGTTGGTTTCCTTGCCTATCCTTATCAGAATATGGACACGCGATAATTGCAGCTATCACATTAGCATAATTGACCTCTCTTTATAAGGTGGCGTATGCTCGGCGCCGATGGAACGCGCTGCGCCGATCGATGAAACCGCCCTGGTGACGGGGGAAAGCGGAGCGCCCGCGCCAGCTGCGTCGGCCGACGATCTGTCGTGGGCGGTCGTGCAGATGCGCGCGGGAGAACGCGTCGTCGTCAACGAGGCGCTGATTGCCGCCTATCAGGCCGCGTCGTCGCCCCACAGCATCCGCGCCCTCAAGTCCGACCTCGAAGCATTCGATCTCTGGTGCCGGCGCCACAACCGGGTCGCGTTGCCAGCGAGCCCTGAAACCGTGGCGGACTATCTCGACGCTCGCGCCGAGAAGGGGAGCAAGCCGGCTTCGCTCGGCCGCTACAAAGCGTCGATCGCCAAAATCCACATGCTGCTCGATCTCAAGGATCCAACGCCGGCGTCGCTGGTGAAACTCCGGTTGCAGGCGATCCGTCGTCGTCTCGGCACCGCGCAGAAGCAAGCGCGGCCGCTGCGCTTCAAGGGACCGGTACGCAATGTCGAACGTGACGAACCCCGCGGGCTGAATGTGCGGGCGCTGCTTGAGTGCTGCGCGGAGGATCTGCCGGGCCTGCGCGATCGCGCACTGCTCTCGGCCGGTTACGATACCGGCCTGCGGGCCTCGGAGCTGGTCGCGATCGAGGTCGAGCACATCATCGAGGCGATCGATCCCGACGCGCGGCTGCTCAGCATCCCGCGCAGCAAGGGTGATCAGGAGGGGGAGGGGGCGACCGCCTATCTGAGCCCGCGTACGGTGCGTGCGATTGCGGCTTGGTTGGAGGCGGCCGGCATAGGGGAAGGGGCGGTGTTTCGCCGCGTTAATGTGCGGCGATACAAGGCGAAGGCGGCGGTGCGCGGGCGATCCATCGATAGCATCTCGGGGCGAGAAAGCTGGGATCTGCGCAAGACACTGTCAAAATCTGCGGTGCCTGCGCGGGTCGAGTATGATGTGGGGGAGGGCGCGCTGCATCCCGCATCGGTTGGCCCGATCTATCGGTCGATGATCCAGCGCGCGTTCGACTGTGGAGCTCTGGCCGATCTCACCGCCGACGACCTGGTCCGGCTGCTCAAGGGGATCAGCGCGCATTCGACGCGCGTGGGGCTCAACCAGGACCTGTTTACCAGCGGCGAGGATCTGGCCGGCATCATGGACGCGCTGCGGTGGAAATCTCCACGCATGCCGCTTGCCTACAACCGCAACCTGGCTGCGGAGCAGGGGGCAGCCGGAAGGCTGATGGTCAAGCTGGGATGACCAGGTTGCTCCCCGTCTGGTCAAGACCGTGGGGTACCGCCTACCCATGAAATCGACTCGGCGCCTTCTATCGCCCAGCGAATTAGCCGCGACCTTGGGACAGGAAGGAGAAGTTTCGCTTTACGTTGCGGACACCTGACCGCGACCTCGACACAGATTGTTGCAGGCCGTTTCGCTTCGATCCTTCGTTCTATTATACTTCGTCCACGACAACACCGGAAACTAGCTGCAACAGTGCGCGCCCTTGCCATCGATCTGAATCGGCGGACAGGGAACAGTTCCATACGAACAGAACACACAGCAATCGCCGGGCTTGGGCCGAAGCATAGCGTTGCAGCCAGTACAGTCGTAGAAAAACTGGCAGGCGTTCGTTGGCATCTGCTCGGTCGTCATCGTGCCGCACTCGGGACAGGTGATCGTCGAACTTAGCTCCGGGCTGATGTCAGACATAGACATAGCCCAGCCAGAGCAGGATGGCACCGATCAGCAGGCCGGCAAGAGTGATGAGCCGCGTGACGCGAGAGGTGCATGCGGCGTCCGATGCGCAGCGCGCTGCCGCCGCTTGCTGACGAACGAGAAGTGCGGCGCCTGCAAGGAGGCATAGTGCGCCGATCGCAAGGAGCGCCACGCGATAGGGGAGCGCGGCCATGGCGATTCCGGCCAGCCATGCCGATCCGATACCGACTGAAGCCAGCAGCATCGGCAGGGCACAGCAAGCTGCAACGCCGAAACCTGCCGCGATTCCTCCGAGAGTGAGAGACGCGGTTCCCAATCCCTTCGGCGAATGTGGATTGGAAGAAGGTTCAGACATGGCGACTCCTTGAGACCGGTGCGATCCTAGCCTAGTGTCTGTAGCTACTACAGACTCAAGGGAAATTTGATGATGGCGACGTCCGGTACCACGATCCCGATCGGCGAACTCTCGCAGCGCACGGGCTGCAACATCGAGACGATCCGCTATTATGAACGCATCGGTGTCCTCCCGGTACCGCTGCGCCGCGGGCGATACCGCGCCTATTGCCCGTCGGATGTTCGGCGACTGTCGTTCGTGCGACGTGCGCGCGAACTGGGCTTCCCGATCGACGCGGTGCGAGCGCTGTTGGCACTTGCCGACGGGGGCGTTGCCTCGTGCGCGCAGGCGCGCGATCTGGCGAGCAAGCATCTGCGGGATATCCGCCTGAAAATCGCCGACCTTCGCCGTATGGAACAAGTGCTCGGCGACACCGTCGCCGCCTGCGAAGCCGGCGACACCTTGGGCTGTCCCTTGCTAGAAACGCTTTGCACTGCAGAAGCGCGGTAGACCCGGAGGCTGTCCGGATCAGGTCAGCCGACCGACTGCGACGCAAGGTCCTTCACGGCGTCGCGCTTGGCGGCCGCCGTCTTGCGCTCGGAATATCGATCGACGAGTTGATCCGCATGACCCCGGGTAAGAACAGTGAACCGAACC
>JBPPMC010000187.1:0-13992 GCA_051305835.1 Sphingobium sp.
TTGCGCACAAGCTGGCGGAACCGATCAACCCCGGGAACCGCAAGCTGATCATCTTCACGGCATTCGCCGATACCGCACATTATCTCTACGATCAGATTGCGGCTGAGGCTTTGTCCCAGCAGAATATCCACACTGGCCGTGTCACGGGGTCAGATGCCCCCAAATCGACGCTGGGGAAGGGCTATGATTTCCAGACTCTGCTCACGTTGTTCTCGCCCCGCTCCAAGGAGAAGGCTGCGATCATGCCTGATGAGCTGGGCGAGATTGATATCCTGATCGCCACAGACTGCATCTCGGAAGGCCAGAACCTGCAAGACTGCGATTTTCTGGTGAACTACGACATTCACTGGAACCCGGTGCGGATCATCCAGCGGTTCGGGCGGATCGACCGCATCGGCTCGCCAAACGTGCAGATACAGCTGGCAAACTACTGGCCAGACATCACGCTCGATGACTACATGAAGCTGAAAGAGCGCGTAGAAAACCGCATGATCATTGCCGATGTTACCGCAACCGGTGACGACAATGTGCTTACGGCGAAGGCCAGCGACACGGCCTATCGGCGCGAACAGCTGCGGCGCCTGCAGGATGAGGTCATCGAGCTGGAGGATGTGCGGACTGGCATCTCTATTACCGACCTTGGCCTCAACGATTTTCGCATGGATCTGCTCAACTATGTGAAGGAACATTGCGATCTGGCAGCGGCACCCAAAGGGCTGCACGCCGTCGTGCCCGCCGATCCCGGCAAGGGTCTCGAGCCCGGCGTTATCTTTGCGCTGAAGGCCGTCGGCGGGGATGCCTCTGCCAACCGGCAAAACCGGTTGCATCCGTATTATCTGATCTACATGGGCGAAGATGGCAGCGTCGTGGCCGATCAGACCCAGGTAAAGCGCCTGCTTGATCTGGTTCGGACTGCGGCAAAGGGTGTCACAGCTCCGGTGGCAGAGGCGTTCCGCCCGTTCAATGTCCGAACCGCTGATGGGCAGGACATGAGTGGCCCGTCCGGACTGCTGAACGGTGCGATCCGGGCGATGATCGACGCCAAGGAGGAGCGTGACCTCGATAGTCTATTCTCGACGGGTGCCACGACCGCACTGTCCCATACCATTCGAGGGCTGGATGATTTCGAGTTGATCGCCTTTGTTGTGGTGGAGCGGGCTGAGGTAGGAGCTGCAGCGTGACGCTTTATGCGTGGCCGACGCGAACCGTGTTTGGCCGCGCCATCCCGAAGAGCCGGATATACAGCGCCGCGCAGCTTCCGCGTGCCATGCAGGCCAAATTCGTCGATCAGGTCGAACGCATGGAGTGGACGCATGTGCTGCGGGCCGACCGCCTGAACTTGCAACCCTCGGCAGAAGTCGAGGAAATAGCCGTCATCGCAATCGACCTGCACACGCCGGACGTCGAACCAGCGGTGCTGCAGGCCATCGAGAAGGCGATCCCCCGACCATTGATCCTTGAGTTGCGCCATGGCGGGCGGGCTCGCATGGCTATGGCGTGGAAACGCCCCAGCCAGGCGGAGGCAGGCAAATGGGTGACCGCACCACACGCGTTCACGGCATGGCAGGCCGGCAACACACCGCGTGAGGCTCTGCCTACCGTGCTGGACATGGCTAGGCTTTATGCCCGGTTGCTCGAACCCATGTTGCCGCCAAGGCAGAGCCCCGACGAGCCGATTGCGGCACGTGTCGCCCGCTCGGAAGAGGCGGCCCAGCTAGAGCGCGAGATCGCGCGAACGGAGGCTGGCGTAAGGCGGGAGAAACAGTTTAACAGGAAGGTCGAGCTCAATGCCGAATTGCGTGCCGCTAAGTCGCGTTACACGGCCCTCACGAGCAAAACCTGATCAGATAGAAGTGTGAATAGATCGCGCATGGACAAGTTGAAGATGCACAGCCCTGACATTAGCCAGGACAATATCGCAAAAATTCGTGCATTATTCCCCGATTGCGTGACTGAAGCCACTGACGATCAAGGCACTGTCCGTCTCGCCGTTGATTTCGACCAGCTCCGCCAGACCCTATCCGATCAGATCGTTGATGGCCCTCAGGAGCGTTATCGTCTCGACTGGCCGGGCAAGCGCGAGGCATTGCTCACTGCCAACGCTCCGATTGCCAAAACCCTCCGCCCAGCGCGTGAGGAAAGCGTCGATTTCGACACCACGCAAAACCTTTTTATCGAGGGTGACAACCTTGATGCCCTGAAGCTCCTGCAAGAGAGTTACCTCGGCAAGGTCAAGCTGATCTACATCGACCCACCTTATAACACTGGCAAGGACTTCATTTATAGGGATAAATTTACTTCTTTAAGGGAGCAGTATGAGCAGCTGACTGAGCAGCGTGACGAGGCTGGGAGCTTGTTGGTCGCCAATCCGGAAACGAAAGGGCGCTATCATTCTGACTGGCTAACCATGATCTATTCACGTCTGAAGGTTGCTAGGAACCTTTTGGCGGATGATGGTTTGATTTTTATCAGTATAGATGATGCTGAGCAGGCCTCTCTGAAGCAACTTTGCGCCGAAATTTTTGGCGAGAAGAACTTCATCGCCCAACTGACTTGGGAAAAAGGTCGAAAAAACGACGCAAAATTTTTCTCGCTCGGGCATGAGTACATGCTGGTCTACGCTCGCAACCAGCTTGTGCTACGTGAACGGGGCGAAATCTGGCGTGAGGAAAAGCCGGGTGCTAAGGAGATTTGGGAGGAATTTGTCAGGCTTCGCGAGGTCCACGGCGACAACTACCCCCAGATGGAGAAGGAGCTGTCAGCCTGGTATTCGGCTCTGCCGAAGGCGCATCCGGCCAAAAAGTGGGCGCGATACAAGCGGATTGATAAGAACGGTCCCTGGCGTGACCGTGACATTTCGTGGCCGGGCGGCGATGGTCCAAGATACGCCGTAATTCATCCCGACACAAAGGAACCCTGCGCGGTTCCCGAAGCAGGCTGGCGCTATGCATCTGCTGAAGAGATGCAGCGCCAGATAAAGCTGGGGCTCGTCGAGTTTCGTGCAGACCATTCCGAGCCACCTTTTCGGAAAGCCCATATTCGTCCGATTCCCGAGGAACTTGAAGAGGCTGAAGTGGAGCAGGATGGCGAGGACGAGGAGCAAGAGGAAACAGAATTTGCAACTCAGGTCCGCGCGTCGGTAATATATAAGCAATCACAAGTGGCTGTAAAATACCTGCGAAAGCTGATGGGTGGCAAGGTTTTCAGCAACCCAAAAGATCACGAAGAACTTGCTAAGCTTATCGATTATGCGACTCCACGCAATAGAACCGGCATTGTCATGGACTTCTTCGCTGGCTCGGGGACTACTGCGGAGGCGGTGATATCAGCAAATGCAGCCGCTGGCACAAACCACAGGTTCGTTGTGGTGCAGTTACCGGAAGACCTGGATAAAGCTGTCGCCGCGACCACCGGCGCTGCAAAGAAGACCGTCCAAAATGCTGTTAAATTTCTGGATAAATTAGATAAGCCGCACATTTTGTCTGAGGTCACTAAGGAGCGTATTCGCCGTGCTGGTGCGGAGGCGCTCAAGGGCAACTGCGATGAAGGTTGGAGCAAGGACGTCGGCTTCCGCGTGTTGAAATCCGAAGACGTTGCCCCCGCTTGATGTCCTTTTTCAGCTCATCCCCGAGGAGGACATTGATGTTATCGATTATCTGCAAAGGTCACCGGATTCGCAAAGATTGAAGAGGGCTGTGGGGTTGCGGTGCTTGATCGAGTGTTCCGCATTCGTGCGAGGAGTGTATTCCGACCAATGGTTTGGCGAAATGCGCAACCACCGGTGCCTCCGTTCGCATAGACCTCATGCCGCACGATCCAGATCGATGATGTTGGCAAGGCCTTGTTGCGCCAGCGGTTCAGCAAGCGCCCGGACGCTGCGATGGTGTGTGAACAGCAGGACCTGGTTGGTCTTGCCAAACTGGGCGAGCAGGTCGAGCGTGGACCGGCTGCGCTCATCATCGAAATGCACCAGAATGTCATCCGCGATGAAGGGCAGCGGCTCCGTCGCACTGGCATAATTCTCAAGACTCGCCAGCCGGAAGGCGAGGAAAAGCTGGTCGCGGGTGCCGTCGCTCATGGTAGCAACCGCAGCAATACCGCCATTGGCTCGCCGTCCAACCACGACCGGATGGCCTTTGTCATCGATATCGGTCTCGATTCCGGCAAATTCCCCGAGCGTCGTTGCCGTGAACAGTTCGCCTGCCCGCGCAATGAGCGGATCTTGCTGTTCTGCGCGGATCGTTGCCATGGCCGACGTCACCAATTCGCGCGCAACCGATAGCTCGAGATAGCGTTCGAGGGCGAGATGCATCTGCGCTGCCGCCGCTTCGCGTTCAGCAACGGCGTGATTCACTTCGCTCTGGCTCAGATAGGCAGCAAGGTCATCCTTCGCCGCCTTCTCGGCGAGAATAGCTGCCTCGATTTCGCTCTCGATCTCGGTAGCACGCGATGTCTGCTCGGTCAGTTCCGCACGAACCTCATCGAGGTCGCGTTCGTCCCATTCCGCCCGCAAGGCAGCGAGATCAAGCTTGTCGCCCACGTCCGTCGCGGTGCGCTCCGCCAGAGCGATCTCATCGCATAAAGCCATGCGTGCTTCACACCGTGATGCTGCGTCCAGAAGGGGCCCATCATCGCCGCCATCAAGTTTTGCCGAAGCCGCAAGCGTAGCCAGCTCCTCCCGAGCGGTGCCGAGGGCCTCTTGCGCCTGGTCTGCCTCGACCTTCGCCTCTACAAAGTCGGGCAGTACCCCATCATATTGGGTTTGCGCTGTTGCGGTGTCGGTAAACCGGGCCAGCACCATCTGCGCTGCAACCACACAGTCTTCGCCGATCTCGATGGCGAGTTCGGTCGCGAGGCTACGGACATCCTTCGCAAGGCTCGTCTCGTCTTCGTCCATGCGCTTTAGCCGCTGGCGGGCCTGCCCTATTGCCGTAAGCACACCGCGTGCGCCCACCCATTCGGTGACCGCACTGTTGGCATCTGCCGGCGAAATGTCGGGTTTGAGCCCCAGCGCACCTGTTGCCGCAGGCCATGCCGCATCCCAGGCGGCCTGTGCGTCCGACAATTGTTGCACTTCCGCCTCAACCAGCTTGTGCTGCCGCGCCAAGTCCTCCCGGTCCCGCGTGTCCCTGCCATATTCGGCATGTGCTTGTTCGTGCCGGGAAATGGCGTTTTGCACCGCGCTGACCCGGGCCGCGAACGACAATGTGGTATCGAGCTTGCGGCTCTGTTCGATCCGCTCGAGCAGCTCAACGGCCGGCGCAAGCTGGGCCTCCTCCAATGCCAGCGCATTTGCCAAATTCCGCAAGCGTTCCGATTCATCCAGCACCAGTTGGCGAGCTTGACCAAATTGGAGCAGCGACGCCAGTTCCGGGTGTTTGACCAGAACTTGCGGAAAACTGTTCCCCCATTGCGCGATGCGCACTTCGCCTTGTGCGACAAGCGCGGCCGTCTCGGCCTCCGCCGCCGTGACCGCAGCCCTTGCTTCCGCGACGCGCCGCAGCGCATGTGCGAGCGATGCAGCCCGTTCTGCCTCTGCGGCGCGGCGATCGGCAAGTTCGTCTGCAGACACGATTGCCGTTTCCAGACCGTCAGCAACGGCTAGGCGAGCAGTGGCGTCATCGGGCAGCTGTCCCGCGACATATGCCGACTTTACCGGCCTCCAGGCATCGGCGCGCAGAGTGCGCGCCGCGGCAAGTGACGCATCACTTGCAATGGTCCCGGATGCCTGAAGCGAGCCAATCTCAGCCTCACCGGCTGAAATTTCGCGCTCGGCTTGCCGCCTCAGCTTGGCCTGATCCTCGATCTGCGTAGTCAATGTCTCGCGCGCGGCCTGCTCACTGCGAATATCGTCAACGCTGGGGCATGGCAGGGTGGCAAGCGCATCGATGGTATCGAAGCCAAGCGCCTTGAGCCGTCCGGTCAATGTTGCGCTGTCCGTATCCAGCGCTTGCTGACGTGCCTGGTGTGCTGACTTCTGGGCCGCAAGGCTGGCAAAGGCGGATGATGACGCCTCGGGCGGAGCATTATGCCCTGCCTGGCGTGCCGCTTCCAAACGATCGTCAATCGCCGCAAGCGAAGCCGCCAGTTCGCCAAGGCGCTTTCTGGCAGAGGCTAGGCCTGGACGGCGCTCCACCATCTCGTCGGCAGCCGAGCGCACAAGATTGAGGGCAGACTGGTCCGGGATCAGTGGCGCAAGGTCCGCATCGGCTGGCAGACCAAGCATCCGGCGCAGCGCCGCCAGTTGAGCCTCGCCGTCATCAATCTCGCGCTGACGATTGGCACGATCGGACCGGGCCTTGCTGACGTGAATGGCGCGTTCAGCCAGATCACGCACCCGCTGTTCGGCGGCTTTGAGGCCGGGGTTCACCACCAGCGCATCAAGCCGTGCCTTCAGGCGGTCCCGCCGCTCGATCGCACCCTCTAGCCGCGTTTCAGCCCCGTTGCGCTGGTCCAGAGCAGTCCGCATCTTGGCCGCGAAATCACCCGGGAAGGACGCGACATCGTCGTAGCCGACCAGATCCTGTGTCAGGCTGGCCAGCTGACGCAAGTGGGGCGCGACGCGAAGGACGCGCTCCAGCCGGGACGTCGATGCGCCGAGGCTGCGCCTCTCGAGGCGCAGGGCATCGAGCTTTTCCCCGGCTGCGAGCGATGCCTTGCGCGTCTGCTCAAAGGTTTCCCGGGTCAGTTGCGCGCCGCGTGCCGTCTTTTCGGCTGCCTCGAATGCGGTCAGCTGCTGGTAGAAAACACGATTTACCGACCGCCTCGTATCAAAGAGCTTGTCCGCTTCGCCGTCGATACCTTCGAGGCGAGATACCAGCGTGCGCAAGCCGCCGCCTGCTTCGACGATCAGACGCCCGATGTCGCCATCGGCGTGAAGCAATCGCTCCCCGCCGTTGCGCAAGGTTTCGTGGTTGAGACCGAAGAGTGTTTCGAACCGCTCCCGTGTGATGGCACCCAGCACCGGCGCAAGGACGGTGTCATCGAGCGCCGTTCCAGACAGGTCAGCCAGTGTCTTGCCGTTGCCCTTGCGGCGCTTGAGCGTCACCGTGCTACCATCTGCCATCAACATCGTGGCCCCGATGCGCATGCCATCGTAGCCGAACAAACTGCCGCGCTGGGTATTCTTGGGGATCGAGAACAGGAAGTCGCTAATCGCCTCGAGACAGGTGCTCTTGCCCGCTTCATTGGCACCGTAGACCACCGTGAGGCCCGCTGTTTCAGGAATGGCGAGCTCGCGACTGGCACAGCCGCCATATTTCTCAAGGCTGAGTTCAGTCAGGCGCATGACCAGCCTCGCTGACTAGACTGCGCGCAAGGGCTGCGGCGCGTTCGGGTATCTCGGCGCGCATCTGCTCAATGAATGCATCGGCATGTGCGCCAGCGGGCAGTTTCGTCCGAATCTCGGCAAGCCGCGCTTCGAGAACTTGCGCAATTGCGCTGTCCTGGCTGAGGCGGGTCACTTCCTGATCAAGCTTTCCAGCCACCGTTGGATCGACAGCGTCCGGGGCTTCAGGATGGGCCGTTTCCAACCTCAGCTTCTCGAGCCACACGTCATCCGAGAGCGTTGCCAGCAGTGTTTCCACGTCCTCCCGGAAAGCGGTGCGCTCGAGGATCAATCTGGAATGGAGCGGTGTCGTTCCAGTCACTGTGAGGCGCAGGGCAATAGGCCGTCCGTCGGCCTGCTCTGCGCCTTGGGCGATATGGCCGCGAATGAGATCCAGTAGTTCGGGGTGTTCGCTCGTTCCCGACACATCAACTGTGATCGACGCCCAGCGCACCACATCCAGCGCGCGATGCTCGAGGCTAGTGACTCTGCCGTCATTGACTTTGACCAGGACGGCCCCCTTGGGCCCCGTCTCTCGTGGGTGTCGGCCCTGAAGATTGCCGGGATAGACGATGTGCGGGTGCTCGCCAAGCACGGCATGGGCGTGGACGTGGCCTAACGCCCAATAGTCATAGCCATGATTGGTAAGCTGCTCCGGCGTGCAGGGCGCATAGCGGGCGTGATGACCTTCGCTGCCCGCACAGGCCGTATGGAGAACGCCGATATTGAACAGTGCCCCGGTCGCCGGAGGATATGCCCGCGCGATGTCCTCGGAGACATCAGGACGCGGAAAGCTGCGGCCGTGGATCGCGACCCTGACATCGTCGAGAACGTGCGTTGCTGGCTTCGCCTTCGGGAATACATGGACATTGCCTGACAGGGCCAGCTTGTCGGCGAAGCGATTGGCGGAGTCGTGGTTTCCCAGCACCATGAAGACATCAATGCCAGCCTCTTCGAGGCTGCGCATGCCATCGACGAAGTAGAGGCCTGTCTGGAAGTTGCGCAGGTCGCCGTCAAAGATATCACCTGCCAGCACCATGAACCTGCAGCGTTCGTCGATAGCGAGTGCAATTAGATTGTCGAACGCCTGGCGCGATGCCGCTTCCACCCGCGCGGCATATTCAGCCGATTTGCCCGCTAGCCCTAGAAGGGGACTATCGAGATGAAGATCAGCCGCATGAACAAAAGAAAATTCAGTCAATCTGTTGCCTCCGAGGCTCCACATCGCACAAACTAGGTGAGAATGTCTCAATTAAAGCGGCATTAGCGCGTACCAGATGCGATACGATGGCATGCCTTAAAAGGGCCTTCCCCTGCCGGTGATTCAGGCACAAATTCGCGGTTTTCAACGAAGGGAGGCCGTCGATCGTTAGTCGCCGTTCAGCCGACTGTGTCCGCCGGCGTAGTGTAGCTTAAAGCGCGGGGCGGATGCCCGCGACGGGAGACACTTGGACCCTCCTGGGCTTTGCTTGCACCGCCTTCCAGAATACCGTGCAACCCAAACGATGCCTGTCTGGTAGACAGACCGAGTCGCGTGGGGGGAACGAATGCATATTTCCGAGGTCATCGCGGGTGGCTCCCGCCGGTTCGCGCCGTCACAGTCGCTTTGCCTTGGGTCATCTCCTGACGTCAGCGTTCCGGTCGGGCTAAACGACGCTGATGCAATATGCTAACCGCAATAAGGCGCATCCAGGGGCTGGGTGTATTTGGCGACTTCACACCGACGGCTGAGCTGCCCGAATTTGGCCGATATAACATCGTCTACGGCGAGAACGGATCAGGAAAGACGACGCTTTCCCGTCTGTTCGGCTGCCTGGAAACTGGCGAACATGCCGAATATGCCGACCTCCAATTCTCGATCGATAGCCAGTCCGGGGTGCTCGCGAAGGGACAGCGATACGCGCGCAAAGTCCGCGTATTCAACTCGGACTATGTCGAGGCGAATATCGGCCAATTCCACGCTCCGCTCCGTCACATCCTCATCATCGGCGAAGACAACAAGGCGCTGGCGGACGACGTCGTCGCCGAGAAGAAACTGCATGGCGAGCGGAGCGCCGCGATTGATGTCGCGCAGAAAGCGATCACCAAGCTCGATAGCGACAAAGGTAAGGTCTTCTCGGCGATTGCCAAGACCATTGGCGAGGCAACGAGCGGCAGCACCTTGCGCAGCTATCGCAAACCCGACGCCGAGGCCGCCTACGCCAATGAGCGGTGTCTGGCGCCTCTGAGCGATGCTCTGCTCGAAGTGCATCGCGCGACGGTCCATCAGGAGCAGCTCGATGTGATCACGTCCCCGACGCTTGCCAGCTACGGCGGCGGGCCGGTCCTTCCGGCGGGCCCATTCGTCGACATCGCTGCAGCTCTGCCCGGATTGGTCTCGGCGCTACTCGCCCGCACCGCCCAAGCGGGCGTGCTGCGCCGCTTGGTCGAGGAACCCGGGATCGCGGTTTGGGTCGAACAGGGCGTCGCCCTCCACCGGGACCACGGCTCTGCACATTGCGAATTCTGCGATCAGCAACTGCCGCCGGCCCGGATGGCCGCGCTTGCTGAGCATTTCGGTGTCGAGGATCAGCACCTGAAATCCGATATCCTGGCGGCGCTGAATGTCGTGCATGCGCTCCGGGATGCGCTCGGGGTGCTTGAGCTTCCTGCCAGAACGGCGCTCTATGCCGAACTTCGCGATGAATATGAGACGGCGTGCCAAGTTATCACGCGGCGTCGTGACGAGGTAGTCGGTCAACTGGACGCCGTCGCGGCGCTTCTCAAGGCCAAGCTGCTCAATCGGTCCACGGCGAGCTCGGCAACGATCCTGATCGACCTGTCTTTATTGGTAGCGGCAATCGCCACGCTCGCAGCGCTCGTCGAGCGGCACAATCGCAAGTCGGCAGAGTTCGATGCCGCGAAAGCCGACGCCCGCGCGCAAATCCAACGTCATTATCTGTCGACGATCGATGTACAGGTGCGTGATCTGGATCAGCGGATCGCAGCCCAAAAGGCGATCGTCTCGAACCTGACCGATGGTGCTTCCGACTTGCCGGACCCGCGCAGCCTTGCGGCGATCAGAGTCTCCTACGAAACCAAGCAGGCGCAGGTCTCGAGCGAACATGCTGGCGGCGCGCAGATGACTGAGCGGCTCCGCGATTTTCTGGGACGCACCGACCTGCGCTTCGAATCCAGCAACGAGGGATATCGCGTGCTGCGGCGGGGCAAGGCTGCCAAACGCCTGTCCGAGGGCGAAAAGACCGCGATCGCCTTTCTCTATTTCATCGTACAGCTCGGCGATCAGGATTTCGATCTCGTCGAGGGCATCGTAGTAATCGACGATCCGATTTCTAGCATGGATGCCGCGTCAATCTACCAGGCCTTCGCGTTTCTCAAGAACGCGGTGAAGGATGCCAAGCAGATTTTCCTGCTGACCCACAATTTCGACTTTCTTAAACTTCTGCTCAACTGGCTGAAAAGCGTTCCCAGATCGGTTGGCGCGAAATCCTATTACATGATCGTCTGCAGCGAGTCGGAGACCAGTCGCGAGGCGTGCCTGCAGCCGCTCGACAAACTGCTACTCGATCATCCGAGCGAATATAATTTTCTGTTTAAGCTGCTGCATGACTTCAAGTCCGACGGGACCATTCTCTCAGCCTATCATATTCCGAACGTGGCGCGGAAAGTGCTGGAGACGTTCCTCGAATTTCACAGACCTTTCGAGAATAGCGTCTATGCCAAGCTGGAAGGCACCACATTCGATCCGCATAAAAAGACCGCTATCTATAAATTCTCCAACGACCTCTCTCATCCGACCGGCAAGGGTTTCGATCCGGCCTTGGTCGCCGAGACACAGAAGAACGTTACTTTTCTGCTCGAGATGATCAAAACCCTCGAACCGCTTCATTACGAGGGACTTGAGAAGCTCGCCACCTCCTAGTCGGCACCGTGGTCGCCAATTAGGTCCGTTTCGCCGTCCGGGGACGTCGGCTCCAAACTAACCAATCTTTGCCATAATGCGCCCTGCAGCACCATGTTCGGCAGCAAGGTTAAGGTTGTACGCGAGCGGCATCCGCGGACTCTTCCAGCGCAACGCATCCATGATGCCGACAAGATCCTCACCGCTCGTAAACAAATCCTGGTTGAACCCCATTCGCGTGGAATGCGCGCTGATACCCTCAAGCAAGCGCGCCAGATCGTATGTCGTCAAATCCGTCAGCGCGCCGCGATCAGCTGCTCGCTGGATCATCGCCTGATAATCAAGACCAACCGAAAGGGGATGGATAGCGCCCTCCCACATCGTGTAGGAACGGCAGGGTTCGCCATCGGGCGCTCCCGAAGCCGACTGTCTCAAATGTCCCATCATCGGTCCGTTGCCATTAGGCACAAGCCAATATCGATAATCGCCAGTGCATAATCTCGAGGGGCGGCATTGCGGGGCCAGGTAGCGGGACTCTCAATCCTATTCTGGAAGATCGGCTTCACGCAGAACGCGCATAACCTCCCGAAACACCCCTTCGAACTGCGGCAAATCGCTCATCTGGTGCTGTAAGCGCTTAGTCCAGAGCGTGCCCAGTCGCTTCTCCTTGGCGGCGATCGCTGCGGTCACGCCATTGGGTGTGCGCTCCCGCAGAGCGAGCTTCTGGGTGAACTCGGCGAGGTATTCCGCCGGACGGATGTCACGCTCATCGAGCAGATTCCAAAGGTCGTAGAGATCACGCGGCTCGGTGCGGGCCTTGTCCGACAGGGCTGCCAGCTTCTCGATGAAAATCTCCGCCAGACTGTAGGCCAGAATGGTCGGGCCTTCCGGCAGGTCAGCAAATTCGTCGAAGGTCCGCAGGATCGGGCGCTCGGCCAGCGGAAAGCAGAAAACTTCGTTTATCGTGATATCGACTTTTACGTCGCTACGCGCGGGCAGGGGGCCTTTGTAGTTCAGATAGAAGGTGTGGGTGTTCTGATGGCCGTGCCGGTCTGGCCGGTCATAGGCCATGTTGATCCCTGACGCCGCCTCGACGATGGCAAAAATCTCGTCCAGGCCGGAGAGGATAGCGTCCAGCTCGATGGGCTTGATCAGCGAAAAATCGAGATCCTCGGAAAAGCGGTAATTCTCGAACCAGCAGCGGCGCAATGCCGTCCCGCCCTTGAAGGCGAGAAACTCGCGCAAAGGGTGCTGGGCCAGACCGGTCAGGAACCAGGCCAGGCAATAGTCGCGTTCGATCACCGCTTCGGGCACGCGGCGGCCGCGCGGCTTGAGAAGGCCGTTGGCGATACGGGAGAGATCGCGCTGGGGAATCATCAGCTGCTCCGTATGAGATCGAGTTCGTCGGGCTCGACGTTGAGTCGGATGCGCCATCGGGCCAGCATCCGGCCCTCATTGGGAAACAGGGGATCGAGACGCTGATAGGTCGGGGTCAACCGCGCGCGCAACGGCTCCAATGCGGCTGCGTCGGCCAAGCCATAAAATTCCAGCAGATAGCCCAGGCGGCGGATTACCGCGCCAACGCCGAGGCGAAGCGCATACTCGATCATCAGTTCGACCCGCAGCGTATCGCGCTTCATCCACAGGCCCTTGGCGACCTCTGTAACGCCACCGACATATTGCGGATGGTCCAGACCATCGATGATGGTCCGCTCGGGATCGCTGACCCGGACCTGCTCTTCGGATGTAATCCATATCTCGGTCAGGCCGAAGAAATCCTGCGGTTTGACATCGACGAAGCGGAACTCATACCCGTGAATGTGCTGCGGGCGCAGCCGTTTGGTGCAGGAGACGATGATGGCCAACTGCGGTTGGGTGACCATGCGGTGCAGCTCGAGGGCGCTGCCGTGGGATATGAAGTAGTCCGCATCGCCAACCAGCGTTCTTGCGATGAGGTAAGGATCGCTCACATGCTCGGTGTCGCGGCCCCGCTCGAATGGCACCAGATTGTAGAGGCCGGGCTTCAGGCGCGTGACGATGCCGCGCGCTTCGGTGTTCGCAACGAGGCTGCGTGCCGATGACGGGCTAAGACCTGTGATCTCGGTGACGTCCGCGAGCGAAAAGATCGGCTGACGGCGTTCGTTGAGTTCGACGATCAGCTGGGCAGCTCGAGGTCCAAGCGTCTTGAGATTATATCCTTCGCGCAATTTGAGCCTCTACGAGCGATGTCCGGCGCGTTCGCTATAACGGTGATTATATTATCTGGCAAGGTTGTCGCGCTTTGCGGGACGGTTCGCGCGCATAGTATATATCCGACAGGCTCGAGTTGCACCGCTCGTTTTTTACCAATCACGACAAATGTTCGGTCAAGCCGAACAAAGGCACCGGTTCTTAAACCGGGAGGCGATCGCCTTACCAATTTGTCGCAGAGGGGTTGCGGCACAAAAAAACCGCTTCCCGGTCACCGAGAGCGGCTGCGTTCCTGGGGCTTGGGCTCGCGACCCGGACGAGGGTTGGGCGGCATAGCTGGGTCGCGGCCACGGACCACATCCTGCCTGACGCTCGGGGCGGCATCCTTGACCATTGCTGGGCGGATGTTCCGTCCCGCCGCAATATGCGCATCAAGCTGTGTGCGGGCGACTGTCATCACTCGCGCAACCGCTTCGGGATTGTCGAACAACGTCCGTCGAATCACCGCTTCCATCACGCGCATCTGGCTGTCGGCCGCACGATCATTCGGCGTGTTGCCACGATCGCTGCGCCG
>JBPPMC010000017.1:0-3661 GCA_051305835.1 Sphingobium sp.
CACTGTCAACGGTAACATTGTCGTACAGGGGATTTTGTCACCCGGTTCTTCGCCCGGAACGATGACGGTCAATGGCTCGGTCGCGCTTGCCAGCGGATCGACGACCTTGTTCGAGATGACGCCCTCCGTCATCGATGCATTGATCGTCAACGGCGCGCTTAGCATCGCTTCAGGCGCGACTCTCAAGATCGTGGGCGACCGCCCCCTTACGCCCGGTCTGAACTACAGCCTGATTACGGCAAGTGACGGTATCAGCGGTGCTTTCACGACCACCGACAAGGCCTCGACCGTGCTGAGCTTCCTGCGCCAGACGGCGAACAGCATAGATCTGCTTGGTCAATTCGTCCTCGCCCCCGGTTCAAATCCGCAGGTCGTGCGCTCCGTCGATTACTTTAACGGCTTGCTACTGGGCGGGAGCGCGCCCGCCGGGGTGATCAATGCCATTCCGGCGCTCCTGACAGCCAATGGAACAGCGAACCCTGCTGCTTTCGCCCGCCTCAATGCGGAGCCCTATGCTTCTGCATCGCAGATGGGCGTCGAGAATGGGTTGGCAGTCGCTGCGGCGTTGCGTTCGGCCAACATGGCATCGCCGGAAGGTCAAGCCGGCCTATTCAGTTTCGGCCAGGCGCTGGGCAGCTGGCGGCGGCTTCTGGGCACAGTGAGGGCGGGCACATCGCGCGCCGACATATCCACGCAAGGGCTACTGGCGGGGATTGGCCTCAGTTCCGGAACCGTCTCCTTTGGCGGATTTGTAGGGTATATCAACGCGCGACAAAATGTTGGGGCGCTCGGCTCCAAAACCAATGCGGACGGTATGCTCGTCGGCGTCATTGGCCAAGCCCGACTGGGTGGATTGGAAGTCGCTGCCTCGCTGACCTATGACGGCAGTTCGGCAGATACCTATCGCGTATTGATCGGCGGCGCGAAAACCAGGGCGCATTATCGCCTGCGCGGCTGGACTGGCGATGTTTCCGTCGGGCATGCCTTTGGATTGGGTGATGGTTGGACCTTGCGTCCGGAACTCGGCTTCACGCATATTTCCTCACGCCGTGGATCTGCGGCGGAAACGGGAGGTGGAGCATTATCGCTCGATGTCGACGCCCGCCGCACAAAGGCAAGCTTCATCAGCGGCGACTTCACCTTAAAAGGCGAATCCGGGGCTGCTATCCGCCCCTGGCTGTCAGCTGGCCTGCGGCACCAGCTAGCCGGCAATGGCGTCTATGCCAGCGCAGGCATCACCGGCGTTTCAGCACGGCTTGTAATGCCTGGCGCTGCGCGGGACCAGACGTTGGCCACGATAGGGGCGGGCGCAGCGGCGCAGGTTACGCGGGGAGCCACAGTGTTTGCTGCCATCAACAGCGAGTTCGGTGCTGACAGCAGCGGTGAGAGTGCGAATATTGGCCTCAGGGTGCAGTTCTGAGGGAGCCCTGCAGTAAACATTCTATGCAAAGCTTGGAACGGACGGGTCGATCAGCCTCGGCGCTTAGTGAACGCAGGTCGGGAAACCACGGAGAGATTTCTTCGATAAGCCTAAATTTTGGGGTGCTTTGAGCTAATTACCTAAACCAAGGCGCTTCGCGACTCCGTGCTCCGGACGTCTCTCACCCTTTCGACCGATGGAGCGGGCCGGTCAGCGTTCTACGCGCGCCTGCGGGCCGCAGACGCGCTCTATTCCCGCTGCGCGTCACCGCCACAGCTGCGCACTGGCTCGTCGCCTTCGACGTAAAGATCGTCAACGTGTAGGGCCGACTGCGCCAATGCTGCGACGCCCTTGCTGTTTATGCTGTTTCGAGACGTCGTCTGACAAGATCGTGCAGGCTGGCGGTAGTGATGCGGGTGGCATTCCCGAACTTGATCGTCTCAAGCTCACCTGCTGCTATCAACTCATAGAGCTTCGTGCGACCAACGCCAATCATTCGGGCAGCGTCGTTTACGCGAACACATATTGGATCAGGCGATACTAATGGCGCGGTCACTGGGCCGGAGTCCTAGCCTGTTTTGCCAGAAACCGCTTCGCGAGTGCGGCCGGATCGAACGTGTCCTGGACGCCGCTAAAGCCAAGGGGCTTCGAACGGGGGAGAATCCTGCACGTTGGAAGGGGCATCTTGAGCTGTTACCCAGAAAGCCGCAAATTGGCCCGGAGCACCATGCAGCCCTGCCATTTGGTAAGATCAGCGAGTTCATGAAAGAGCTGGCCGAACGTCCGGCATCGGCCGCTTGCGCATTGGAATTGACGATCCTTACCGCGGCTCGATCCGGCGAGACGCTCGGCATGACGTGGGGAGAAGTCGAGTTGGAAGCGGCGATCTGGACGTTGCCAGCAGAACGCATGAAGGCCGGCAGAATACATCAAGTGCCGCTCAGCTTAGCTTCTCTTCGAATACTTAAGGATCTTCGGCCGAGCAACCCCGACGCGAATGCGAAGGTCTTTGTTGGAAATCACGGCAAGCCTCTCTCCAACATGGCGATGAGCATGCTGCTGCGCCGCATGGGGTATGATGGCATCACCGTCCACGGGTTCCGGTCCACATTCCGGAACTGGGCAGGCGAGACGACTACCTTTTCAAGGGAGAACGTAGAAACGTACGCATCCGATAGCCGCCGCGAGATTGTCGCGGTGGGGTCGGGTTCAGGCGGCGATTTCCTCGGCGGCCTGCTGCTGAGCAGCTTTCCAATGCCAAGGGAGGAGTTCGTGAAGGCGGTTCTGTGGGATGTCGGCGATCCGGGCGAGGACGTCGGTGAACTAGGCGAGCGGATCGACGTCGTTGAGCCGGGCCGTGCCGAACAGGCTGAACATCATCGCGGCGCGTTGGCCTCCACGGTCTGAGTCCACGAACAGCCATGCTTTTCTGCCCCGAGCTACCGCGCGGAGCTCGCGTTCCGCGGCGTTATTTGAGAGACATATCCGGCCATCGGCGAGGAAGGTGATAAAGCCTGCCCAGTCGTTCTGAAGGTAGGCGATGGCCTTGGCCACGGCATCGTGACGAGAGAGCTTGCTGCGCGTCTCGTGCATCCAGGCCTCCAGTTCGGCAACGATCGGAGCGGACAGCTCCTGGCGAACGGCCAGGCGCTCGGCGGCAGGCTTGCCGTTGATGCCGCGCTCGATGGCAAAGAGCCGATCGATGATCTCGAGCGCCTCGGTCGCCAGCGGTGAGATGAGCGGCGCGGCGCCCTTCTTCCTGCGCTTGAGCTGCTGCCGGATGTCGACGAGCTTGAAGAATTTCCGGCGTGCATGAACCCAGCAATTTGCGCGCGTCATGGGCTTATCGGCCCAGCCTTCCTCGAACAGGGCATTGAAGCCGGCATACCTGTCGACCTGGAGAATACCGGTATAGCCGGCCAGGTGGGCGCGGGGATGCTCGCCCCTGCGATCGCTGGAGTAGTAGCACAGCGCCACTGGCGGCGCCGGGCCGCCGAACGGGCGATCGTCGCGCACATAATCCCAGATCCGCGCCACGCTGGTTTTCAGCTTGGCCAGAAGTGGAACGGTGGTGTCGTCGGCATGCAGGCGGTCAGCGGCGAGCCCCTGCGCCTCCAGCAGCAGGAACAGGGGTTTCACCGCCACGCAGATCGCGCCGATCTGATCCGCGAGCGTCGAGAGGCTCAAGGGGATGCCTTCGGCCTCGAGCCGATCACGCTGGCTGTTAAGGGGCTGGTGCAG
>JBPPMC010000206.1:0-2636 GCA_051305835.1 Sphingobium sp.
GCCTTCCGTGATCCTGGCTTGCCCATCATCATGCTTCAGGCCGGTGACTATGATGTCCGATTTCTCGCTCGGCGTGTCGCTCGGAGCGGCGTCCCGCCCGGGATCAGGACTAGCCGCATGCGCTACCGGACACAGTGGAACACCTGCCACAGTCGATGCGGACAAGAGTGATATGATGAACTTGTGCATGGCTTTGGCCCCCCGAGAACTGAAGCGGGCCGCTATTATAATCGCTATTGCGAGTCAATCTCATATCTGTTTATACGTCCTGCGTCGGTGACAGGGGGATGAAATTGAGAAAAGTTTCTGCGCGTATAATGGGTGCGTTACTATGCACGTCACACCTCAGCTTGCCGGCGGTTGCGCTGGCTCAGGAAACGCCGGAGGCGGATGAAAAGCGGAGCGGCATCATCGTGACCGCACGCCATATCGACGAAACGCTGGTGGCGTCGAAGGCGGACATTCCCGCGCTCGAAAACTCGCAGGCGATCTCGATCGTCTCGCAACATACGCTGCGCGATCGCGGAGTACTACGGCTCGGCGATGCGCTGGCCGGCGTTGCCGGAGTATCGCGCAACAATAATTATGGCTTCTTCGACGGCTTCAACATCCGCGGCTTCAATGCCTCTTCGGGTGCGACCTATCTGGACGGGCTGCTCGACGACACCGGTTATGGCACATCGGAAATGACCGGCCTCGAACGCATTGAGGTGGTCAAGGGACCGGCGTCCGGCCTGTTCGGGCAAGGGCCGCTATCGGGCATCGTCAACATGGTCAGCAAGCGGCCGCGCGAAGAGGCTTTCCTCGATGTCGGGGTCAGCGCGGGATCCTATGACCTCGTGGAACTGCGCGCCGATGCGAACGGCCCGCTGACGCGCGATGGCGCCGTCACGGCGCGTCTGGCTGGCGTGTACCGCGATCAGGATTTCTTTGTCCACGCCTCGGGCCAGAAGCGGATTTTCCTCGCGCCTTCGGTGACATGGAGGGTTACGCCCCGGACGACACTGACCCTGCTCGGCCGCTATCAGAAGGATGATATCCGGCCATGGTCGCCAACCACAGCCTATGGCACCGCGCTACCCAATCCCAACGGGCCGTTGCCGATCGATCTGTCGATCAACGACACGGTGTTTCCTGCTGTACAGAAGAATGATTACTGGAATCTCGGCTATGTGTTCGATCACAAGGTCGGCGAGGCCGTCGCGATCCACCAGTCGTTGCGTTATCAGGATTTCCACAATAGCTGGGACAACTGGCTGTTCATCACCGGGATCAATGCGCAGGCCATTCCGGCGACGGCCACGACGCCGGTCATCCCCGCCTATAGTCGGGTTAGCCGTGCCTTTTATGGACCTTATGACGAGAACGGCACCTATTTCCGTGTCGATACCAACATCAGCGCACGGTTCGACACCGGGCCATTGAACCATTATGTTCTGGCGGGCGTCGATTACGGCCGACGCAAGGCGGACAACGTCAATCTCTACGACACCAGCAAGCCTTATTATCTGGACCTTTACGCGCCAGTTTACGGAACGGTCAGCAGCCATAATGCGGCAGTTCCTTCCTCCAGCGCAGGCAGCCGGACAAAGCAGCTGGGTTTCTATGTCCAGGATCATATCAAGCTCGGCGAAGCGCTGGCGGTGACGATCGGTGGACGATGGGATGACGCGTCGGCGATCAACCTGAACGGCGGGGTACGCAGCCCGAAGGCCAAGGCGACGGCCTTCAGTCCCCGTGCCGGCGCCACGCTGGCCCTGAACGACTGGGCGTCGCTCTATGTGAACTATTCGAAATCATTCACGCCGCAATTCAGCTACCGGGATGTCGAGCAGCGGGTTTTGCCGCCCGAACGCGGCGTCAATTACGAAGGCGGCCTGAAGATCGCGCGCGGTGACGGACGGCTGACCGGGATGCTCACCATATTCTCGCTAACCCGCGCTAATGTCGCCACCGCCGATGCGGTGCTTCCCAACGTCTATGTGCTGACCGGGGAGCAGCGCACGCGCGGGATCGAGGCGGAGGGCGCATGGCGCCCGGCGCCCGGGATCGAACTGACGGCGGCCTACACTTATCTCGATGCCAAGGTTACTGCGGACAACCGGTTGCGGGTCGGATCGCGGCTGGGCAGCGTGCCCCGCAACATCGTCGATCTGTGGGCGCGCTACACGATCCAGGACGGGCCACTCGCCAATCTGGGCGCGGGGGCCGGGCTGCATCATGAAAGCAATCGCGCAGCGAGCACGGCATCTGCGGTTGTCGGCGCAACGCAGCCCTTCCTCCTCGACGGCTATGTGCTCGTCGATGGCGGAATCTTCTACAGGGTCAAGGACTGGTCGGTGCAGGTCAATGTCCGCAACATCTTCAACGAGCGCTATTTCCCGACCGCCTCGCTGACCCGTACGACGCCGGGTGAACCGCGGACCTTCATGGTTTCGCTTC
This sequence comes from Sphingobium sp., assembly GCA_051305835.1. Classification (GTDB taxonomy): domain Bacteria; phylum Pseudomonadota; class Alphaproteobacteria; order Sphingomonadales; family Sphingomonadaceae; genus Sphingobium. Next base: position 2,443 of record JBPPMC010000206.1, read on the forward strand.
AGCGGCAGTTCTGACGTGATTCACGATCGAATATCGCCTCCCAACGGCCTCACACCCCGGATCGCCATGGCAGCCCGGCTGCTGGGCGCGATCGTCGGCGGCTATGGCGTCACGTCGCTCGCGGTTGCCTGTTTGGCGCGCATCCTGCCGATGCGCCCGGCGGAGGCCAGCGTCGCCGCCACATTGGCCTCGTT
>JBPPMC010000266.1:0-13492 GCA_051305835.1 Sphingobium sp.
AGCGGCGGTTCGGCGGCGAACACGCTGGCCGGCATGGCCGCTTTCGGAAAGTCCTGCGCCTTCATCGGCCAGGTGCGCGACGACCAACTGGGTCAGGTGTTCGCGCATGACATCCGTGCGCTCGGCATCGCGTTCGACACCCCTGTCCGTACAGCGGAACCGCCGACGGCGCGGTGCCTGATCATGGTCACGCCCGATGCGCAGCGGACGATGAACACGTTCCTTGGCGCGTCGCAGTTCCTTCCCGCACAGGCATTGGACAAGGAGACGATCCAGAACGCGCAGATCCTGTATCTGGAGGGTTATCTTTGGGATCCTGAGGAGCCACGCGCGGCGATGCGGACAGCTATTGGCTATGCCAAGGAAGCTGGGCGTAAAGTCGCCTTCACGCTGTCAGCCGATTTCGTGATTGCACGGCATCGTGACGATTTCCTTGCGATGATGGAGGAAGGGTTGATCGACATCCTCTTTTCCAACGATGACGAGATCAGGGCGCTCACCGAACTTGATGACTTCGAAGCTGCGGTAGCGGCGATCGCGCCCAAGGTGCCGGTGCTGGTCTGCACCTGCGGCGAGAAAGGCGCGATCGCGATCGTGGATGGCGTGCGATCCGAAACGCTGGCGGCACCCGTCGAGCGCATTGTCGACACGACCGGCGCAGGTGACCTTTTTGCCGCTGGCTTCCTGACCGGCCATGTCGATGGCCTGACTGTCGAGGCCAGTTTGAAGCTGGGCGCGATTGCCGCGGCGGAAGTGATTTCGCATTATGGCGCGCGGCCCGAAGCGGACCTCAAGCTGCTTCGTTCGCAGCAGCTGTGACGGCCTAAGGCGCTGGCTCCGGCGCTGGTCGTTTGCGGAACAGGGCGCGGTCTTCCGGGCCGAAGCCGCGTCGCCAGATGACCAGCGCATAGACGCCCAATATCACGGGCACGCCGAACACCAGTTCCACCCATTCGAAATGCGGCGGGAGCGCGACGAACGCGCTCCCCGCCAGCGTCGCGGCTGCAGATGCCCAGAGCAGTGCCCAACGCCACGCATTCACGGGTGCTTTCAGCATGAGCGACAACAGCTTGGCCTTGACGAGCGAACCAAGTCCCAGCGCGACGGCAAGCCCCAGCGCAGGCATGGCGGCAATGACGAGCGGGCTTAGTCCACTGCGACGGGCTGCGATGATGAGAATGAAACTGAGCGCCGCCTGCATGAGTATCATCGCAAGCGAGATCACCAGGTTGCGCAGCGGCGCGATATAGACGAGCGCGGATTCGCTGACGACAGCAATCGCCGCGACGACTTCAGCCGTGAGCAGGAACGCCAGTGCGCCCGTGCCGCCGACGAAGTTGGGTCCGACGAGGCCCATCACTGCTTCACCAGGAATCCCCAATGCCAGCGCGATTCCTGCCTGCGCAGCGATGATCCAGAAGCCGACCTGGCTGACCTGCCGCGCGATTCCGTTGAGATTATTCTCGGCCAGATTGCGGGTGATGACCGGGCCAAGGATAGGCTCGAAACTGGTCTTGAGCTTCTGTGGCAGCGAGGCGACTTGCTGCGCGACATAATAGATGCCGACGATGTAAGGTGTGGCAAACAGGCCGAGGATGGCAAGGTCAAGGCGGCGAGATCCCCACTCCACAGCATCGGCGGCCGCCAGCGGCAGATTGTGGCGCGTCAGTTTACCGATGCTGCGCCATTGCGGCTTCCACCCACGGGGAATGCCATAGTGCCGCACCATGGGGATGAGCGACGCGATCAAGGCCAGCACCATCGACAGGACGTAGGACAGGATAAGTCCATCGCGCACCGAATAGAAATAGAAGCCGAATGCACCAAAGCTGATCGCCCAGGGTTCGATGATCGAGCGGGCGCGGACGGTGGCCTTTATGTCGAAGCGATAGGCACAGGCCGCCAGCGCCACGTCCGATCCAGCCACGGCGATGATGATGAGGGGCAGCAGGCGATCGAGGCCGTTTATGCCGCTGTTCGGAAACATGGCTTGCGGGAAAAGCATCAATATCGCGGCGGCGGCGAGCGATGCCAACACCGTGACCAGCATCGCCTCCGCGACGATATGGGCATGAGGCCGCTCGGTCTGGCTAAGTTCGCCCGCAAGCCCCCGCTTCAGCCCGAGGGTCGCGAGTTGCGCCGCAAATTCGACCATCAGGACAGCATAGGCAAAGCGGCCCAGCACGTCCGCGCCATAGAGACGCCCGGCAATGAACAGGAACGGCAGACGCGCGGCGAGACGCAGCAGGAAGCCGAAAACATTGGTGCGCCCGCCCTTTGCGAGCGCGGCAATATCATCGTCGTCGCTATGCGCAGGATTGGGGACAGCCGCGTGCCTTGCGCCGTCATTCGCGCCGGAAGTTGCCTCTGCGGCCAAAAATCAGTGCCCCTCTCGCTTCGTTAACGCGCGACTGTATTGGAATAATGAGGGCATGTAAGGAAAAATCGGCCCATAAAGGCTAACATCATGTCGTTTCTGCGCGAATGGGGCGTGCGAGCAACGCTTCCACGACATGCGTGACCGGCTGCGTACCTTCCAGGAGTGCACACACCGCCTCCACGATCGGCATATCGACACCCGCAGCACGCGCGACATCGCGCAGCACCGGCGCGGTATAGGCACCCTCCGCCACGGTCCGGCGATTGGCCAGCAGTTCGGACGCGGGTTGCCCCTGCCCCAACGCCTTGCCCAGCGAGAAATTGCGGGAGTCTGTGGACGAACAGGTCAGCACCAGGTCGCCCAGTCCCGAGAGACCGGCAAGGGTATCGGCCCGCGCACCGCGCACAAGGCCAAAGCGCGTCATCTCGGCAAAGCCGCGACTGATGAGCGCGGCACGGGCGTTTAGACCGAGGCCAGCCCCTTCCGCCACGCCGCAGCCGATCGCGAGCACATTTTTCACCGCACCGCCAATTTCCGCGCCCACGACGTCATCGGAAAGATAGGGACGAAAAGAGGGCCGCTTCATCCGTGCGGCGATCTTCGCGCCCAATTCTTTGTCTTCGCAAGCAAGCGTGACCGCTGTCGGCAATCCTTTCCCGACTTCATGCGCGAAGGTGGGGCCGGACAACACGGCCACCGGAGCATCCGGGCACACAGCTTGCGCCGCTTCGGACATCAGCAAGCCGGTGCCCGCTTCAATCCCCTTGCAGCAGATAACAAGCGCTCTTTTGCCGACGGAGGCCTGCTCCAGCAATGCGCGCAGATGCTGCGCGGGCGTGACGATCAACAGGGCATCGCAGTCGGCCAGATCGGCAAGATCGCCGGTCGCCTGAATACTCTCGCCCAGCGCCACGTTGGGCAAATAGAGCGGGTTCTGACGGCGATCATTGATGGCCTGTACGACGTCTGCTTCCAGCGCCCATAGACGGACAGGTTCGCCGCCGGATGCCGCGACTTGCGCCAGTGCCGTGCCCCACGCGCCTGCCCCGATAACCCCGATCTTCATGCTTTCACTCCTGCGCCACGCGCCGCCAGCGCATCGGGATCCAGCGGCCAGCGCGGCCTTGCGGCGAAATCGAGACCATCGGTGAGGCCGAGGGCAAATCGCTCCGCGCCCGCCCATGCGATCATCGCCGCATTGTCGGTGCACAGCCACATCGGCGGCGCAACGAAGCGCAACCCCTGTGACGATGCCAGCGCTTCGAGCGCGCTGCGGATGGCGTTGTTCGCGGCGACACCACCCGCCACGACGAACGCGCTGACGTCCGAGTGAACGGCAAGTTGTCGACGGCTGCGGTCGATGAGGCAATCGATGACCGCCTGCTGAAAGCTCGCGGCGATATCCTCGACACTATGCTTGCCCGATTGCGCCGCCCGCATCACGGCACTTTTCAGGCCCGCAAAGGAGAAATGCGGCTCCGCCGTGCCGACCAGCGGACGGGGCAAAGGAACGGCTTTCGCGTTGCCCCGCAAAGCGGCTTGCTCGACGGCAGGACCGCCGGGATAGCCGAGACCGAGTAGCTTGGCGGTCTTGTCAAAGGCCTCTCCGGCGGCATCGTCGATGGTCGTCGCCAGCCGCACATAATTGCCGACGCCGCGCACCAGCAGCAATTGGCAATGCCCGCCCGAAACGAGCAGCAACATATAGGGAAACCCGAGTGTTGGATCGGCAAGGCGAGGAGACAGCGCGTGGCCCTCCAGATGATTGACCGCCACGAGCGGCTTACCCGCCGCATGGGCGAGCGCCTTCCCCGTCACCAGCCCCACCATGACGCCGCCGATCAAGCCCGGTCCCGCCGTCGCGGCAATCGCATCGACATCGGCGAGTTTCAGCCCTGCGTCGGCAAAAGCGGCCGCCACCAGCGGCGTCAACACTTCGACATGCGCGCGCGCGGCAATCTCCGGCACCACGCCGCCATAGGGGCGATGCGCCTCCTCCTGCGTGGCGAGCCGGTGCGCCAAAATGCGCCCGTCATGCGTCACCAGCGCTGCCGCTGTTTCGTCGCAACTGGATTCAAGGCCAAGGATGATCGTCATGGGGCTTCCCTCTAGTCCGACCTCTGGATAGAAGGAAGCGAGATATGGTTGCTCTTTCCTCTATTCCCGCCCGACCGTTGCGCCTTGGCACTCGTGGATCGCCGCTTGCACTGGTGCAGGCCAATATGGTCGCGTCCGCCCTGTGCGCCACCCATGGCTGGGACAGTGAAGCCGTGGAGATCGTGACGGTCAAGACCAGTGGCGATCGCATACAGGATCGCGCGCTGGCCGATATCGGTGGCAAGGCGCTGTGGACCAAGGAACTGGATCGCGCGCTGATCGACGGCGAGATCGACTTTGCGGTGCATTCCATGAAGGACGTGGAGACAATCCGCCCGCCCGAGATCGTCATCGCCGCCATGCTGCCGCGCGCAGATGTACGCGACAAGCTGATCGGCGCGGAGAGCTTCACGGAATTGCGCGAAGGTGCGGTGCTGGGCACCAGCTCGCCGCGCCGCGCCGCGCAAGTGCAACGGTTGCGGCCCGATGTCACCATCACGCTGTTCCGGGGCAATGTCGCGACGCGGCTCGCCAAGGTGACGGCGGGTGAAGTGGATGCGTCTTTGCTCGCGGCGGCGGGGCTGGATCGTCTGGGGCAGCATGACATTGGGGCTTTCATCCCTGTCGACGTGATGATGCCCGCACCGGCGCAGGGTGCCGTCGGTATCGAGACACTGGCCGCCAATGACGAGATGAAAGCTTTGCTCGCCGCTATTTCAGACGCTGATACATTGGATTGTGTGCTGGCGGAGCGGGCATTGCTCTTGGCGCTGGGCGGCAGTTGTCATTCGCCGATTGGTGCGCTGGCGCGGATCGAGGGCGATGCGATCTACCTGATCGCCGAAATTCTTACGGCGGACGGCAGCGAGCGCGTGTCCAATACGACCTTGCTGGCGCGCGATGATTTTGCGGCTGCGGAAGCGCTGGGTCGCAACTTGCTGGCGCAGGCCACTCCGGGGATCCGCACGCTCTTCGATGGCGTCGCGGAGGCTTCGGCATAAGCGCCCCCCGCCCCCTTCTCATCCTGCGCCCAGAGCCGGGCGTACAGGCGACCCTTGCCAAAGCGCTGGCGGCGGGGTTCGACGCGCATGCCTATCCGCTGTTTCTGGTCGCGCCCCTGCCATGGACCGGGCCGGAGCCGCATCTGGTGGATGCGGTCATGTTCACCAGCGCCAATGGCGCTCGGCTGGGCGGAGCGCAGCTTGCACGCTATGCGCATCTGCCCGCCTATGCCGTTGGCGAAGTTACGGCGCGCGCGGCGCGCGACGCCGGTTTTGCAAGCGTGGAAAGTGGCGAGGAAGGCGTGCAGGCCTTGATCGGCACCATCGCGGGAAGGCACCGGAATATCCTCCACATATCGGGCCGGGACATCCGCCCTTTCGATCCGCTGGGCCTGAAAGTCGCGTCGGCATGCGTCTATGCGGCGGTCGAGCGTGGCAATGCCGACGACCTGCTGCATGTGCTGACGCCGGGAATGATCCTACTCGCCCATTCGCCCCGCGCGGGTGCACGGTTGAGCGATCTGGTTCCTCCCGAGCAGCGGAGCGCACTGCACGTGATAGCGATCAGCGAGGCAGCGCTGGCGAGTTGTGGGGCGGGCTGGGCAAGCGTTGCTGCGGCGGAACACCCCCGCGATGATGCAATGCTGGCCCTTGCTGCTGGATTATGCGAGTGCTGATCGCGCTCCTGACTGCATGCGTCGATAAGGAACCGGCATGAGCGATGACGCCCAGACCCCGCTGCCACTTGGCATGGCGGACACTGCCACCGAAACGCCGACTCCTGCCGCGACGAAGAGCGGCTTTGCGGCGAACACGCCCCCGCCCGCCCGCGCTTTTCGCGAGCGTCGGCGGAGCACTACGCCCTTGCTCATAGCGTTAGTGATCTTCGCCTTTCTCGGCGGGATCGGCGCGGCGGTCGCCACCTATCCGCGACTGATTGCATGGTGGGGCGGGCGTAGCGTCACACCCTTGGCGGCATCATCGCCGGAAACGGCATCCGCACCCAGCGCCGCTGCGCTGCCGGTCGATGCCGCACGGCAGGATCTGCTGGCGTTGCGGATGACCGAATTGGAGGATCGTCTGGCGCGTGTCTCGGTCGCGACGCAGGCGGCATCGGGCAATGCCACCCGGTCAGAGGGGCTGCTGGTTGCTTTCGCTACCCGGCGTGCGCTCGATAGCGGCGCAACCCTTGGATATCTTGAGGGTCAGCTTCGACTGCGGTTCGGGCAGGCGCAGCCGCGCGCCGTCGCCACCATCATCAACGCCGCGCGGGAACCGGTGACGCTGACGGACCTGCAGGCGGGTTTCGACGATATTGCTCCGTCACTGCGCACCAGTCCGCCCGGAACCGGATGGTGGACGGCGTTGCAGCGCGAGGCCCGCGATCTGGTGATCATCCGCAAGGCATCCACGCCCTCGCCGCTGCCGGAAAGGGCCATTCCCCGTATCGCGCGGCTCCTGTCATCGGGGCGCGTAGCGCCTGCGATGGAAGAAGTGGAACGCCTGCCCGGCAAGGCCAATGCGGAACGCTGGCTCGAAATGGGGCGACGCTATCGGGAAGCGCGCCGAGCATTGGATCTGATCGAGACTGCCGCGATATTGGACGGTCCACCGGTGCGCCCCGCGCCAACCAGCGCACTGCCCGCTGCGGCAGTTCCCGCGGAATAGAGCGTCATCACGGCGCAATCGTTGCGTCATAAATCTTTCATAAATCCGATACGTGCTTATGTTGGGACCATGTCCCGCGCTGTAGCCCTTGCTGATTCCCGCTCCATCGGCGTTGCCGCACCCTCGAAAGCGTTGCTGGCCGGGGAAGTGCGCGCCTTTCTGCACATGCGCTGGGCTGCTGCCTTCGGTCGCGCCGTGCCTCTGTCGGTGCAGGGCGATGGCCGTCCGGTGCTGGTGGTTCCGGGGTTCATGGCGTCCGACAATACGACAGCCCGACTGCGGCGTTCGCTGGCTGGCGCGGGCTTTGCGGCGCATGGCTGGGGTCTGGGACGCAATCTGGGCGTCAGCGTCGATATGCTCGACGCTATCGACCGGCGCGTCGCCGCCATCTCCGCAGACAAACCAGTGACGCTGTTGGGCTGGAGCCTTGGCGGTTTGATTGCCCGCGAATATGCGAAGCGCGCGCCCGGTCGCGTCTGCCGCGTCATCACCATGGGCAGCCCTTTCTCTGGCGATCCCCGCGCCAACAATGCCTGGCGGATGTATGAGCGGATTGCGGGGCACCCCGTTGATTGCCCGCCGGTGCAGTGCATTTTGTCGGAAAAACCCGCCGTTCCCACGATCGCCTGCTGGTCGGCGCGCGATGGCGTGGTCGCTCCGGCGTGCGCGCGCGGGCAGGATGGCGAGCGCGATCTGGCGCTGGAGTTTGACTGCACGCACATGGCGTTCGTGGCCGACCCGAAGGCGATCCGTACGGTCGCACGGCTGATCCTCAGCTAAATCAGGCGAGGAAGGGCGCAGCCACGTCGGGCGGAATGCGCAATATCCGCCCGCTGGCGCGGTCTACGATCACCCAGGTCGATTTCGCGCTGACCTTCACTTTGCCGTCGGGGCCAGTGAACTCCACGAACCGATCGAACCGCGCCCCGCGCGGACTTTCCCCGACCCAGGTTTTTGCCGTTACCACCGCGCCTGCCTGCACATTGCCGCGATAGTCGATCTCGTGCCGGTTCACGACCCAGACATAGGTCTCGACATGATCGGACGGCGCAACCGCCTGCCAGTGCCGGGTCGCGACTTCCTGAAGCCATTGCACCCACACCGCATTGTTCACATGCCCCATCTCGTCGATATGCTCGGGCAGCGCAGTGATGGTCGTGACGAACGGCGTAGGCATCGCGTTAGCCGGTCAGGCCCAATTGCCAGAGGATGAAGGCAAATTCCTCGGCGACTTCGTGCAGGCTTTCGAAGCGGCCCGACTTGCCGCCATGCCCCGCCCCCATATTGGTCTTTAGCAGCAGGACATTGTCGTCGGTCTTGGTTGCGCGCAGCCGGGCAACCCATTTCGCGGGTTCCCAATATGTCACGCGGGGATCGTTCAGGCCCGCCGTCACCAGTAGCGGCGGATAGTCCTGCGCTTTCACATTATTATACGGATCATAGGACAGGATCGTCTCGAACGCGGCCTTGTCCTCGATCGGGTTTCCCCATTCCGGCCATTCGCCCGGCGTCAGCGGCAGGCTTTCGTCAAGCATCGTGTTCAGCACATCGACGAACGGCACATGCGCGACGACCGCCCCCCACAGGTCGGGATCGCTGTTGATGACCGCACCCATCAACTCGCCGCCCGCAGATCCGCCCGAAATGGCGATGCGGCCCTTCGCGGTGTAGTTACGTTCAATCAGGCCGTTGGCGACATCGACGAAATCATTGAAGGTGTTGGTGCGCTTGTCGAGCTTCCCGTCCAGATACCATTGCTGGCCCAGATCGTCGCCGCCCCGGATATGCGCGAGCGCGAACGCGAAGCCCTGATCGAGCAGCGACAGCCGCCCCGTCGAAAAGCCCGGCTCCATCGCAATGCCATAGGCGCCATAGCCATAGAGGTAGAGCGGCCCGCTGCCGTCCTTCTTGAAGTCCTTCGGATAGACTATCGACACCGGAATCTGCGTGCCGTCGCGCGCGGGGATCATCAGGCGTTCAGTGGTGTAGAGCGAAGCGTCATAGCCCGAAGGGATTTCCTGGATCTTCAGGACTTCCAGCCGGCCGTCGGCCAGATGATAGTCATAGATCGTGTCGGGCGTGACCATCGATTCATAGCCGATGCGCAGCTTCGTCACATCATATTCGGGATTATCGTCAAGGCTTGCGGAGTAACTCGCTTCGGGGAACGCGATGCGCTTTGCCCCATGCGTTTCATAATCGCGCAGTTCGACTTGATCGAGGCCATCATCGCGGCCTTCCGTCACATAGAATTGCTTGAACAGCGTGAAATCGGTGAGGTAGAACCTGTCCGATGGCGCGATGACTTCGACCCATTGGTCCGGCGTCTCAAGCGCCGATTGCACGAGCCGGAAATTGGGGTGCGTGTCGTTGGTCCGAATGTAGAGCGCGCCGTCGCGCTCATCGACATCATATTCGCGACCCGCCTTGCGCGTCGAGACCAGCCGGGGCTTGGCCAGCGGATCATTGGCCGGGATCAGCCATGCTTCGCTCGTCACATGATCGCCGGTCGAAATGACGATCCATTTTTCCGAAGACGTCAGGCCAATGTTGACGCGGAACCCTTCATCATCCTCGTGGAACAGTTCCACATCGCTCTCGATCGGCGTACCCAGCCAGTGCAGCCGCGCATTGTCCGTCCGCCAATTCTCGTTGGCGAGGCTGTAGAGCAATCCCTTGCTGTCGCTCGTCCACACCAGCGATGACAATGTGCCGGGAATCACGTCAGGCAATATCGTGTCGGCAAGCAGATCCTTGATGCGTACCTCGAACCGTTCCGATCCGTCGGTGTCGATCGCATAGGCCAGATAGCGACCGCAATGGCTGACGGACATCGCGCCCAACCGGAAATATTCATGCCCCTCGGCCAGTGCCGGTTCGTCGAGGATCAACTGTTCGTCGCCGCCGACGACCGCGCGGCGGAACCACTTGCGATATTGCGCGCCGGTCTCGAAGGCGCGCCAGTAGATATAGTCGCCATCCTTCTGCGGAACCGACTTGTCGTCTTCCTTGATGCGGCCCTTCATCTCCTGAAACAATGTTTCAGTGAGCGCCTTGTGCGGCTCCATAGCGGCCTCAAACCACGTATTTTCTTCCGCCAGATAGGCCAGCACATCTTTGTCCGTGACCTTGGGATAGCCCGGATCACGCAGCCATGCCCAAGGATCCTCGATGGTTACGCCATGCGTGGTGAAGCTGTGCGGACGAGTAAGTGCCTGTGGCGGCGACGAGAGTGTTTTTGTCATGCGGGCCTTTTGTCCTGTCGCGGGTGCTGGCGCAACCGTGCTGGCGTGTCTATGCTGCTGTAATATCGATTGATACAAGTTGCACGACAGGAAACCGCAATGTCTACCTATGAAGCCCGTCTCGCCGCCCTTCGCGAACAGCTGAAGAAGGACCGGATTGACGGTTTCGTCGTCCCGCTGACCGACGAGCATATGAGCGAATATGTGGGTGCCTATGCCCAGCGCCTCGCCTGGCTGACAGGATTTCAGGGGTCGGCAGGCAGTGCCGTCGTGCTGCCGGAAGCCGCCGCGATCTTTGTGGATGGGCGCTATACGCTGCAGGTCCGCGAACAGGTCGATGGTAGCTTATGGCAATATCAGAGCGTGCCACAGACGAGCGTTGCGGGATGGCTGGCCGAAAACACCAATAACGGAGGGCGCATCGGCTATGATCCCTGGCTGCACACCCGCGCCTGGGTACAGCAGGCGACGGCGGCGCTGGCGGAAAAGGGTGCTGCGCTGGCGGCGGTGGATACGAACCCGATCGACGCCGTCTGGCCGAACCGTCCCGCGCCCAGCAATGCCCGGCTCGTCACGCATGACGAGAGCTATGCGGGCAAAAGCGCGCGTGACAAGCGGCAGGATATGGCGGACTGGTTGAGTGCGCGCAAAGCCGATGCGGCCGTGCTTTCGGCGCTCGACTCGATTGCGTGGACCTTCAACATCCGTGGCGCGGACGTAGAGCGGACGCCGGTGGCGCTGGCCTATGCCATCGTCCATGCCGATGCGACGGCGGACCTGTATGTCGCGCCGGAGAAGATCAGCGATGAGGTCATCCAGCATCTGGGCAACGCCGTCCGCGTGCATGACCGTGCTGACTTTGCCGACGCGCTGAGCGACCTTGCGGGCAAGACCGTTGTCGCCGATCCGGAGCGCGCCGTTGCCGCGATCTTCGACCAGCTCGACAAGGGTGGAGCAAAGGTGCTGGCGCTGCGCGATCCCGCGGTGCTGGCCAAGGCCGTCAAGAACGATGCCGAGATTACCGGCCACCGCGCCGCTCAGGCTCGTGACGGCGCTGCGCTGAGCCGCTACCTGCACTGGCTCTCGATGGAAGCGCCAAAAGGCGAACTTACCGAACTGACAGCCGCCGCGAAGCTGCAGGATCTTCGCGAGGAGACCGGCAAGCTGAAGGATCTCTCCTTCGATACCATCTCCGCGTTCGGCCCGAACGGCGCCAGCCCGCATTACAAGGTCGATGAAACGTCGAGTTTGCCGATCAAGACCGGATCGCTCTACCTGGTGGACTCGGGCGGCCAATATCTGGACGGCACAACGGACGTCACGCGCACCATCGCCATTGGCACGCCGACAGACGAAATGCGCGAGCGCTTCACGCTGGTGCTGAAGGGCCATATCGCGCTTGCCCGTGCAGTGTTCCCACAGGGCACGCGGGGCGGTCAACTGGATGTGCTGGCGCGCCAGCATCTCTGGGCGCGGGGCTTCGATTATGCGCATGGAACTGGCCACGGCGTCGGCAGCTTCCTGTCGGTGCATGAGGGGCCGCAACGGATCGCAACGTTCGGGGGTGGCGACGAGCCGCTCCGCGCCGGCATGATCCTGTCGAACGAGCCAGGCTATTACAAGGCCGGCGAATATGGCATCCGCATCGAAAATCTGGTGCTGGTCGAGGAACGCGATGTGCCGGACGCAGAACAGCCGATGATGGGCTTTGAAACGCTGACCTTCGCGCCGATCGACCGCAACGTGATTGCGCAGGGATTGCTGACAAGCGACGAGCGCGAATGGCTCAACGCCTATCACGCGACGGTTTTGGAAATCGTCGGACCGCAGTTGCAGGGTGAGGCGAAGGCGTGGCTCGACGACGCCTGCGCGCCGCTATAGTTCGTCCTTGTTCTGCGGGTTTTCTGCGATAGCAGGCGTGGCGGCATGTTCGCGCGCCTGCCCCTTGCGTCGCCGCAAATTCTCTCGCAGCGACTGCGCCAGCCGTTTCTTCCGTTCGTCTTCCAGGCTCATGAAAGGCTAATAGCCAAGGCGGACCCGGGCGGGCAAGTCTTTCGCACATCCGCTGCTTGACAATCGGGGGCAAACAAAGCCATAGGCCCGCTTCCCGCGCGGTCCGGCTGGCCCGGATCGATTTGCGCGCGACATGAAATGGTATGCTGCCGTAGCTCAGTGGTAGAGCGCATCCTTGGTAAGGCTGAGGTCGGGAGTTCAATCCTCCCCGGCAGCACCATTTTTCAATAACTTAGCTGTTGCTGGCAATCTCAGTCTGGTGCCAGGAACGCATATGGTACGCGGGCGTCTGACAATCCTAGCCTTGAAGTTTGCGCTGGAGTGGCATCGGTTTGCGACGAGTGGTGTCGAAACTGACAAGAGGACGAAGCGGCTGGCCCTGTATGTCTGCTGGAGTTACTAGGCTCACAACAAGTCCTACAGGTGCCGGTAATTGCAGCGTAATCGCTGTGCCGCCGATTAATCGGTCGGCCGCGCTTGCGCAAAACCAGACCTTCGGGGCCTTGCGCATCTAGTCGCGCCAGCAGCCGACTAATCTGCGCCGTGACATCCCAAGAAGTGTTGCCGCATCCTGAACCTGCAGTTCGCGGCGCTGCACTCGAAGCAGCGTATGGTACCGTGAAAGCTCGGCATGGCTCATCGCAACTACCGTCATAAGCGCATCCTCCAATCCAGAGGATGACGATGCCACCGAGACCCGCGAGCGCCCATCGAGATGGGGCATCTCTATCTAGTCATCTGGAACTGAAGTAAGCTTCATTGTATGCTGTGTATCCGACAAGAGGAGCGCAGCATGGCGAATGCAAGCGGGCGGCCGACGGCACCTGTGGTTTTGGAGCCCGTTGTGCTCACAGTGACGGCATGCATATTTGAACCGCGCATTCTGCAACACCGTGGCCTTGGCATGCCCTTATGCGGCGCATTATTCCCATATCGTTCATCGGCCAGGATGTCATCCGACCGGATGATGCCCTCACCCTTGAATGTGGGGGCGAAGACCTGGGTTGCCCGTGGCATTCCAAATTGTTCGAACTGCGATCGCTCTGCGCCAGAAAGGGTATAAAGGGCGTATTTTTCGCCATCATCGC
>JBPPMC010000298.1:0-3341 GCA_051305835.1 Sphingobium sp.
CGAGGGGGAGGGCTCTTGATCCCGGCGCCAACCAGTCCGCGATCAGCTGCGGATCGTCGATCGTTGCGGACAGGGCCACCCGCCGCATTCCCGGCGAAAAGCTCTGCAACCGCCCCAGCCCCAGGTTCAGCAGATCGCCCCGCTTGCCGCTCCAGATCGCATGCACCTCGTCCAGCACGATGCATTTCAGGTCGGAAAAGTAGGCCCGCGCCCCGTCCCAGGCGCAGAACAGGGCCAGTTGCTCGGGCGTGGTCAGCAGGATGTCGGGCGGATTTTCCCTCTGCCTCTGCTTCTTGGATTGCTTGGTGTCGCCGGTCCGGCTCTCGACATGGATGTTCAAGCCGATCTCGCGGATCGGCGTCATCAGGTTGCGTTCGACATCGGTGGTCAGGGCCTTCAGGGGCGAGACGTACAGGGTATGCACCCCCGACCCCGGCCCGAAGTCCGGGCGCGGACCCCGCTCTGAAAGCTCGATCAGCGACGGCAGGAACCCCGCCAGAGTCTTCCCCCCGCCCGTCGGCGCGACCAGCAGGGCGTGCTTGCCCGCCATCCCCGCCGCGATCATCTCGGCCTGATGCCGACGCAAGCCCCAGCCACGGTTGGCGAACCAGTCGGCGAACAGGGGCGGCAGGATCGGAGTCACTCGCTCCACGGCGACAGCACGCGACAGCCGCTGCGCTCGAAATGTCGTACATTGCGCGTGACCAGCGTGAAGTCCTGCACGAGCGCGGTCGCAGCCAGCAGCTCATCGGTGATGCCGACGGTTACGCCGGCCGTTCGATAGACTTCCGCCAGCAGCGCCCATCTCTCCACGACCGCGAGATCGACCGGTATGAGCCGGTCGCCATACTCGGCGATGATGCCTTCGATTCGAGCCTGCAGGATCACGCCGCGCGGATCGGCCGCCAACCGCAGAGCGCCACGCCGCATTTCGCCAATCGTCAGGACGCTGACGTGAAGCCGATCATCCATGACGTCTTCCGGCGAGCCAACGGAATGAAACCAGTCCGTGAAACCGCTATTGGGACGCGATTTCAGTATCTCGCTGACCGCATTGGTATCGAGCAGAAATTTCAAAAAGAGAAATCTCGAGCCGGTCTGGGGTCCCGTTCGATCTCGACATCATCCAGCCGGGGACCGGTCAAAAGCCATTCCTTGAACGTCGGCTTGCGTTCGGACATTCGATGAAACTCGGCTTCGGACACGAGCATGTAGCGACCCCGGCCCTCGACAGGGATGATCTGCGGCCCTTCATCGTCGACCTTGGTGGCCAAAGCGTTCAGCCATTCATCGTTCGAGACGATTTTGTTCATGGCGCCTAGCCTACTGCATTTCATCCGCCCAAGCCAGATGTTCGCGTTCCGTTTCATTCCAACACTCGGTAGTGGGTCAGTTTGAAATCTGGCAGGCTTCGCATCTCGCGCGAGACCCTGTATCCTGATGGGATGGCAAAACCACCGTCACGCCCGCGCGACC
The DNA here is from genome assembly GCA_051305835.1 of Sphingobium sp. Taxonomy (GTDB): domain Bacteria; phylum Pseudomonadota; class Alphaproteobacteria; order Sphingomonadales; family Sphingomonadaceae; genus Sphingobium. The sequence continues at coordinate 1,477 of JBPPMC010000298.1, forward strand.
CCAACCAACTCGCCCGCTTCATCGTTGATGTTGCGACGGGTGAAAAAGAGGACATCGCACCACCGCTCCCCGGACCAGAGGGTCAAGTGCGTGGCGGTAAGATCGGGGGTGCGTCTCGTGCCTCACGTCTGACGCCAGAAGAACGCTCGGCTATTGCCAGCAAGGCCGCGAAAGCGCGCTGGCACACCTAAAACGGAATCTCATCGTTCAGGTCGTAGTTCACTTGCGGCGTTGGTGCGGGTTCTGGTTTCAGCGGTCCGGTTCTGAATCCTGAACTGTAGTCGTCTTGGTCAACGATTTTAGGCGCTTCCACTGCGGTCAACGACCGGTAGCGGCCCGGCTCCAGCGCTTCCACTTTGTCGTTATTTTTGGCCGTCCAGAGTTGTGAGCGAAGCGTCGCCCGGTTCACGTCGTAACCGCGATCCGACGCAGCTTGGATCATCTCGTCTAGGGACATACCGGCCGGACCCGCCTCTTCGAGGGCATCCATCACTGCCCCGAACCCGCCAGTCGGTGCGCCTGCCTGTCGGGTGCTGCGGCCTTTTGCGCCAGTGAATTCCTTCAGCACCTTTTCGAGCGCGTCTGCCTCCGACCGAAGGCGCGCGATCTTGTCGCGCATAAACTCTTCCATGTCGCTCATGACAATCTCCGCGTTGCGGAACCGCATGTAACACAGACAACGGTTTTTACAATGATGCGTGTGTGCATCATGTGCGTTTGCGTGTGTGTGTTTCCTTGGGCTTGAACGGCCAAACGGAATCGGCCATAAGACGAAATCCCCCGGCCCGAGGTTCAAACCGGCCGGAGGATTATTTGATGCTTTAGAAGGAGAATGAGCGGTGCCTAAAACCCCGCGTACCATAATAGGCTAGGCCAGGGTCGCTGGGCGGGAAGTTCGAAGCTCCCGTCTGGCGTCTGGCCGAACCTCTTCGCAGTGCCTCGGTAGCTCAATGGATAGAGCGTCGGTCTGCTAAACTGAAGGTTCCGGGTCCGAGTCCCGGTCGAGGCACCATCATTTCCTACAGTCACTTGAATTGGCTGTCAATTCATTTGTGCATCGAGCGCAAGCGACTGATTTTCCACGTCAACCAAATTGACCCTTATGCTTGACTAACGCATATGGGTCAGTATGATGCCCCCATGAACAAGCTGTCCTCCGAAGATCGCGCGAAAATCCTGCACTTGCTTTGCGAGGGCATGTCGATCCGCGCCGTCACCCGGCTGACCGGGGCCAGCAAGAACACCGTCGCTAAGCTGCTGAATGACGCTGGTGCGGCTCTCGGAGCCTATCAGGACCGCGTGTTCCGCGACCTGAACTGCGAGCGGGTCCAGGTCGATGAAATCTGGTCGTTCACCTATGCCAAGCAAAAGAACGTCGCTACCGCCAAAGCAGCGCCGGACGGCGCTGGCGATACATGGACGTGGACGGCCATTGATGCCGATACCAAGTTGGTATTCTCGGTTTTGATCGGCCCTCGCGATGATGAACACGCCTGCGCATTCATTGACGACGTGGCTTCGCGGGTTGCTGGTCGCGTTCAGATTTCGTCGGACGGTCTTCACCTGTATCGCCGAGCCGTGAAGCGCGGCTTCGGCGGTGAAGTGGATTACGGCCAAGTCATCAAGACCTACGGGGCGGCCCCGGAAGCCTTCAAGGGGCGCTACAGCCCGGCTGGGTTGGTCAAAGTGAAAACGAAAGCCATCGCGGGCGACCCCGACATGGCGCACGTCTCAACGTCCTACGTCGAGCGCCAAAACCTGACCATGCGGATGCACATGCGCCGCTTCACGCGCCTGACGAACGGCTTCTCCAAGAAGGTCGAGAACCACGCCAACGCTGTCGCTCTACACTTCGCCTACTACAA
>JBPPMC010000039.1:0-20778 GCA_051305835.1 Sphingobium sp.
TGGATGACATATGGGGAGCGTGACAGCTTCCTTCAATTCACCAAAACAGGCCTTGCGGCGTCAAGCCGCACCCGATAGGCGATCCAGCGATGAACGACCAGTCCCAAAATGGCGACTCCGTTGCCAAAGCCCTTCCATTGTCCTCAATTCGCGCTGAACCCGGTGTTCCGGTCATCCGCAATGTGAATTGGTCGGGCATGCGTGCGCTGTATCTGAAAGAAGTGAAGCGCTTCATGAAAGTGCAGCTGCAGACGGTGTGGGCGCCCTCCGTAACGACATTGCTGTACCTTGTGATCTTCACCGTGGCGCTGGGTGGCGGGAGCCGCAGGGTGCTGGGCGTGCCCTTTGCAGATTTCATTGCGCCGGGCCTGATCGTGATGGGCATGCTCAACGCGGCCTTCGCCAATAGCAGTTTCTCGCTGCTGGTGGGCAAGATCCAGGGGACGCTGATCGACTATCTGATGCCGCCGATCTCCACCGGCGAATTATTGTTGGCGCTGGTCGCGTCTTCCGTCACGCGCGCCTGTTTTCTGGGCTTTGCAGTCTGGCTGGCCATGGCGATATGGCCGGGCGTCAATGTGACGCCAGTGCATTTCTGGGCGATCCTGTGGTTCGGCCTGCTGGGAGCAACACTGGTGTCGTTCATGGGCGTGTTGACGTCGATCTGGGCGGAGAAGTTCGATCATGCCGCAGCGATCACGAACTTCGTTATCGCCCCGCTGACGCTGCTTTCGGGCACATTCTACTCGATCGACCGGCTGCTTCCCGCGTTTCAGGCAATCAGCCACGCAAACCCGTTTTTCTACATCATATCGGGGTTCCGCTATGGCTTCCTTGCGGTGGCGGATACCGATGTGGCGCGGGGCAGCATCGTCCTGCTGGTGCTGAATATCGTGATAGGCGCGCTAACCTACCGGTTGCTCAGCACTGGATGGAAGATCAAGCAGTAGCGTTGGCGATAATCCGCCGCGCTTTAGTGGCGGTGAACGGCGCGCAGGCTGTATTTACCATCGGCATAATCGCCAAATAGCCCCGATATGGCCGGATGGTCGATCGGCTCGTCGCTGTCGTCCGCAACGATATTCTGCTGGCTGACATAAGCGACATAGCTCGCTTCGCCATTTTCCGCGAGCAGGTGGTAGAAGGGCTGATCGCGATCGGGGCGCATGTCTTCGGGAATCGCCTCGTACCATTCCTCGGTATTGGCGAAAACGGGATCTACATCGAATATCACACCGCGAAAGCCGAACATGCGATGTTGCACGACATCGCCGATGCTGAAGCGCGCATGGGCGATGGGGGGAGCGTTGCGGGCCGCGCGGGCGCCAAGAGGACTCGTGCTGTTCATGGTCTGTATGTAGGGGGCCGTGCGACAGACACAAGAAAAATGGCGATGGCAGCGCTTGGCAAAGGGGAATTCATTCGCTAATGCCCGCCCTCGACCCGACCCGGACACCAGATGGAAGAGCGATCTTCATCCCGGAAAACCTCGCGGAGAGGTGGCAGAGTGGTCGAATGCACCGCACTCGAAATGCGGCGTGCCGGTGACGGTACCGAGGGTTCGAATCCCTCCCTCTCCGCCAGTTTCGATTTAACTCTCTGATCCTGCTTGAAATCCCGGAAAATGGTTGTTTCGATCAGCCGGTCTGCTACAAAATTTGCTACAATACCTTTCTTTTCCGAGTGGCCGTGAAACGGATCAAAGATCACCAATTTCTCTACAGAAGGGGGGATGTGCTTCATTTTCGGAGGAGCGTTCCTCCGTCTGCTCGACATGTTTTTGAGGGGCGACGAGAGGTCTGGGTATCTTTGGGAACCTGCAGTGTTCCAGAAGCGCGTCATCTGCTCGCCGTGGAGATTGCTAAATTCGAACGCCTCATCGCACAAGCGACAAAGAAAATCGCGCCTATTGATGTAGCAATTCCGCCGTTGCTAGGCCCAACGCAGCCGGAGATAGGAGAAGCGGTTAGGGAGTGGTTCGCGGATCGGGCTGAGCGCATATACGTAGATTTCCGCTCCGACAGTTCCGAAAGTGTCCGGCGCGAGGAGGAACTAGAAGCCGTCATTTCCCACCTCCGCAATTCAATCAGAGGTCATGGTGACCCTCCCTTGGATACGCAGTGGGTGGCCGAGGAGATTATTCAGCAGCAAATGTGGAAGATCGACCCGGGCGCTTATGAATACTCTTACCTCCTCAGGCTGGTCGGTCGGGGCCAAATAGAAGCCGCTGAGCGTCACTTGCGCGAAATTCGAGGCCTGCCGCACCGGATAGTAGATGATACATTTTCGCCGGAACAGTACATTGCCGACGATTTGCGCCGTCAACGTAGGGTAAAAGAAGAACCAGTTTCGTTGCATGCTTTGTTTGATGGCTACGCTGCCGAAAGGAAGCCTTCTCCTGCTACTATAAAGGCTTGGAAGAGGCAGCTCCGCGCCTTCACTGATTTTCTAGAACATGATGACGCGCGCCGCGTAACGGGAGATGATGTTGTCCGTTGGAAAGATTACCTTCTAAATCGCCCCGAGCGTCCGCTCTCTGCAAAAACAGTGGCGGATACCTATTTGTCCGCGATCAAAACGACATTCAGATGGGGTTTGGACAACAACAAGGTAAAGGAAAACCCAGTCACCGTAAGAGTTCGTAAGCCAAAGCGGCAAAAGATTCGTGAGGCTGGTTTGACGGCGGAGGAAGCTATCACAATCCTTCGTGGCACTTTGTTGCCCACTGGAGCGCGGCTGAGCGCCGAGCGGGCGTTGGCGCAACGATGGGTGCCATGGATTTGTGCTTACACCGGTGCGCGAGTGAACGAAATTACACAGCTTCGGGCTGAGGACGTCATGGAGGTATCGGGTTGCTGGGCTATCCGAATAACTCCCGAAGCGGGATCGGTTAAAGACGGAAAACTGCGGGTCGTGGCTCTTCACCCTCACATCATTGAGCAAGGCTTCCTAGCCGCCATAGAAGGTAACGACGGTCACCTGTTTTTCGACCCCAAACGAAAACGAGGGGGATCAGATGAAAACCCTCAGTCGAAGAAAGTAGGTGAGTTTTTAGCCAGATGGGTGCGGTCTTTGGGGGTCACCGACCTCCGAGTACAACCAAACCATGGCTGGCGACATAGGTTCACCACAAATGCTCGCACGCACCGTATGAGCGAGGAAATCCGTCATTATATTCTCGGACAGGCTTATCCGACACAGGCAAGGAACTACGGCGACATTACTGCCGCCATGACCCTACGAGAAATCGAGATGCTTCCGAGATATGAAGTCAGTGAGGCTCGATAGGCTCAGAATTGCAACGAGTTGCAACTTGCGCAGGATGCAGGGTTCTAAAGTTCAAGCAATCAGCATTGCCGTTACGAGCGCTTAACGCTTTATAACCTCTAAGGGCGCAGCTATGGCGACGCCCGACGGGCTTACAACATTCTGCGGGGGAAGACGATAATGACAAGCGGCGCTGACGAGTCGGACCGGCGGGTGCCTGCATTGCGCTTCAAGCAATGGCTCGAAGAATGGAACGATTTCGATTATCGTGATGAAGCCCATGGGAGGCGTCCTAAAGAGCATCTGTACATGTTCTCCATGCGGGCTGCCGAACTGCGTCAGCTTTGCGATGTGTATCGCCGTCAGCGTGAGGGTGCGAATGCAGAAGGCATCCAGCGCGCGCGCGACGCCTCCCGCACAGGCAGGATCCAGCGATATGTGAGGCATGGATATCCCTACGGCGATCTTCGTCCCGGACAGCGTACGCCGGAGATGATGCCCCTAAGGAAGCCGGGCTGGCTACCGACCGCAATCGTAGTGAACATTCTTACCGAGAGTGACGTTCGGCGGGGGCTCAAGGTAGAGGGCAAAAATCTTGTGCGGGTTGAAGAAACTGGTGCTGACTTTGCCCAACTTGTCCTTCCATCAGCATCCGATCTGTTTTCAGCAGAACTTGCTCCGTTGGAGGTCATTGATGGACAGCACCGGCTGTGGGCATTCGACGATGGAACAGATGAGGAACCTGTGCCAGACGATTTTGAACTTCCAGTCGTAGCTTTTCACGGTCTAGACGTAGCTTGGCAGGCTTACTTATTTTGGTCGATCAATGTGTCGCCCAAAAAGATCAATCCTAGCCATGCCTTCGATCTGTACCCCCTGCTGCGAACTCAGGAGTGGTTAGATCATAAACGCCTAAGCTTCTTCTTGCTGTTCGGCAAAGAGCGCGCCGGGGTCCACGCCCAAAGCTTCCGCAAGACGCTCAACCACCACGATAGAGGGCGCGCGCTTCCCTCGCTCGATGCCGCTCATGTAAGTTCTATGAACGCGTGCTAGATCGGCAAATGCGTCCTGAGACAAGCCCGCTCTCTCGCGCAAGCGCCTCACATTGGCTCCAAAGCGTATCGTGACCTCCATCCCAAAGGATGGACCACAACGTTGCCGATCATACGACAGACGATGGTCTACATCAGCCTTCCATCTACCTTTTCAGAGGTGTAGACGATGGGATGCATCAGCATCGCGCTGATAAAAATACGGGGGATTACATGATCAAGAAAATGATGGCGGTAGCGCTTGCTTCCTCGGCAGTCGCCAGTCCAGCGTCCGCTCACTGGCAATATACTCGATGGGAGATGACGCCCAATCAGGTTGTTGTCGCAAGCAAGGGCAGTGTCCAACGGTTTGACCCAGCGTTGGATGTGACGGCCCCGTACGGCGTCAAGGAGGCCGCAGGCACCTACACCAGCGGTGGCCGAACAATGAAGGCCAGCTTCTGGTTCGCGGGTGGCAAACTTAGCCGCGTCAACCTGTCAAATGATGACACCGATGCATGTTTTGCGCTCGAACGCGACATGGCCTCGGTTTATGGCCAGCCGACCACCCGCTCGGGCGGCAGCATGCTCACAACAAGCTTGTGGCGAGATGTAGCCAAGGGCAACCGAGTGCAATTCAGCAACTGGAGCACAGGAGGGTGTGACCTCATTTATTCGCCGCTTGCTACCGCCGACAGCACGGGCCTTTAACTCGTGGATCACAAAGAGAAAGAGAGTTTCCATGACCGCCCTTCTGCACAGGAGCCGTTGCGCCCCGTTGCAGCGGCTGGTGTGAAATTGGATTGGCCGGAGCGACTTTCTGTCGTTGCACTGATCATCGCAGCCATAGCGCTGCTCGTGTACGGCGGTGTTCTGTCAGCCCTCTTTCTGGCGCTCGCTGCGCTAATGGGCTGGACGCGTCAGCATCACCTTCAAGCTGCTCAGGGGAAGAGATCGTTTTCAGACCCCGGCCGCTTTATCACCGGGGCCTTCATGGTCGTGATAGCGGTTGCTCTTTGGCCGAAGCATGAAGCTGCGGTTCCCTCGCAAAAGGAAGTCGCCCCTGCAGTGCACGTTGAGGACGCTAAGCGAGGGAACAAGTGTGCTGATGATGGCATAGTCACGCAAACGGACTTTGGTGTCGTAGCAGATAGCGACACGACGTTTGTGTCAGAGCCCCGGACTGGTGCTTCGCCGGTGATGATGAATGTTAGCGGCACACGTCTTCCGGTTCCGCTGGAAGGGGACGCGACGGTTCGTGAAATCTGTAGGGCAGGCAAGTGGTCGCAAGTCCGCGTCCTGACGTCCTCGCAGGACCACGGGCCTCTGGAGGGCTGGGTTCCCACGTCAGCTTTGCGCAAGGTGCCCACGAGCGCTTCCGGCCGAAGGATTTATCAGTCTGCTGACTTTGAATGGCCGGAGGGCAGCTTGCCGCACCGCTCGGCCGCGGTGAAGATCATGAACAACATTATGGATCAACGCTCTGACTGCCAAGCCCTTGATCATTCGTCGCTCGTCATGAACAAAGTAGGGAGAAAACCATTGTTTTCCATCCCGTGTTGGAAAAGTGACGGCGAGATGCTGTCCTTCGATTTCTCACCAGACGATGCCAGCAATGGCCGCAGCTTCGAGGATATCAAGCCGATAGATAAGTTCGCTGCCATCGACGTGTGCAAGAGCGCCATCTTGGCACGGGCTTCACATCCTTCCACTGTCGAATTTCCAGCCCTCGATTACGACCTCCGTGATGGGGGCAGGGGGAAGACCGAACTCCTGATGTCGTTCAAAGCCAAGAACGGCTTTGGCCTCCAGTTGGAGTACGATGCCCAGTGCGATTTTACCGGGAAAATGTTGGATGACATGCGGATGTCAGAGGCCGACGGAGCGTGAGTTTCGTATAAGTGTGGGCCGCATTTGAGCGTTCGTAGGGGTCCATAACCCAGCAATAGAAGACATTCAAATGCTACAAAATCTGCTACAAACCTCACCAACCGGAGGTGGCTAAGACATTGTAATTACTTGACGGAGGGGAATTGGCTTAGTTTCCCTCCCTCTCCGCCAATATCTTTCTTGCTGGCGCCAGGCTTAAAGATTGGCGCGGGGTTCGCCATTCACTCTAATTGCCCTCGGCATCGACGGTGAAGACCATGGGTTTGCCGCGGGAAAATGGTTCCCAGCCTGCCACGAGCGCCGCCCGGATACCGCGGGCGAGAATTGCGTCATTGATTTGCAAGCGGCCGGGTTTCAGACCCTTTAACAAGCGCTTTGGCGGCGGAAACTCCAATGAGGCTCCGCGTGGCATGTCCTGCTGCGTCAAGGCTATCTTCATGCCGCGCCAGCCTTCCGCATCGCTCCATTGTGGTTCCCGCTGGAGCTCCCAGTCGAATTTGAGGCCGTCGACATCGACGACTCCGTTGAGGCTGCGCATGTTAAGCATGTCCAATCGTAGCATGGTTGCGGCCCGCGCGACATAGCCGGGCGTAACGCACGGGGCGGCGCGACTGGATTGGCCGCAGCCTGAGAAGCGGGACGGTATTCGCAGGTGATGCTGTCCGGCTGGTTTCGGCGCTAAGGTGTCTCTGTCGCTGGCCCCTTGCCAGGCAGAATCTCGACGATCAGGTCGCCTGCCAGAAGCCGCTGGGCACCATCTGCCCAGAAACCCACCGGCTGACCATCCCGATAGATGCGCAGGGCTATGCCCGGTCCAGCCGCAGACAAAGGTTTGCCCACTTCGTCCGGGCGGACCAGCCGTTCGCCCAACTGGACGCCCCCGCCCGCCGAGGCAAGGTCCGCCATGTAAGCGGCGATATGTGGGCCGGCACAGCTTCCCGCAAGCAGCAGTCCGGCAAAGCTGACCGGATTGATGACCGTAGTGGCGCCCGCCTGACGCGCGGGCAGCTCATTATCTTCGTTGCGCACGACGATGCTTATGGGAAGGTTCGGCGCCAGATGCCGCGCCGTCAATGTGATGAGGATCGACGTGTCGTCGCGCCCGGCGGAAACGATCATCGCTCTCGCGCGATCGATCCGCACATCTTTCAGGGTGCGATCGCGAGTCGAATCCCCGCATATTATGTTGCACCCCAATGCCTCCGCTGCTTCCAGCGGCTTCTCGCCGAGGTCGATGACGACGATCTCATGCGGATCGGTGCCGCGGGAGAGCAACTCGTTCACGGCTTCTTGCCCGCTGGTGCCGAAGCCAGCCACAACGATATGGCTATGTAGATCGTCCTGAATGCGTCCCATGCGCCACCTGTAGAGAATGTTGCGGAAGAAAAGGCTGTAGGCCGTGCCCAAAAAGACAAGCCAGATGAAGAGGCGGATCGGTGTGACGATCACCGTTTCGAACAGTCGGGCGTTCGGCGTCACCGGCACGATGTCGCCATAACCGACCGTTGTCACCGTGACGGTTGTAAAATACAGCACGTCGATGAAGCTGATATGATTGTCGTAATTGTCTTTCAGTCCGTCACGCCCGACCCAGTGGAGCGCCAGCACTACGCCGCCCAGCAACAGGATAAGCGCGATCCGCCAGACAAGGTCGGCCCATATCGGAAGCGCGGAACGGCGGCGCAGGAAGTGATTGCCCTGACGTGGCGGAGCGCCCCGTATTCGCATCATGGCGCTTCACTGTGCATGAATGTCCGCATCTCCGGTAATTACGGTGTCTTCACCGACATCAGCTACGCTTCGTGCATGATGTCCATCATGACACTTAAAGGCCGAAATGATCTAGCGTTTCCTGGCGAACCAGATGACATGGCGCGGCCCCTTGCCATTTTCGCGCGCCCGCACCACCACTTCCTCGACGGCAAAACCGGCATCGGTGAGGCGGCGTTTGAACGGATCATCGGAGGCGGCCGACCAGATCGCCAATATGCCGCCGGATTTCAGCGCATCGCGCGATCTCGCCAGCCCTCGCGCGGAGTAAAGCTGGTCATTGTTGGGCCGCGTCAGGCCATCCGGGCCGTTGTCGACGTCCAGCAGGATCGCATCATAGGCGGCTTGCGATTGGGCAATGCGCTTGGCGACGTCGCCGAGCGCAACATCGACGCGTGGATCATCGAGGCATCCCTCTGCAAGATGCGCCATCGGCCCGCGCGCCCAGGTGATGATTTCGGGCACAAGTTCTGCGACCGTCAGCCGCGCGTCCGGACCCAATAATTCCAGCGCAGCGCGCAGGGTGAAGCCCATGCCATAGCCGCCGATCAGCAGATGCGGGGCAGGGCGATCGTCGATCTGCTCGCACGTCATCACCGCCAGCGCCTTTTCCGACCCGCTCATCCGGCTGCTCATCAGCTCGTTTCGATCGAGCACGATCATATAGTCGTCGCCGCGCCGGAACAGGCGAAGCTCTTCGCCGCCTGGCACGAGAGCGGTGCCGATCAATTCGCGTGGGGTCATGCAGGGTCTTTCGATGGACGAAGCGGCGGACAAAATCGCGCCGCCTGCGTCACTGATACGCTATTTCCGGGCGATATTGCTATTCCTGTACCGTGATCTCAAGCCGTTCGCGCACCCTTCGGCTGAACAGCGTTTCGATGTCGGTCACGAATTTCTGCGCTACATCGGCGGCATCGAAGGAGACCGTATGCCCCCGGAGCAGGCGGCTGTTCGTCACGCCCTTCAACTCGACGCTCCGGCTGGATAGCAGCAGCCCGCGTATCATGTTGCAAATGGCTTCGGCATCCTCTTTGCCCTCCAATCGAACTATGATCTGTGTCGTCTGTTCGAAATTCTCTTCTTCCAACTGATTATTCCTTAGATTGCCATATCTGACCGGGTTCGCCGGGCAGCGTTACACGCGGTTCGATGCCGGCGAAAGTCTGGACGACAATTCTAAGGGGCGGGGCGCTTTCCGGGCGTCAGGCGATCCCCTTCATCTTTCGGAACGCATCAAATTGTTCGAGGAAGCGGTCGATGTCGGCTTTCAAGAGATAATAGGGCGTTGAGAGGCGCAACTTGCTGGGTTCGCCGCCGCGCACGCGGATCTGGTGGTTCTTCCATAGCCAGTCCTGCAATTCCATGCGGGAGACCGGAGGCACGTTCACGGTGGCGATGGCACAGCGCATCGTCGGGTCCGAGGATGTCCAGGACAGTGCGCCGCGCTCCACCATGGCGGCGTGCAGATAGTCGGCCAGATAGCGGTGGCGGCGTTCTATGCGGTCGATGCCGATGGATTGGGCAAGGGCGACCGCTGCATTGAGACCCATCATCGTGGGGATATTGGCCGAGCCGATCTGCATGTAGCGGTCAGCCTTGCGCGCCGGATCGTCCCACCCACCGGTCGCCAGCGTGTTCCAGACGCGGTTCATCACATCCTCGTCGCGCAGATACAGGAATCCTGTGCCCTTTGGCGCAAACAGCCATTTGTGCATCGATCCGGTGTAAAGATCGCAGCCAATGTCGTTGAGGTCGATGGCCATCATGCCGGGCACATGCGCGCCGTCGAATGCGGAGATGATGCCCTTCGATCGGGCCAGTGCGGCGATCTGTTTTGCGGGCAGGATAACGCCGGTCGCGGTACTGATGTGGCTGACGAAGATTATGCGGGTGCGCGGAGTAATTGCGTCGCTGATGCGGCCCAGGATTTCGTCCGGGCTTTTGGGCGCCTTGGGCATCGTGAATTTCTTGACGATGATGCCATAGCGTTTGGCGCGCAGGTTCCATGGCTCCTCACCGCTGCCATGTTCTTCGTCGCTGATCAGGACTTCGTCGCCTGCCTTCATGTCGAAGCCATTGGCGATGTAGCTATTGGCCTCCGTGCAATTGCGCAGGATCGCCATTTGATCGACGGTCGCGCCCATGAAGCTTGCGAGGGGCTTGCGAAACTCGACCCAAGGGCCGTAGCCCCAGATGGGATAGTCCTCCGACTTCGGCTGGGTCATTTGCTCTGTCAGTTCATAGCTGTCGTATACGGCTTTCAGGACGGGGCGGGGAGAGGAACCTACCGTGCCGTTGTTGAGATTTACGACGGTCTTGGGGATCAGGAACTGTTTGCGGAGCGCGGCCCAATATGCGTCTTCATTGCTGTCGAAGAGACCTGCAGGCGGCATTGCGGCGGGCTGCATCGCGGCGGCAAAGGCAGTGCTGCCAATCGGCGCGAAGACGCCAGCGGTCGCGGCGGTGGCCATGAAAGAGCGGCGGTCCAGCATCCTTGCCTCCTGATCGGATATTCCCGTCAAGAGTAACGATCAGCGGCGCGAAAGCCATAAGCGGCACCGGCCTAATTGCTCAACGCTGCGGTCCGTCCGGCGGGGATCATGGACTTCCCCATGACGGCGAAACCGGCAAGTACGGCGAACGCGCCTGCCGCGATGAATGCAGGCAGATAGCTTCCCGTCTGCTCGCGGATCATCCCCGCACCAAAGGCTGCCGTGGCGGCGCCAAGCTGATGGCCGACCATGATCCAGCCAAAGACGATTGGCGCCTGTTGTTCGCCGAAGGTCTGGTTGGTGAGTTTCATCGTGGGCGGCACGGTGGCGATCCAGTCGAGGCCATAGAAAATTGCAAAGGCGGCAAGGCTGATCGCGCCGAAGTCGAGGAAGGGCAATGCGATCAGGGAGAGGCCGCGCAAACCATAATAGACGAAGAGCAGCTTGCGCGGATCATATCGGTCCGTCAGCCAGCCCGAGGCCGTGGTGCCGATCAGGTCGAAGAAGCCCATCATCGAGAGCAGCCCCGCCGCAGCGACCGGCGCGATACCATGATCTCCGCAAAAGGCGATCATATGCACGCCGATGAGACCATTGGTCGTGAGGCCACAGACGAAGAATGTGCCGAACAGCAGCCAGAATATCGGCACGCGCGCGGCGGCGTTAAGTGCCGAGATTGCGCCGCCCGCCGTGCGCGCCTGCTTGATGGGGGAGGGTGGTGCGCTCTCCGGGGTCTCGCCGATGCGCGATGCACCGACATCGGAGGGACGTTCGGGCAGGAAAAAAGCCACGACCGGGATCAAGAGAAGGCTGGCGACGCTGACCGTCAGGACGACAGGCTTCCACGCGCCTGCACTGGTCAGCCATGCCAGCACCGGCAGGAACACAAGTGCACCAGTGGCGGCGCTGGCGCTCAACAGCCCCATGGCAAGCCCCTGATGCTTGGCGAACCAACGATTGACGACTGCCGCGCCCAGCACGGTCGCAATGGCGCCGCTACCAATGCCGGACAGCACGCCCCATGTTGCGATATAATGCCAGGGCTGCGTCATCCACTGGCTGACAAACGTCGCGGTCGCCATCAGCGCCAGCCCCGCCATCATCGTGCGCCGGATGCCGAAGGAGAGCATGAGCGCTGCGGCAAATGGCCCCGCCAGCCCATAGAGAAAGATGCCGATCGCGGCAGTGAGCGAAGTCGTCGCGCGGCTCCAGCCGAAGTGCAGCTCCAGCGGCATCATCAGCACGCTCGGCGCGGAGCGCAGGCCAGCGGCGACCAGTAGCGAAGTGAAGGTGATAATGAGAACGAAGGTGGCAGGATGCGCGATGCGGGCGCGTGTCATGTGGCGGACTCCTTCGTCAAAAGCACCAGTTTCTCCAATGTCGATTGCAGATTTTGCCATGCCGGAGAACCGAGTTCGTCGACGATGCGTGTTTGTGTCGCTGCCCATGCAGGCAGGGCTGCGACCAGCGCTTTGCCTCCGGCTTCCGTCAGGGTCGCAACTTTGGAGCGCCGGGTGCTGTCGGGGTGAACTTCCACCCAACCTTGGCGAATGATTGGCGCGAGTGTGCGGTAGAGAGACGTGCGATCCATCACCAGATGTTCGGCGAGCCGACTAAGGGGCAGATCGCCCCGGGACAATGTGCGCAGGATTGCGAACTGCGTGGTCGTCATGTCGTGGTCCGCAAGCGCCTGATCGTAGGCACGCGTGATGGCGCGTGATGCCTTGCGCAAGGTGGTGCAGGCACAGGGTGCGGGTGGTGATTTATGATGCATATGCATCAATTAGCATTGCGCGCGGCTTTGTCAAATCGCGGGATGTCGTACAATTACGCTAGAGCCATTGAACTTGCGGCCAGCCCCGCTGCACTGCCAGCTTTTGCAGCGGCTTGTGAGGATTGGTTGCACAAGGCTCATCCGAAAAGGCCAGCATCGGCGCGTCGGAGACATGATCGGAATAGGCGCGAATATGCGCAGTGTTCCGGGCGATGCCGTGGCGGGCCATCCATGCTTCGATCATCCGCAGCTTGCCCTCGTCATAACAGTTCTCACCCGCGATCCGGGCGCGGACGTAATTGAGATCCTGGCTCAAATGGTCAGTGGCGATAACCGTATCGAAACCAAGCCGCCGCGCAATGGCTTCAACATAAAGCCGATAGGACGCCGTTGCGAGGACGAGGTGGAAGCCCTCCGCACGGTCCTGTGCAACGCATTTCAGCGCGCCGTTGCGGACATTGGTGGCCAGCACCTTGTCGGCATAGCTTTCAAGGTGCGGGGTCAGTCTTTCCCGGCGCACGCTGCGCCCGATCATCAGTGCCTGGTTCCACTCCTTGACGCGGGAACGGTCAATCAGGCGCAGCACATAAGCGAGCATCACGAACGGTACTATCGCGATAAAGACGATGCGCCATGGCGATAGCGCAAGCGCGATGTGCATCAGGAAACCGCTGTACGTGCCGGTCTTCGTGATGGTGCGATCCATGTCGTAAATAGCGATTTTGTGAACCGGCTCCGCAGGAATCCTCGACGCGGATGACGGGTCCATTTCCATGCCGCTACCGAAACTTTCCTGGCTAACCCACGTTCTGTCTAGGAGATGGGCCGTTTCGGCTTGCCGTGCAACCGATAATGGACCAGTAAACCACCCAGATGATGCAGCAAGCCGACCTTCAGGAAGATACGAACAGCGAAGGCACAGTCGTTCACCTGTCGGGCAATCTGGCGGTGGCGCATCTTGGCGACCTTCCCGAACATCTGGATGCCATTACGCGTCCGATAGCACGCGTCGATATGGCGCAGGTCGATCATATCGATACAATCGGCGCATGGACGGTACATCGCTTTGCCGCACGGCATAAAGCGGAGATCGTCGGCGCGAGTGAGGATGCCCAGCGCCTGATTTCGGAAGTCGGCGGCGAGCAGGAGCCAATGGCGATCCGGCCCAACGCCACGCCGCCGTTTCTGCGCGTGCTTGGCGAGATCGGTGTGGCGACTCGTACGGCGGGTCAGACGATGCTGGGCCTTCTGGGCTTTTTCGGGGCGACGCTCGTTACGTCGTGGATGCTGATCCGGCATCCTCGCCGATTGCGCTGGAATGCAATCGTGCAGCGGCTTGAAGTCGTCGGTGTTTCTGCGTTGGCAATTATCGGATTGATGAGTTTCCTGATCGGGATCGTCATTGCGCAGCAGGGGTCGGTGCAGTTGCGCCAGTTCGGGCTGGAAGTGATGACCATCAACCTGGTCGGGCGACTGACGTTCCGCGAATTGGGCGTGCTGATGACCGCGATCATGGTGGCGGGGCGCTCCGGATCGGCGTTCGCCGCGCAGCTCGGCACGATGAAGCTGACTGAAGAAGTCGATGCGATGCGCACTATTGGCGTGTCGCCGATGGAAGCATTGGTGATGCCACGTGTGATCGCCGCGATCGTGATGATGCCGCTTCTCGGCTTCTATGCGTCGATCGCAGCCATTATCGGCGGCGGCTTCCTCTGCGCGGTAGCGCTCGATATTCCCCCTGTGACATTCGTGCAAAGGCTGCGCGAAGTCGTGCCGATCACGGATATTTATGTCGGCATGATCAAGGCGCCGGTGTTCGGGCTGATCATCGCGATCTGCGGATGTTTTCAGGGTATGCAGGTGAAAGCCAATGCCGAGGAAGTGGGCAGCCGCACGACGGCCGCGGTCGTTCAGGCGATTTTCCTCGTCATCGTGCTCGATGCTTTTTTCGCGGTGTTCTTTACTTGGGTGGGCTGGGTATGACGCCACAAGAAGACGCTGCGATGGACGCGGAAATGCGGTTGGAAGAGGCCGTGCAGGCCTCCGAATTTGCCATTTCGGTGCGCGGTTTGCGGAACAGTTTCGGCGACCAGACGGTGCATGAGAATCTTGATCTGGATGTGCGGCGCGGCGAAATCCTCGGCGTCGTCGGCGGGTCTGGTACGGGAAAATCCGTGCTGATGCGCTCCATCATCGGGCTACAGACGCCTGACGAAGGTGAAGTGCGCGTGTTCGGCGAATCGATGGTCGGGCGGCTTGATGACGAGGAAGCCTTGGCCATCCGCAAACGCTGGGGTGTGTTGTTTCAAGGCGGTGCATTATTCTCCACGCTTACCGTGGCAGAGAATGTCGAAGTGCCATTGCGCGAATATTATCCCAACATCGGCGCGCAGCTTCGGGACGAAATTGCAGCATTCAAGATTCGCATGACCGGATTGCCTGCCGAGGCTGGGCCGAAATACCCCTCCGAATTGTCCGGCGGTATGAAGAAGCGCGCTGGGTTGGCGCGGGCGCTGGCGCTCGATCCCGACCTTTTGTTTCTGGATGAGCCGACAGCGGGACTGGACCCGATCGGCGCGGCTGCTTTCGATGAACAGACCCGGCAGTTGCAAAAGACTCTGGGGCTGACGGTGTTCCTGATCACTCATGATCTCGACACGCTATTCTCAATCTGCGACCGGGTCGCGGTGCTGGCCGACAAGCAGGTGATTGCAGTTGGCACGATCGAGGAATTGCTGGCCACGGATCACCCATGGATCCAGGAATATTTCAATGGACCGCGCGGGCGCGCCGCGGTCTCCGCGCAGCAGAAACCCAAGCGGGAATTGGCCAGCGGCGCGCAGGCGGAAAGGCAGTAGGCTATGGAAACACGCTCAAATAATGTGCTGGTCGGAGCGGTGGTGCTGCTGTTGCTTGCCGCCATCATGATCGCCGCCTTCTGGTTCTCCCGCGTGGCAGGCGGCGACGATGTCGAATATGATATTTATTTCAAGCAGTCGGTGAACGGACTGGCGAAGGGATCGGCGGTGACTTTCTCCGGTGTACCCTCGGGCCAGATCAAGGATATCGAGCTTTGGAAGCGTGATCCGGGCTTTGTGAGGGTGCGGATAACCGTCAAGGAAGGCACGCCGATCCTGCAGGGGACGACCGCCACCATTCAGGGCAGCTTTACAGGGCTGTCGGAGATTGTGCTGGATGGCGCCGTCAAGGGCGCGCCGCCGATCGTCTGCCCGGAAACCAATATCGAGGCGGCATGTCCTGATGGCGTTCCTGTCATCCCAACCAAGCCGGGCGCATTTGGCGAGCTTCTGAACAGCGCGCCGCAATTGCTGCAACGCCTGTCGACGCTGACCGAGCGGCTTACCGAAATGCTGAGCGACAAGAATCAGCAGAGCATTTCGGGCATATTGGCCAATGTCGATCGCCTGTCGGGTAATCTGGCGGACCGTGGTCCGGAGATTGCCGCTACCTTGGCCGAAACGCGCATCATGGTGCAGAAGGCAGGCTTGGCGGCGGATGAGATCGCGAAGCTGACGGCCACCACGAACAACTTGCTCGATGAGCAGGGCCGTCCGCTGATCGGTGATCTGCGCAAGACGATCAAGTCGGCTAACGGTACGATCGACACGCTGAACAAGACGGTGGCCGAAGCGCAGCCCGGCGTGCGCGCTTTCTCGCAGCAGACCATGCCAGAAGTCGGGCTGCTTGTGCGCGACCTGCGGGAGATGACGCGATCGTTCCGCGCGATTTCCGAGAAATTGGACCAGCAGGGCGCCGGATCGCTGATCGGCTCGCCCAAGCTGCCCGACTACAAGAAGTGATGAGGAGGGTTCACCCGATGATCCGCAATACAAGCATCCTGCTGGCCGCGCTGTCCCTCACCGCTTGCGTCTCGTTCGGGAGCAAGCCGCCTGCGCAACTTCTGTCGCTAAGTTCCGATGCACGCGTTGCGCCAGGGACGGAGCGGACGGGCGCATCGGGTAAGAGCATCACCGTGTTGGCGCCCGAGACACCCAAGAAGCTGGATACGGTCCGTGTGCCGGTGCAGGTTGATGCAACCTCGGTTGCCTATGTGCAGAACGCGCAATGGGTGGATAGCCCGCGCCAGATGTTCCAGCATCTGCTGACGGAGACGATCGCGGCCACCGGCACGACCATCGTGCTTGATCCCGGCCAGTATAGCACCGATCCGGGCCTGCGGCTGCTGGGCGAACTGATCGACTTCGGTGTGGATGCGCAGACGAATATGGCGATCGTCACCTACGATGCTACGCTTGCGCCGGGCGGCGGGGCACTGGTTAAGCGCAAGCGCTTCTCTGCAAGCGTGCCGGTGGGCACGATCGACGCCGCGACTGTGGGTGCGCCGATTAATCAGGCGGCGAACAAGGTCGCGGCCGAAGTGGCGGCCTGGGTGAACGGCGGATAGGTTGTTGGTGGACTTGCCTCGCTAGTTACAAGATGCCGATAATCGGGACGCTCCCGTCATGGGGGGTCGCGGATCCCGGTACCGATTCCTCCAGCGAGGATGACAAGGCGCATGATGTCTGGCATCGGCGCGTCGAAACATATGAAAGCAAGGGCACCAGGCGATGACCAGCATTGGCATTTACGGCGCGACGGGCCGCATGGGGCAGGCGATCGCCTTCGCCGCGCACGAAGCCGGCGTGGGAATTGCGGGCGGAGCGGACCGGGAAGGACGGAGCGGCGAGATCGCGCCGGGTATAGCAATCGGGAACGACGCACTGGCGCTGGCAGAGGTTAGCGACGTGCTGATCGACTTCTCGTCGCCATCCGCGCTCGGCGATCATCTCGACTCCTGCATTGCGGCGCGGCGGCCCATCGTGATCGGCACGACCGGGCTGGAGCATGTTCACCATGCTCTGATCTATCAAGCAGCGCAGCAGATAGCTGTCATCCAGACCGGAAACACGTCGCTGGGCGTCAACCTGCTTGCTGCGCTGGTCGAAGACGCGGCGCGTCGGCTGGGCAACGACTGGGACATCGAAATTGTCGAGATGCATCACCGGCACACAGTCGATGCGCCTTCGGGTACGGCACTGCTGCTGGGCGAAGCCGCCGCAAAGGGCAGGGGCGTCGCGCTTGCAGACAGTGCCGTGCGGGGGCGTGACGGCATTACCGGAGCGCGTGAGGCCGGGAGCATCGGCTTTGCGTCGCTGCGGGGCGGATCGGTTTCAGGAGATCACCAGATTATCTTTGCCGCCGATGGCGAGCGGATCGAACTTGGTCATCGTGCGGAAAGCCGTGCGATCTTCGCGCGCGGTGCGATCAAGGCGGCGCTGTGGCTCGCAACGCAACCAGCGGGCCGCTACGACATGAAGAGCGTCCTTGGCCTCTGAGGGATGAAGAAGGCCGACATCTTCGAATTCTATTCGCGGCTGGCGCAGGATAACCCCGCGCCGGAGACTGAACTCGCCTATGGCAATGACTATCAGTTGCTGGTGGCGGTGACGCTGTCCGCGCAATCGACCGACGTCGGCGTGAACAAAGCGACGCGCCTGCTGTTTCAGCAAGTGGAAACGCCCGAACAGATGGTCGCGCTGGGCGAGGACGGCCTCAAGCAGCACATCAAGACGATCGGCCTGTTCAATGCCAAGGCCAAGAACGTGATCGCCCTGTCGGAGATTCTGGTCCGCGATTTCGATGGCAAGGTGCCGCAGGATCGCGATTTACTGACGACGCTTCCGGGTGTCGGGCGGAAGACCGCCAATGTCGTTATGAACACAGCGTTTGGCGCTGAAACGTTTGCCGTCGACACGCACATCTTCCGCGTGGGCAATCGCACGGGGCTGGCGCCGGGCAAGAATGTGGTAGAGGTCGAGACGAAGCTCGATCGGCAGACGCCCGCGCCCTTTCGTCGCGACGCGCATCACTGGCTGATCCTGCATGGCCGCTATGTCTGCAAGGCGCGGAAGCCGGAATGCTGGCGCTGCATCGTCAGGGACCTGTGCCGCTACAAACCTAAGACACCGCCGCCATTAGCCAAGGCCGACCCCACGCCATCGGCAGAATGAAGCATTTTGCTGCTAGCGCTCAGCCATAGCCTTTGCTAAGCGACCCGAACGGCGCATCGCCTTGGCACCCGTAGCTCAGCTGGATAGAGCGCTGCCCTCCGAAGGCTCACGTCCAACGGCAGAGCAGCGATTTTATACCGGATTTCCGGGGGTTTAACAAGGATACAGAAAGGACGGACGGAAAAACTCACCAGAAACTCACCGCGATCGGGCAGCCGAATTTGATCGTGGATTGACCTTTCTCGGCACTAAATTTACGGCTTCAAGCCATACGCACCCGTAGCTCAGCTGGATAGAGTGGCGCCCTCCGAAGGCGTAGGTCACAGGTTCGAATCCTGTCGGGTGCACCAAATCCTTCTAATAAATCAGTGGGTTACGAAGGTCCCGGCCGCCCTAGAGCGCCACTTTGCGAAGCCTAAAACTCACCACGCTTGGCAGTTACGCAACGCGAAACCCCTGCATTTCCGCGAAAACTCGCGGAGCGAAACTCACCACGTCCGTCTTATCCCGCCCGATAGCGACCCACGCGCGCCGTCTGGCGTGAGCGCGCGCCTCGGGTTACTGACATCGCCGACTTCCTGCTCCGCGCTCCAAAAAACCGGTCTTGATGAATCAACCTTCAAGGTGTATATAGGGATGGCGATCAGGCGTAAGCCGCATCACAATCTGGCTGCGGTCCAGACGAAGTTCGCACAGGCCGAGACCTTGGAGATCACTTGCAGCGCCGTCGAAGGCGCCCGCGCTCTAGGCTATTCGCTGGAGGACATCATTGAGGCGGTGCAGGAGCTTGAACCTGGCGACTTCATCAAGTCGGAGACAGCGCACAACCCGCCCAACTCGAAGGTATGGCACGACACCTACAACATGCCGTGGGACGGGCGGTGGCTGTACCTGAAATTCGCGGGCGAGACGTTGATCGACGTCACGCTCACATCGTTCAAAGAGGTCGGCAATGACTGAGGCGCGCATTCATCCCGAGACCGGCAAGCGGCTGCAGCGCGGCGTACGCCCGCAGACGGTGAAGTTCGGTTCGCTGGCGCGCGTCGTCGAGGTGCCCGGCTGGTATCCCGACGATGACAGCGATGCGATTCATTCCGGGGCCGATCTCGCCGAATCTGATCGCGTGTTTCGGGAGCTGAAGGCTGCCTATGCCGCCCATGTCCGAAAGGTCCGCAAGCGGTTGAAGCTGACCCAGGAAGAGGCCGGCCGGCTAATCGGCGGCGGCCGGCGCGCGTTCCAGAAATATGAGAGCGGCGCCATGCCGCCGAGCGACGCGGCCGTGGGCCTGATAGAAATGCTCCATCGGCATCCCGAGGAGGTCGAGTTCCTCAAATCCATTAGGTCAGCGGCGTAGCGCAGGATGGCGGCAGCGGCGCCCGATCTCCCAGGCTTGAGACTATAACTCGCCAGATATCTGTCCGAGCCGCCACGAGACTGTTTTCTCTTCGCGATGGTACGATCGTCATTACGTTGCTATGCTCCCAGCGAGCCCGGGCAAGTCGAGAGAACATCGCGGGCCAGGCCTCAGGTCTGGCCGTTATTTTCCTTGGCCAAGCATAATGCGAACTTGAAGCTAGCCTCGCCGGATAGCCTGCAAGCCAACGAGGTATTTAGTGGCCGATGAAGTCCTATAGTTTCGCCGATTTATTTGCAGGGTGTGGAGGCCTTTCACTTGGACTGTCGAAGGCAGGACTGAAGGGCAAGTTCGCGATCGAGCGCGATCCGATGGCGTTCGAGACTTTTTCTGCCAACTTCATCGAAGGCCCGCTGTCCACGGTCGCCTTCGATTGGCCAGCCTGGCTTGCGAAGCAGGCTTGGGACATCGAGCTGCTCCTCGCTCAGCACAAGGATGACTTGGTCGGGCTGCAGGGCACGATCGACGTGTTGGCCGGTGGACCGCCCTGCCAGGGCTTCAGTTTTGCCGGGCGCCGCGTCGAGGGAGACCCTCGCAACCTGTTATTCGAGAAATACGTGGAGGTCGTCGCTGCACTCCAGCCACAGACCCTTATCTTGGAGAATGTGCCAGGGATGCGCGTCGCCCATGCGCGTCGAAACGTCGTGGATCTCCCGGTTCCCGGCGAGCAGGTCGAGAAGCCGAAGTCCTTCTATGACAAGCTCGTCGATAGCCTCGACGTGGCTGGGTACAAGATGGAGGCCATGCTGGTGGATTCGTCCCGGTTCGGCGTACCCCAACGTCGCTCGCGCCTGATCGCCGTCGGCATCCGGAAGGACCTATGCGAATGGCTGGACGGCGGTATCGCGCGGATGTTCGTGCTGCTCGAGGAAGCGCGGCTCGCGCAGCTCAAGGAGCTTGGCCTTCCCGAGGCAGTCAGCGCCTCCTGTGCGTTATCAGACTTGGAGACCGCTGGCCGTGAGATGATCGACTGCACCTGTCCGTCGTCAGAACATTTGGCACAAGTCGCGGCGTAGATTAGCGGAGTGCGGGCCTCGTCTGGGGGTTGATGTTAGGCGGCAAGCTTGCGGTGTTGCAAGCGCCGATATTCGATGGTCTGTCGCTT
>JBPPMC010000022.1:0-2283 GCA_051305835.1 Sphingobium sp.
CAGTGCAACGCCGATGATGATCCTGGTCTGCGATATTGTGGAGCCTTTGGACGGCTCGCTCTATGCCCGCGATCCACGCTCGACCGCCAAGCGCGCCGAAGCCTATCTGCAATCGACCGGCCTTGGCGACACCGTCTACATCGGTCCTGAGCCTGAATTCTTCATGTTCGACGATGTGAAGTTCGATAACACCTACAACTCCAGCTATTACAAGCTGGATGACGTCGAGCTGCCGACCAACACCGGCACGACGTATGAGAGCGGCAACATGGGTCACCGCCCCCGCGCCAAGGGTGGCTATTTCCCCGTTGGCCCGGTCGACGTGACCACCGACATCCGCGCCGAAATGGTGACGACGCTACTGGAAATGGGCCTGCCCATGGACAAGCATCACCACGAAGTTGCGGGCAGCCAGCACGAACTGGGCCTCACCTTCGGCAAGCTCGTCGAAACCTGCGACCGTATTCAGATCTACAAATATGTCGTGAAGATGGTCGCGCAGGCCTACGGCAAGACGGCCACATTCATGCCCAAGCCGATCAAGGCGGACAATGGTTCGGGCATGCACACGCATATCTCGATCTGGAGCAAGGGCAAGAACACCTTCGCTGGTGATGGCTATGCCGGTCTTTCCGACACCTGCCTGTTCTTCATCGGCGGCGTCATCAAGCACGCCAAGGCACTGAACGCGTTCACCAACCCCACCACCAACAGCTACAAGCGCCTGGTGCCGGGCTATGAAGCGCCTGTGTTGCTCGCCTATTCGGCCCGCAACCGGTCCGCGTCCTGCCGCATTCCCTATGGCGCAGGCACCAAGGCAAAGCGCGTCGAATTCCGCTTCCCCGATCCGCTTGCAAACTCCTACCTGGCCACATCAGCGCTGCTGATGGCGGGCATCGACGGAATCGAGAACAAGATCCACCCGGGCGAAGCGATGGACAAGAACCTGTACGACTTGCCACCCGTCGAACTGGCCAAGGTTCCCACGGTTTGCGGTTCGCTCCGCGAAGCACTGGACAGCCTGATCGCCGATCACGACTTCCTGTTGAAGGGCGGCGTGTTCACGCAGGATCAGATCGACGCCTATATCGAACTGAAATGGCCCGAAGTCGCCCGCTGGGAAATGTCGCCTTCGCCCGTCGAATTCGACATGTACTATAGCGGCTAATATTCCGTCGTACGTTAGCAATACTACAGAGGGCCGTTCCTTTCCGGCCCGCTGAAACGAAGACCCGGTTGTGCGAGGCAGCCGGGTCTTTTTTGTGAGTTTAATTAATCAACGGGGTTGGTCGTCACAACAATCGGCCTCGTTGCGGGGCTTTCTCAAAGCCAATGTTTGAGCATCTATGTATAAGACCACCACTTGATAAGAAACTCTGTCCTACACACCTCCGTTTGGGTGAAGGTTACGAATACTTGTAATGAAGGGGCAGTTATGCGAGCGATCGTTACGGAATCGATGCTAACGCATTGGTGGTGACAAGGAGAGCCCGCTTTGGCCAAGAAGAGCACGATTCAATATCGACAGTTGAAAACTTCTGACCTTTGGGAAGGCGTCGAACTGAAAAATATGCTGGTCGATGTGCTGAGGCGGCAAGGCTGGACCGATAACGCTAAACATCGAAAGATCGATCTTGATCAAGACGGTAGCATTGTAATTCTAAACAAAGTTTCGCTGCCGGACACTTGGGATGGGCCGGTGTTCGCGGGACAGCTGATCCACCTTCAGGAAGGCACTGAAGTACACGCGGTTATTCAATCATTGGATGATGATGCGGTGGAATATCCCTTGACCAGTTTGGACGTGGGAGAGCAGGCTCGCGTGCTTAAGGGCGCTTTGTATTTTGCCGTAGTTGGAAACCATGTTGGGGTGATTGAGGGTGCCCAAGTCAAAGGGCGAACCCTAGAGAGATATCTTACCGCCCTTTTAATTAGGGCAGCAGAACTGGAAGATGGTCAGCATATCACCCTAAATTCCAAGTTCTTAACCGGCGATGGCAAAGAACTGTCGGAATTAACCGAAATTACGGTAAACGCCGCACGCTCCGGGCCGCCAGGAGAAGTACCGGCAGGTGACGGACCAGCAATGGTTGTAGAACGCGAAGCCGGCGGCGCGCGCGAGCATGAGCAGGCGACCGTATTTGAAGTTCTTAGAGGCTGTGTCAGAACGCATACGTAATGGTGGACGATCGGGTTTCGATATGATTCCGAGGGGTTGCGACACCAACCTTGGAAATCATCATGTGGAACCCGACCGCCCGTGCGCATCATAGCCGTGCGCAG
>JBPPMC010000064.1:0-10307 GCA_051305835.1 Sphingobium sp.
GGCGGCGGACGCTATGCAACGCCCGAATGGTCGCCGCGCGGTGACCTGATCGCGTTCACCAAGATCAGCGGCGACTTCAAGGTCGCGGTGATGACGCCCAGCGGCGACAACGAACGCATCCTGACGAATGGCTGGCAGGACGAACAGCCTAGCTGGTCGCCCAATGGCCGCGTCCTGCAATTCTTCCGCACCAGCGCAGGCCGCACCGGCGCGAGCCAGGTGTGGCAGGTCGACCTGACCGGCGTGAACGAGCGCCGCATCCCGACCCCGCTCAATGGCTCCGATCCGGCCTGGGGTCCGCTATTGCCCTGATCGAAGTTACGGAACCTGACGCAGCAGAAGTCGTTGGGGACGTGTAACGTAATCATCTTGACAACGGAACCGACCGGACCAACCATCTACGATCATCGTGCGGACCGGCCTATCCTCCCATCCTCTACCAAGGAGAACATCATGAACGCATTGTCCCGCAGCCTGCTGATGGCGACTGCCGTCATCTCGCTCGCCGCCTGTTCGAAGAAGGCGCCGCAGGAATTGCCGCCCGCTCCGGTCGATAACACCACGCCCGCCGATACCGGTGCCGGCACCGGCGCGCCCGTGAAAGGCAGCCAGGAAGATTTCGTCGCCAGCGTCCAGTCGGATCGCATATTGTTCGGCACCGACAAATATGACGTCGATGCCGAGGATCAGGGCATCCTGCAAAGCCAGGCGCAGTGGCTTCAGGCCAACCCCAACGTCCGGGTAACTTTGGAAGGCCATGCCGACGAACGCGGCACGCGCGACTATAATTTGGCGCTAGGCGAAAAGCGCGCCAATTCGGCCAAGAACTATCTCGCGTCGCTGGGCATCGCATCGTCGCGGATCACGACGATCAGCTATGGCAAGGAGCGTCCCGCTGCGCTGGGTTCGGACGAAAGCGCCTGGGCGCAGAACCGCCGTGCCGTGACGGTGACCGTGCAATATTGATGATGGCGTAACGTCGATGAAAAAGGCCCGCTGGTGACGCAACCAGCGGGCCTTTTTCAATGTAACGTAGATACCTGCACGCCTAGGACACCAGCACCGGCGCAGGGGACGGCGCCTCGGATCGCGCGTCATCCGAAGGTGGAGTGATGCGATACCAGAGCGCGTACAGTGCCGGCAGGAATATCAGGGTCAGGATCGTGCCGACCAGCGTGCCGCCGATCAGCGTAATCGCCATCGACCCCCAGAATACCGAACTGATCAGCGGAACGAACGCCAGCACAGCCGCCAAGGCCGTGAGGATAACGGGCCGCGAGCGCTGGACGGTAGCCTCGACCACGGCATGATAGGGGTCCAGCCCGGCTTTGTCATTCTCGTGGATCTGGCCGATCAGGATAAGCGTATTGCGCATCAAAATACCCGCCAGCGAAATAAGGCCGAGGATCGCGTTGAACCCGAAGGGCTGCCCGGTCAGCAACAGAGTCGGCACGACCCCGATGAGGCCAAGGGGCGCCGTCAGCAGCACGATGGCCATGGCGGACAGGCTGCGCACCTGAAGGATGATGACGATCATCATGAGGGCGATCATGATCGGGAATATCGGCGCAAGCGCCGCATTGGCCTTGCCCGCTTCCTCGATCGAACCGGCCATGTCGATGCGATAGCCACTCGGCAGTGCCTTGATGATCGGCTGGAGCTTTTCGAGCATCGCTGTCGATACGTCTGGCGGCTGTAATCCATCGGCAATGTCGCCGCGCACGGTGATCGTCGGCAAGCGATCGCGCCGCTGCAGGATCGGATCCTCCATCCGGACCTCCATCTTGCCGATCTGGCTGACGGGCACGCGCTCGCCATTGGCGCCGGTCAGCATATAGTCGCCGATCCGCGCCGGATCGAGCCGATCGGTTCCGCCGGAACGGGCGACGACGTCGACGGTGCGGATATCTTCCCGCGCCTGGCTGACGGTGACGCCGGTCAGCAGGAACTGGAGCTGCTCTGCGACATCGCTGGACGTCAGGCCCAGCGCGCGCAGCCGGTCCTGGTTCAAGACGAAGCGCAGGGCGGGCGCGCGGTCACCCCAATCGGCATTCACCGTTCGCATCATGGGGTCGTCTTCCATGACCTTCTGCACGCGGGCGGCGATCTCGCGCACCATCGTCACGTCCGGGCCGTTGACGCGGAAGGCGACGGGGAACGGCGAAGGCGGTCCGAACATCAACTGGGTTGCACGCACGCGGGCCGCTGGCGCGAGACCGTCCGCCACAGCCTGCCGCAATCGCAGTTTCAATGCATCGCGGTCTTCCTCATTGCCCGTGCGGACAATGATCTTGGCGAAGGAAGGATCGGGAAGCTCAGGGGAGAGCGGGACGTAAAAGCGCGGCGCACCCTGCCCGACATAGGTGGTGACGATCCTGGACTCCGCCTGTTTGCGCAGCCATGTCTCCACTTCCTGTGCCGCTTCGCTTGTGCGACCGATGGCAGTACCCTTGGGCATCTGCACTTCGACCAGCAATTCAGGCCGGTCGGATGTCGGGAAGAACTGCTTTTTCACTGGTCCCATGCCGACGCCTGCGACAAGGAATGCACAAAGCGTCGCAATGGTGACCAGCTTTTTGCGGCGCACGGCCCAGGCGATCACGCCGCGCACCTTCTTATATCGCGGCGTCTGGTAGATGGCGGCATGGCCGCCTTCGACCGGCTTGATATCCGGCAACATCTTGACGCCCATGTACGGCGTGAAGATCACGGCCACGAACCAGGACGCAATCAGCGCAAAGCCCACTACCCAGAA
The DNA here is from genome assembly GCA_051305835.1 of Sphingobium sp. Classification (GTDB taxonomy): domain Bacteria; phylum Pseudomonadota; class Alphaproteobacteria; order Sphingomonadales; family Sphingomonadaceae; genus Sphingobium. Next base: position 2,756 of record JBPPMC010000064.1, read on the forward strand.
GATATTGCCCGCATATTCTCCGGCGCTCGATTTCGCAAAACCGACCGGCATCAGGCCGATCACCGTCACCAGCGTGCCCGCGAGCATTGGCGCGGCGGTATGGCTCCAGGCATAAGCGGAAGCGCGAATACGGTCGTAGCCTTCCTCCATCTTCACCACCATCATCTCGATAGCGATAATGGCGTCGTCCACGAGCAAGCCCAGCGCCAGGATGAGAGCGCCAAGAGTGATGCGATCGAACGCGCGATCGGTCGCCCACATTATGACGAGCACAATGGCAAGGGTCAGCGGCACTGCGGCGGCGACGACAAGCCCTACCCTCCAGCCCAGACTGACGAGGCTGACGATCATGACGATCGCAAGCGCCTCCAGGAAAGTGTGCATGAACTGGCCTACAGCGTCGCTGATGTTGACCGACTGGTCCGTCACGCCGCTTAATGTCATGCCCAAGGGAAGCTCTTCCCGAACCTTTTCGACTTCGGCGGCCATTCCCTTGCCGAGATCCAGACCGTTCCACCCCTGGCGCATCACGACGCTCAGAAGGAGCGCCGGCTCGCCCTCGCTGCGGATCAGGAAGGAAGAGGGATCCTCATACCCCCGCTCGACCTTCGCGATTTCGGACAGGCGCAGCGTGTTGCCGTTGGCGACGATGGGCATGTCGCGAATCTTCGACAGATCGTCGAACGCACCGTCCAGGCGGACGACGACCTGCTGCCCCTTGGTCTCGATCGATCCGGCAGGGGTGATGAGATTCTGCCTGGTCAGCCCATCGAAGATCGCGCGCGGCGAAATGCCAAGCGTGGCGAGACGTTCTTCGGAAAATTCGACATAGATGCGCTCCGGGCGTTCCCCCAATATCTTGATCTTGTCGACGCCCGGCACATGAAGCAGCCGCTGCCGCAGCAATTCTGCCTCTCGGGCCATGTTACGCTGCGGCTCGCCCTTGGCCTTGAGCGCATAAAGCGCGAAGCTGACATCGCCATATTCGTCATCCACGAATGGACCCACGACGCCGCGCGGAAGTCTCGACGCTTCGTCCGACATCTTCTTGCGCGCCTGATAAAATTGCTCGGGCACCTCCTTGGGTGGAGCCTGATCGCGTAGCGTCAATGTGGTGAAGGCAAGTCCGGGCCGTGTGAAAGTTTCGCTGCGGTCGTACCAGCGCAGTTCCTGCAAACGCTTTTCCAGCGGTTCGGCAACCTGATCCTGCATCTCCTGCGCCGTCGCCCCCGGCCATGCGGATACCACGGTGATTGTCTTGATGGTGAAGCTGGGGTCTTCTGCCCGCCCGAGTTTCAGAAAGGCGAAGGTTCCCGCCATGATGATCGCGATCAGGAAAAACAGGGTGACCGACCGTTCGCGAACGGCCAGGGCCGACAGGTTGAACCTTCCGGAGCCTTCCGGCGTACCGCTCATCGCGCGGCCACCCGGACGGACTGGCCCTCGCGCAGCATATGCGCGCCCATCGCCACGATGCGATCGGTGGATTTCAGACCGGCGGAAATGGTCGCTGTTTCTTCGCTAAGGGCGGCAATGCGCACCGGCCGCCATGTCACCGTCGGCTGCGCGCGCTTGCTGATGACCCACACGCCCGGCCCTTTGCCGACATCCCGGATCGCGCCGAGCGGAACCTGAATTGCGCTAACGTCACCGGGCAACGCCAGGGTGACAGTCACGGTCGAACCAAGCGGCGCGCGCGCCGCCGCACCGGTGAGCACATAGCGCGCCTCGAAAGTACGTGATGCCGGATTGGCGGCGTCCGAAAGCTGGCGGAGCGTCGCGCTCCCGGTCGCTCCCTCATAGGTTCGCGCCTGCGCCGCCGATCCGATCGCCGGGCGAAGGTCTTCCGGCAACTGCACGAGCGCTTCTCGCGGCCCCGAACGCGCCACGCGCACGACGATCTGGCCGGCGCTCACAACCTGGCCGGGTTCGGTCAGCGTCTCCACGACCGTTCCGTCTGCATCTGCCACGAGCACGCTATATCCCGTCTCATTGCGTGCGACGCTGGCCTGCGCTTGCGCGGCGGACAGTTGCGCGCGGGCCGCATCCGCCGCGGCCTTTGCCTGATCATAGGAGGACGCCGATATCGCACCGGCGCTGACGAGGTCGCGCAGGCGTCGTTCGTCGGCCGCGGTCTGTAGCGCCCGCGCCCGTGCCGCCTCGACCGTGCCGATCGTCGCCCGGCTGGCAAGCGCCAGGTCGGTCTGGTCGATGCGCATGAGCGGCTGGCCCCGGCGAACCACATCGCCCGCATCGACAAGCCGCTCGATGACTTTGCCGCCGACCCTGAAGCCCAGGTCGCTCTGAATCCGCGCCGCGACAATCCCCGTGAACTCCCGGTTGGCCGCGCTTTCCGCAGAGGGCGCCATCACGCGTACCAGTGGGGGCTTCGTCCGCGGGTCCGCCTCGGCCTGATGGCAGGCGGCCAGCGGCAGTGACAGCGCGAGGGCAGCGTATCCAAAACTGAAAGATCGATTCGACACGATGGGATTCTCCAAAATCTGGAGCATCTTGTGTTTCCTTGTGACCATATTGTCAATAGGTCACACCATCGGCAAAGAGTGTCAGGGTGCGAGGCTGCGCAGGACGAGGCTTGTGACTTCCGTTTGCGCATCAGGCAGGAGATCAAGATTCCGCTCCAGATGAATCGGATCCACGAACGGCGACATGGCATAGAGAATGGCGCGGCACGTCTCGTCAATCGGCGTCTTGCGCTCGAATTCGCCGCTTTCCCTGCCGCTCCTGATGATCTCCGCCAGCATCGCCTTGAGCGCTTTCTTGTACGTAATGGCCGAAACCCATTGCTCCGCGGCTGAATAAGCGGCGATGTCGTAAATTTTGCGATCCTGGAAAAAAAGCCCGACACTCAGGGCCGTCAGGGTCTTGAACATGCGGCGCAATCGCTCTGCCGCGCTTCCGCCTTCGGCAATGGCGGCCTGTGTTTCAACAACGATCCGTTCCAGCCGCGAACTGCAGATCGCTTCGCCAATTGCCTGCTTCGATTCAAAGAAGCGGTAGATATACGCCTTTGAAAATCCGATTTCGCGGGCAAGATCGGCAACGGTAGTCTTGCCATAGCCATAACGCGCAAAACACGCGTTCGCCGCTTCAACTATCTGGTCTCGCACCTGGTGCTCTGCAGGGCCGCGGGCGGAGGAAGGGGGATTCGTATCAGTCATAGGCTCCATATAGACAAAGCGACGCACATTGACAAACAATGACCATATCGCACATTAGTCACACAACCGCCCTAACGAATCGAGATGCCGTCATGCGCTATCATTCCCTCGCGCCACTTGCGCTCCTTGCTGCCCTGACCACGGGCTGCGCAACGGGGCCGCGCTATGTGGATCCGGCAGCGGCGGCACCCGCTACATTCGTTGGGGGCGCCACGGTCGAGGCGCGCGCCACCAAATCGGAGGCCGCCGACCTTGTGGACTGGTGGCGGTCCTTCGATGACCCGATGCTTACAAGCCTGGTGGAACGCGCACTAGGCGAGAATCTCGATCTCCTGCAAGCGATGGCCCGGGTGTCTCAGGCGCGGGCTGCGTTGAAGGGCGCCAATGCGGCGCTGCTGCCTTCGGGACAGATCAACGGGCAGGCTGGTGAAACATACCAATCGCTGGAAACACCCATCGGCCGGATTGGCAGCGCCTTTCCACAATTTGAACGGTCGACGGAATCGTACCAACTCGATCTTGGCGCCAGTTGGGAGCTGGACCTGTTCGGCGGGCGGGATGCCGCTCGCGATGCGGCCAGGGCGGAATGGCAGGCTTCCGCGGCGGGGGCCGTCGCCGCTCGGCTCGCGGTAGCGGCGCAGACCGCAGACACCTACATCATGATACGGGCGCTCCAGACGCGTCTGGAGATTGCGCGGTCCCAAACCGATACGCAGCAGCGCCTGAAAGACCTTGTAGGACTGCAGTATCGCAAGGGGATCGCGGCAGAACTCCAGTTGCGGCAGGCCGAAGGCGCACTGGCACAGGTGCGCGCGTCCGTGCCGACGCTGCAGAACGAACTCGATATCGCCATGAACGCGCTTGATGTGCTTATCGGCGTGCAGCCGGGGACCACGCGTCCGCAGCTTGCGGCACATGCGGCAGTACCTGCACCGCCCGCAATCTCCACTGCCGGAGGGCCAGCCGAATTGCTGCGTCGTCGTCCGGATATCATCGCCGCAGAGCGGTCGCTGGCGGCGTCGAACGCGCGGATCGGGGCCGCGATGTCGGAATATTATCCGAAGATATCGCTCAGCGGCCTTCTGGGCACGGCTACGACAGCGGCGGGCGGGCTGTTCGGGGGAAATGCGACACAGGCGAATGGCTTTCTGGGCCTGCGCTGGAGGCTGTTCGACTTTGGCCGGGTAGACGCCGAAATCAAGGCCGCAAAGGGCCGCAACGCCGAAGCATTGGCGGCCTATCGGCAGGCGGTGCTTCGCGCGTCCCAGGACGTCGAAGATGCGTTCTCGACGCTCGTGCAGCAGGAAGCCCGCGCCGCTGTACTGGGCCAGGGCGAAACCTCGCTGACGCGGGCGCAGCAGGCGTCGATGGTAGCCTATAAGGGCGGCGCCGTCAGCTTGATCGAGGTGCTCGATGCCGATCGACGCCTCCTTGAAACCCGCGATCAGGCAGTGCAGGCCCGCGCCGCCGCCAGCCGCGGTGCGGTGGCATCATTCCGGGCCTTGGGCGGTGGATGGACACCAGTCGATCACGAGGCATTACGTTAAAGCGCCCTTCCCCATCCGTTCCAGGGGCTTCGGGCAAATCCCAGCCCCGCCCCGGCGGCGGACTGCTTAACAGGGACGCGGTATCCGCATTCCCTTGGTGCGACTGGTCAGGTGAAACTGTCGACACAAAGCACAGCGATAAGGGCGCAGCACGACGTCCGCCCGGCGGATCACGACCCATGCCTCCTCCTGCGTGGCATAGCGCGCCTTCTTCACGCAGATGCCAAGTTTCGTTCGCATCGTTCCCGACCTTCTCCAATGCCCCAAGTCGCCGGGCGGGCGCGTGTTGGTAGCACGTCCTGAAACGCCCTTCCCTCCAATGGCAACTGTTCGATCGGCCGCCGCAACCCCGTTAACCGCAACGAGATGTCTCTATAGTAGTGCCTGTATATCAGGAGACACTCATGAAATTTATCTCGCTCAAGTCGCGCGGCGGCGATTATCTTGTAGTCGCTGAAAATGTGGCCTGGCTCCGATCCGCGGAGAACGGGCAGACCAGCGTAGGCATCGTCGGCGGAAGCCCCCTCCTGGTCGCAGGCACTATGGACGAGATAGCAGCGACGCTCGCGGCAGGCACTCAGCCATGATCGCGACGGCCCCCAAGCGATAGCCAGCTTGCCCGCGCCCCAGGGATAATTGCCGGGCCGGAGAATGGTGGACAGGGCTGGAGAGGTTCCTGTGTTCAGTATTGCCGATAATGCAAGGGATATCACCGTTCGGCCGGCGTTTATGTAGCAAAGTATGTACCACGTGTACCAAGCGGAAGTTAGCACGGAGCAAGTCAAAGAAAAGGTAGATTGCGCGACACCTCTGCGTCAATCACTGCCATTCAGATACGCCATCGAGGGTAGTCGACGGTGGCAGTCGTCAGGGTGATGTTTCACTCGGATTTCACGGTGTGTGGCGGAAGCTCAGATGTTTCCTAGCTCGCGCATATTGTTAAGCGCGGCTCTAAACGCGGCTGGTGGTCCGGGCAGCGCACAGTTTCGGTACTGGCGGACGAGCGTGTAACGAGAAGCCCGTGCTCGATGATCATCCCCAAGCGGCAGGCCCTTAAGGATGAGTAGAATGTTGAGACACTCTACTGCTTCGACTGCGCGAGTGAAGACCTCATACTCGTAGTCCAGCGCCGTTCGTGCGCCATGCGCCGCCCGGCCGCGCATTGAGAGAGCCTCAGCGACCCAGTCCACAATATGGTCGTCGATAACCATTTCACCGAATACCAAACGCACGTCAGCGACCAAGCGCTCTAACCGCTCGCGGCTTGTCTCAAGTGCGATCTTGGATATGGCGTTTTTGAACCGACCTCCGATTGCTCCGTATCCGAGCTGCGCCGCACCTCGGCCAACAAGCTTGCCGAGCGCCCTTGCGTGCTCCTTTGAGATTACGTTTCGCGGAGCAGCATCCGGAATTTCCTCAAGACAGCGCGTGGCAGACAGCAGGCGGGAAACGCTCATTATTCCCTGCTTCGAAAGCGTGTCGGCCATCATCGCGGAGGCGGATGCCCAGTCGTCATCACGCTCAATCCATGCCGAGAGGCTTGCCTCAATTGCGTTTCGCTCATCTTGAGACCATAAGCCGACAAGAGTGCTGTAAGGACTGGCTGCTGTGACCGGCATCTGGTCTCCGTCTTCGTAGCGGAATACACGGTGCTCTGGGATCGGCTCTTGGCTTGAGGCCCGAGCGTCAATTTCCGTTTCGCTGTAACGGGAAACGATCAGGTCAGTTGCCCGCAAACTCGTGCCAGACACGACCGAAAAGAACTGAGTAATGCGCTGCACCGTCCGTCGGATGTTGGCGATCGTTCGGCCCTCTTCGAACTGAGCGACGATCCAAGGCGTGACTTCCGATGACCGATACGATGCAAGTGTCCCAGATGGTGCCAGCCACGCCTTCACGATACCATCGTTGGTTAACGTCTCGAAGGCTGTCAGGTCCGGCATCTCGGCCATATCGCTGTCGTTGACTGCGCGGAAATGCGGTGAGTTGCGGAAGAGAGGATCAAGGCCTACGATCCGGAAAGATAGCCGACGAACGAGATCGTTATCAGTCCATACGTCGTAGCCGACCAAGGTGATGTTTGACGACGTATCCTGCACATACGCCTTATCCGGACCGCTGCCCCGCTGTGTCCAGCCGGAGGGGATCGTATCGAACATTGAAGCATACCAGTTCTCTTCGGTCCGGATGCGAAGGTACCCATCCGCCTCGGGCTGGAGGAAATGACCGAAGCGTATGAGCGACGCGCGTATATCGGTACCGTCAATGACGAAGGTGCCCGCGAGTGGCTTCTCAGACCCGACAACCTCACAATAGTAACGGCGGCCCCGCTCAACTTCCACCCTACTCATACAGTTTCTTCGCTCCCGTCCATGCCAATAATTAGTCGGCAGCCTTCAAGCAGAGTTCACCAATTATCGCCAATTGCGGGCGTGAGGCCGCGTCTCAAAGACGGCCCGTTTTCTGCAGATATCCATCGGCAATTAGACGGACTGCAATCGGCCCATAAAGCCGTTAAATTGGGCGGCACAATAGATATGGTGACCAAACACCGCCCTTTGATCGGTTGAGGCGGCTTGTTCCCCGTCAGCACCCATGGCACAGATTTGATGTTGTGATTTAAGGAGGGTTGGGGCTTCGTCGTAGTGACGAAGGAACGAAGATGAAGCCCCAACCCTCCTTGAAAAAATCGCCGACCTGTCCGTCGTCAGAACATTTGGCACAAGTCGCGGCGTAGATTAGCGGAGTGCGGGCCTCGTCTGGGGGTTGATGTTAGGCGGCAAGCTTGCGGTGTTGCAAGCGCCGATATTCGATGGTCTGTCGCTT
>JBPPMC010000096.1:0-5927 GCA_051305835.1 Sphingobium sp.
ATGCGCGCCCCTCATCGAGGGCGCGGCAACCTCAGTTGCTTCGGGCGGTTAGCTCAGCGGTAGAGCACTACCTTGACATGGTAGGGGTCACAGGTTCGAACCCTGTACCGCCCACCACGCGGTTTCCGGCAAGGCCGGGCCGGTGGATCTATTCCCGATTGTTTCTGCATTCTGTGCAATTGGTTCGGTCTGTGCGATGGCCGGTGACCGGTGTTTGGCTTACGATCAGGGCCTGATCGGTGAGGATGCGCCGCCATGGAGTACCGCCATACCCTCCTGCAGAAGCACGGTTATCAGGTCGTGGCTCTGACCCGCGATTCGGATCCGGCTTACGCGCCCGACGAAGTCATCGGCTATGCGGTGATCACCAATTCGGGGGCCAAGCTGCGCGAGGAACCCTCGCTGGAAGAGGCGCGCCTGTACATGGAGCAGCTGCTGGAAGACGAGCAGCCCACCCGCAATGACGATACGCGGCCACGTCGCCGCAAGTCGGTCCGCCCCAAGACGGCCAAACTGATCCGTTGATGTTCGCCTCGCGCCCGACTTGGCGCGGCTTCAAGGAGGAATGCGCTTGACCAAGGGGAAGATTGCGTTCGTCTTCGTTGTGACGGTGTTGGCGCTGGTGGCAGGGCTGTACCTGTCCGGCTATTCGACGATGGTGCTGCTCGGGGTGAAGGCACCGTTGCACTGGGACCTCTACCTCGATTATGTCCGGGCGCTAGGTGATCCACGGTATGTGCCATTCGCGAAGAAGATCAAGGCGGGCGGCTTCATCGGCTTTGGCGTGGTTCTGGTGGTCTACATCCTGCTGATGGCGCTGATACTCAAGCCCAAGAGGAAATCCCTGCACGGTGATGCGCGCTTTGCCACCGCGGGTGACCTCAACAAGCACAACATGCTCAAGCCGGCCAACGACGGCATCATCGTCGGCAAGTTCGGCGGCAAGCTGGTGCGCCTGCCGGGGCAGCAGTTCGTGATCCTGGCCGCACCGACCCGCTCGGGCAAGGGCGTGGGCATCGTGATTCCCAACCTGCTTGAATACGCCGAATCGGTGGTGGCGCTGGACATCAAGCAGGAAAACTTCGAGCTCACCAGCGGCTGGCGCAAATCGCAGGGACAGGAGGTTTTCCTGTTCAATCCATTTGCCGAAGACCGCCGCACCCATCGCTGGAATCCGCTGAGCTACGTCTCGACCGATCCGGCCTTCCGCGTGTCCGACCTCATGAGCATCGCCGCGATGCTGTACCCGGATGGCTCGGACGACCAGAAGTTCTGGGTCAGCCAGGCGCGCAACGCGTTCATGGCTTTCGCGCTGTTCCTGTTCGAGAACCGAGACGACGAGGTCAAGACCGGCTTTCCGTTCTCCTCGGGCGCGCCGACCCTGGGCAAGATCTACCGCCTGTCCTCCGGCGACGGCACCGAGCTGAAGGTGTATCTGCGCGGCCTGGCCTCGCGCAAATTCCTCAGCGACAACGCGCGATCGGCCTTCTCCAACTTGCTCTCCCAGGCCGATGAGACATTCGCTTCGATCATGGGGACGCTGAAGGAGCCATTGAACGCATGGATCAACCCGGTGCTGGATGCGGCCACCTCGGCGGACGACTTCCTGCTGACCGACCTGCGCAAGAAGAAGATGAGCATCTACGTCGGCATCCAGCCCAACAAGCTGGCCGAGAGTCGGTTGATCATCAACCTGTTCTTCAGCCAGGTCATCAACCTCAACACGCGTGAGCTGCCCAGGACCAACCCAGAGTTGAAGTACCAGTGCCTGCTGCTGATGGACGAGTTCACCGCCATCGGCAAGGTCGACATCATCGCTTCGGCCGTGTCCTACATGGCCGGCTACAACATCCGCCTGTTGCCGATCATCCAGTCGATGGCCCAACTTGATGCCACTTACGGCAAGGATGTCTCGCGCACCATCATCACCAACCACGCCCTGCAGGTCATCTACGCCCCGCGCGAGCAGCAGGACGCCAACGACTACTCGGAGATGCTGGGCTACACCACCTTCAAGAGGCGCAACGTCACGCGGGGAAGGGACGTGACCCGCAGCATCTCCGAAGAACGACGCGCCCTGATGCTGCCGCAGGAACTCAAGGCCATGGGCTTCGACCAGGAAGTCTTTCTCTATGAGGGCATCGCACACCCGGTGAAGTGCGAAAAGATCAAGTACTACAAGGAGCGCTACTTCACTGCACGCCTGTTACCCAAGGCTGAAATCAGACCCATCTCGGTCTCAGGGAAAATGTGACGGGGTGCGCGCATCTGCTTCTGGTCGAGCAGTAGTGAACAATTAAGATTCGTGACCCGGCGCTGAATGCTTGACCGAACTTGGCGCAGCGCGGTAGGTTTGTAACGACCGCGCTCGATCATGTTCTCGTCGCGCATGGCCAGTCACAGAAAGATGCAGGTCGAGCAGGAAGTGTGCCAGCCAGGAGGGCGTCAACGCTTGAGAAAACAGCAGGTGGGCAGCCTCATCAAGCCGCGAAGTGGCTCGACATCAATTCGTCGTCGGCAATCGCGCGCGTGGCCCGTGTGTCCGCTCGGGGCCTGCTTCAGTTTTCCGGCAGCCGCCGGCGGCCGACCAGCCAAGTTTCGAATAACGCTAGTTCAGCATGCGGGGACATGTCGCCTGCGGGTAGCTTTTTTTGATTTTCTGAAGGAGCAGTGGCGCGTGAGTCAGCCCAACATCGTCAACACATCCTTGATGCTCGCGCTGGGCGCGTTGCTGTCCGCCTGCGGCACCACGCCGCCGCCGGATTACGGTGGCAAATGGCGACCTGTCAACAATTACTCGGAGACGCCGATCGAGATTCCCTTGGCGACCGCATACATCTTCCAGGCCTCGCCGATGGATGGCACGTTGAAAACGATGCTTACACGCTGGGCGAAGGACTCGAATATGTCATTGGACTATCGGTTCGGCTCTGACTTCACGCTTTATGGCGCGGTCTCGAAGATTGATACCACCAGCATCCAGGATGCGACGTCGCAACTGACTTCAGCTTACGCCGCGCAGGGTGTGGCGGTGACCGTGCAGGGCAGGAAAATCATCGTTGCTCCTGCGGTTTCCCGACCCGCCAGCGCGTCGCTTTGAAAATCGGTTGGCAGAAACCACGGGATTTTTGGCAAATAATGATCTTCTTCCGACCTTACCGGCCAAGTACGCATGATGTTGCGCAATAAAGAAGAGACGCCCAAGGTGAAGGGGGCGATCGCCAAGGGGGTGAATTACGAGCTGACGATCGCCGACATGGCCAAGCGCAGCGAAAAGCGCGCGTGGCAGGTTGCAGTTGGCGCCCTGGTGCTATGCGGAGTGCTGGCGGGGGGGTATTTCTTCCTTCTTCCATTGAAGGAGCGGACGCCTTTCCTGGTGTTGGTTGATCCCTATTCCGGAAATGTCCAGACCAGTCGGCTGGTGCCGAGCGTGCTAGATCAGACCATCACCAAGAGCGAGGCGGTGACTCGCGCCAATGTGCAGCGCTTCGTGCTTGCTCGCGAATCCTATGACTGGGACACGCTCGGGCGCCGCTATGGTGATTGGCAAACCGCTTATCTGATGTCCAGCTCCGCCGTTGGAGTCCAGATGCGGGAGGAATACGACCGCAAAAATCCGGACAGTCCGATCAATCTCTATGGCAAGACCGATGCCGTCCGAATACAGATACTGAGTACCACCATCATCGGTAGTGGACGCGGTAGGAATACCGGTACTGCCACCGTGCGCTTCCAGCGTTCGATCTTCAACAAGCCAAGCGGCAAAGTCAAGTTTCTTGACAACAAACTGGCGACGCTGACTTTCAGATACAACGATAATTTGCGTCTTAATGACGAGCAGAGAGTAATAAATCCCCTTGGGTTCCAGGTGGTCAGTTACAAGGTGGACAACGATTATGTGGCTTCGCCGCGGTCGATACCTGTGGACGCTGCAGTGACGGAGTCTGCGGGAGGGGTGCCGGCAACATCGCCCGCTGGTGTGCCGGGTCCAGCATCTTCCGCGTCACCCGTTGATGGCGAGTCCAATTCCGGCGGCAATGGAGAAAGCCAGAAATGAAAGTTGAAGTCCGCAACCTCGTGTTGGCAGTGGTACTGCTGGCGGTTTGCGTGGTGCGCGCGCCCGCTGTGGAGCAGGCGGTGGATCGCTATCAGTATGCGGAAGATGCGATCTACCAGATTCGCACAGGACTGGGTATTACCACCCAGATCGAGCTTGATCCGAACGAGCATATTCTTGACTACAGCACGGGATTTTCCAGTGGCTGGGAGCTGACCAGGCGTGGAAGCGTTTTTTATCTGAAGCCCAAGAATGTCGACGTGGACACCAACATGATGGTGCGCACGGAGACCCATTCCTACATCTTTGAATTGAAGGTCGTGGCCACGGACTGGCGTTCTCTTAGCCAGGCCAGGGCGGCGGGGGTGCAGTACAAGGTAACTTTCAGTTATCCGCCTGATGCGCAGTTCTCGACGGCGCAGGATAAGCAACCAGCCACGCCGGCCGCACCCGGAAAGCCTTCAGTGCCTGCCCAGTTGGATACCTCCTTCGACAAGAACAGGCGCTACTACTACGACTATTCATACGCGACGCGGAGCAAGGCGCAATGGCTGATTCCGGCGACTGTGTACGATGATGGTCAGTTCACCTACGTGAAGCTGAACGACGGGATCAGTTTCCCTACGGGAAACTTTCCCACGATCTACGGGCGCCAGAGGGAGCGTGGTGAGGACTTCGTCGTCAATACGACCGTGGAGCAGAACACCATCGTGGTGCACGGCACCTACCCGTATTTGGTGCTGCGTCATGGAGAGAACGTCGTCGGGTTGCGGAGGAACCAGCAGAAATGAGCCAGAACATCCCCCCCGAGAACGGCGACCCGCGGGCTGACCACTCCAATCCGGATTCGAATCCGAATCCGAATCCCTACTACAACAGCCTGGGCGGCGCGCCTGATCTGGATGCCGGGGCACCCGAGTTGCGCGACGAGGAATCCCAGAGAGTCAACCGCAAGGCACTGTTGTTCCTTGCTGCCATCGTGGTATTGGTGATCCTGATGGGGGTGATGCTGCTGGCAAAGCTGCGTTCGGACGACGCTCCCCGTGCCAAGGCGCCGAGGGAGGAGAAGCCCTATGTGCCGGATGTGCCCGGTGGATTGCCTTCCGCTCCGCTACCGCCTCCTGAGCAGACCGCAAGCACCCCGGCCGCGGCGCCGATCCCCACGTTACCGACACCTCCTCGCCCTCAGCAAGGGCCAAGCCAGCGCGCCGGCGCACCACGTGGCCCCTCGCTGATGGAGCGCCGCATGGGCAGCGTGGGTGGTATGGGAGGATCGGGTGCCGCTGAGCAGTCACCGGAGATGGCGGCTGCCTACGCCAGGCGAAACCAGATGAAACAGCAGCAGCAACAGTTGTTGCTCGGGCAGGGGAACAGTGACGACAATAGTGCTCCCGGCGAACTCCAGATGGCACCAACGACGCTGGCGTCCTACTTGCGCAAGCCTGACACCCTGCTGCTGCGTGGCACCTACCTGCGGTGTGTCCTGGAGACTCACATCGTGACCGATGTCCCTGGCTTCACTTCTTGCGTGGTCACCGAGCCAGTCTATTCGGTCAACGGCAAGCGATTGCTGCTACCCAAGGGCTCCAAGCTTTCCGGTACGTATGGCGGCGGCACGAACGGTCCCCGCGTGGCCGTGGTGTGGGATCGTATCACCACGCCCACGGGCTTGGACATCACGATGTCCAGCCCTGGTGTGGATAACCTTGGCGGGGCTGGACATCCCGGCGATTACAGCGCTCATTGGGGCAGCCGCATCGCGTCCTCGTTGATGATCAGCCTGCTGGCTGACGCCTTCAAGTACGCGGCCGCCGAGAACGGTCCGGAATCCACTTCCATCAGCTACTCTGGAACCGTCGTCACCGAGCCC
>JBPPMC010000105.1:0-2245 GCA_051305835.1 Sphingobium sp.
CGCCGGTCTCGTTTACGATCTCGATGTCCGGTTTTTTGGCCCGTATTGCAGCGATGAGCGTTGCCGCGGGCCGGCCTTTCAACGGATAGGTATAGACCTCCCCGTCCTCGATCGTGATGACGTTGGTGCGCCTGCGCCGCCGAAGCAGCCCGAGATGCTCGGCTTCGTCCATCAGGCGCGCGATCTCGTTTTCGAGATCCGGCTCGAACGACATGCCGTGGAACGAGCGCGTCGGTCGGTTGACCCTGAGCCAGCTATTGACCTCGGCCTCGGTGATCGCGCTGACCTGGCGATAGTCGTCCGCGCCGCCATGGCCGCGATTACTCGCGTGGAAGGCGAGCGCACCGTCTATCCATATCTCTGCGGTGTAGCATGGCGTCTCTTCCGAGAGGGCCTTGATGATCCTGAGCTTGTGCAGTTCGATCAACATGGTGTGATCTCCTCTTGGGATGCTGTTGACCGGTTCGCACGAAGCCGCGGGTGTGAGTCCGGGCCGATCGAGCGCGCGATGTGGCCGGCGTAGACGCCGCAGGCGGCCCAATAGGCTGCGATCGGTGGCTTTCCGCTTCGCCAGCTACTCTCTGCGCGCACGCGGGCGTCGCGATGGATGTCGAGCAGTATGTCCCGGAGCGCCTGACGCGCCTCGGGACTGAGCGCCCGCAAACGCGCCACGGCTGGTAAAGCCAGGACCGGATTGCGCACCTCGGCCTTGGTCGACCGCGGACTCACCGGGTTGCGCCCATCAGCGGGTGGACATGGTGATCTTGGTAGAAAGTGTTGGCCATCGCGGGCAGCTCCTCGGCGCAAGAGAGCAGCTTCGACCACTCCCTGATCGGACCTCAAAGCCCCCCTTCCCTCTCAGCCGGCGAGAAGGTCCCGGTAGATGTCAGCCGCCCATTGCTCGATCCACGGCGCAGTCAGCTCGTCATGGTCGAGCTCTCCAGCTTCGATCAGGTCCCGGATTTCAGCGCGCGCTTGAGCGATGGCCGCCTCCCACGGGTCGACGGGTAGCGGGCTGAGGCGGGCTGGCCGGATCTGAGGAAGCTGGCGAGGCCCCTCTTTCAACCGAGCGCGCTGCGCATCGACCCATTGCTCGAGATGATTGGCGACGAACGCGTCGGTCTTGCTGGTGCCACCGCGCAACGCTGCGCGCCGCGCGCCGACGCCGTAAGCCTGGCTGTCGATCGATGCGACGCGGTGGCGATAGGGAAGCAAAAACGGGAGCGCAGTCCCTTTGACCCCAAATGCATGCAGCCGGATTCCTGCTGGCAGGACGCGATCAAGGTGGTCGATCACCGCGATCAGGCCTTCGGGACCATGGATATCGCGTCGGCACATGCTGCCGACGCCCAGCAGCGCTCCCGGGCGAAACAACCCGCTCAGCGCGTCGGCACAGCGCTCATAGTCGGTCGGAGTGCGGCCTTGAATGACCGGCATCATGCTTTCGGCGATGCCGTGGTCGCTGGCAAGCCGCCAGCAGTCGCGATTGGCGCGGATGGTGCGCGACAAGCGATCCGTCACTTCTTCGCGATCGGCGGCGATTTCGTGCTCGACGCAATAGTCAGCGCTTGCCCACCATTGGAAGGGGTGCGCCGCTGCAAGAGCGACATAGTCGGCCAGCGTCCATGGGAAACCACCGTAGCGCGAGGCAGCGACAAAGCCGGCAGAATCGAGACAGAGACCGGCAAGGTCGCCCGCGTTGCCGAGCTGTTCGGTGCGCCAACCGCTCCATTCACGCCAACCTCTTTTGGCAACCCAGCGGGAGAGGCCGTTGGCCGAAATGAGAGCGGTGGTCCGCAGCGCCCGGGCGCGCTGGAGGATGGGACCCTCGCGGAGATGCGGAAGCCCAACGATGATGTCGATCGGCATGATGGCCCTCCGGAGGTGAGCAGTCATGCGCTTGACCGCCGCACGTGTTCATGTTACGTTCCCGCTCGCTGGAGACTTGCGATGAAGAAGACCGTTTTTCACGATCGATTTGATCTCGACATCACGCTGCGAGACGCCGCCTTGGATGCCGACAACCGGCCGACACGTCGCATGATCGCGAACGCAGCCATCGGCATGGACGTTGAGGATGCCTATTACTCGGTTCGTGAGCTTCGTGAGGCGATCGCCTGGACGCACGAGGGCGACCTAGCGGCCAAGCGAAAGCTCGCCGAGATACTCGCCAATGACGGCGCGGACGATTTCCAGCGCTGTATCTATTTCTGTCTTGCGGGTCGGGGTGTGGTCGACATGCTCG
>JBPPMC010000120.1:0-5907 GCA_051305835.1 Sphingobium sp.
GCGCTTTTCCTCTTCAAAAAACGACCTTTGGATTTTGACGAGAAGGCGATGTCTCTGCTAGACGATGCCTCGCGCGTGCTCATAGGAACAACCATCGACGCCCTGTCCCCCGTCCAGTCCTGGACGATAGAGGCGATCGAAGAAGCAATACGGCATGTCGCAGAGGATGCCGGACTTGGTCTTGGTAAGGTAGCGCAACCCCTGCGTGCAGCTTTAACGGGGCGCACTACTTCACCTGGCATATTCGACGTGCTCTTTCTGCTCGGGAAAGACGAAGTAATTTCAAGACTTTCGGACGTTCGCCAGTCCCCCGCGGGCTGACGCGCAATAAAGGAGAACAACATGGCCGACACCAAAGCCACCCTGAATATCGGAGAGAAGACCCAGGATTACGGTATCCTGAGCGGTTCGGTTGGCCCCCAGGTCATCGACGTGCGGAAGCTGTACGCCAATACCGGCATGTTCACTTACGACCCGGGCTTCACATCGACGGCAAGCTGCGAATCCGCGCTGACCTACATCGATGGTGACGAGGGCATCTTGCTGCATCGCGGCTATCCCATCGAGCAGCTCGCCGAAAAGTCGAGTTTCATGGAAGTGTCGTACCTGATGCTGAACGGCGAACTGCCGGACAAGGACACGCTGGACAACTTCACGCGCACGATCACGCGTCATACGATGGTGCACGAGCAGCTTTCGACATTTTATCGCGGCTTCCGTCGGGACGCGCATCCGATGGCGATTCTGTGCGGTGTCGTCGGCGCGCTGTCGAGCTTCTACCATGACTCAACGGACATCAACGATCCGCTCCAGCGCACGATCGCGAGCCATCGCCTGATCGCGAAGATGCCGACGATTGCCGCCATGGCTTACAAATATTCGGTCGGTCAGCCATTCCTCTATCCGCGCAATGACCTGTCTTACACGGGCAACTTCCTGCGCATGACCTTCGGCGTTCCGGCGGAAGAATATGAAGTCGATCCCGTCATTGAATCGGCGATGGACAAAATCTTCATCCTCCACGCCGACCACGAGCAGAACGCCTCGACCTCGACCGTGCGTCTTGCCGGGTCTTCGGGCGCGAACCCGTTCGCCTGTATCGCTGCCGGTATCGCCTGCCTTTGGGGTCCGGCGCATGGCGGCGCCAACGAAGCGGCGCTCAACATGCTCCGCGAAATCGGTACGCCCGATCGTATCCCTGAATATATCGCCCGCGCCAAGAACAAGGACGATCCGTTCCGCCTGATGGGCTTTGGCCATCGCGTGTACAAGAACTTCGATCCGCGCGCGAAGGTGCTGTCCAAGGCTGCTACCGAAGTGCTCGACAAGCTCGGCATCAACGATCCCGTGCTGGATACCGCACGCGAACTGGAGCAGATCGCGCTCAACGATCCCTACTTCATCGACAAGAAGCTGTACCCGAACGTCGATTTCTACAGCGGCGTGATCCTGTCGGCGATCGGCTTCCCGACCGAGATGTTCACTGTGTTGTTCGCTCTTGCCCGCACCGTCGGCTGGGTCGCTCAGTGGAACGAAATGATCTCTGACCCAGCGCAGAAGATCGGTCGTCCCCGCCAACTTTACACTGGCCCAACACAGCGCGATTACGTCCCGGTCGGCGAGCGCTAAAAACGCACAACTGATGTTGAAAAGGGCGGCGTCTCATTCGAGACGCCGCCCTTTTCTATTTATGCCCCATCGGGCAGTTTCATCCGCCCGCCCCTGGCAAGCTCAATATGAACCTTGCGCCCTGCCCCGGTTCGCTATCGACGGTAATATCGCCGCCCATTGCCCGCGCCAGCCGCTGGGAGATATACAGCCCAAGACCACTGCCGCCCGACTCGTCGCGACCCAGCCGCTCAAACTTTTCGAAAATCCGCACATGATCACCGGCCGCGATACCGCGCCCCTGATCGGCCACAGTCACCTGTGCCATGCCGCCAACCTGCTCGGCCCTTACCCAGATCATAGATCCCTCCGGCGAATAGCGGATCGCGTTGCCGATCAGGTTCACCAGAACCTGCAACGCACGCCGAAATTCGCCCGTCGCAGTCAGGGTCTCCCCGGCATCTGGCACATCGATGCGAATACCGCGATCCGCCGCCTTGACGCCTAGTAATCCCGCCGCCCGTCGCGCCAGATCGGCCAGGTCGATATCTTCCACCGTCACGGCAAAATCGGGCCGATCAATCGCCTGCAAGTCTGCCAGATCATCGACCAGTTCCATCAGGTGCCGACCCGCCGTCGCAATATCGGCCGCATAAGAGGCGTAGTCCTGCCGTAATGGCCCTTCCAATTGGCTGCTGATCGTATCCGCGTTGGCGATGATCCGCCCCAGAGGCTGCCGCAGAGCGCGGTCGAGCCTACGTCCGAACAATGGCATCGACTCGCGATTCGCAGGCGCGACCGGCGCAACCTCCGCAACGACAGGCAGAGCCTTGCCACGATAGCCGCTCAGCCGCCCCTCGACATCGAACATCGGCATGCCCGACAACATATATTCGCGACCGTCGCTGCCGGACGCCTGCTGTCCCGCAAAAGACCGCCGCTCTGCAAAGGCCCGCAGGATCGGCATGTCACCCTCGGCATCCGCCGCCATGGTGAACCATCCGGTCAACCGACTCCCTGTCTTTGGCAGATCGGCAACGGCCTCGCCCGCGTCCGCCATCAGGAAGCGCAACTGTGAATCGATCTGCCACCACCAGCCTTCGCCGGTTGCAATGATGTCCACGTCACGTTCCGCTTTATCATCCGGAACAGCGCGTGGCGCACGTTCGCGCCATTCGACTATGGACAACTCTACCTTACCGCCGCGTGGCTGCGCCCGTACCCACATATCGATATCCGCAACGGCACCGGCAGCAATGACCGGGCGCGCCAGCGGGATGTTCATTCGCACGGCCAGTCGTGCAAGTGCCGCCAGTTGCGGAACAGCGAGACGACCACCCACTTCACCGCCCGCCTGCGCCTGCAACGCGGCAATCGGAACGTCTGCGCTCAATAGTCGTCCGTTCCCGTCCACGGTCGCCCGCAGAATTTCCACGGAAGAAGGCGGCGTCGACGTCATGACCGTTCGCTCCCAAGGATCGTAGCGAGCTTGGCGCGGAGCGCAGCAGGACGCCGGAGCGCTTTGGTCTGCTCTGCGACATCGTCGTCACTCAGATCGTCATATCCTTGCGCCAGCCGCACGAGCGCAGGATCATCCCGCTCGCCCCGCACTATGGCCAGATCGATGAGGAGGTGCCGATAATCCGAAGCCGTCCCGCCGAGCGCCTTGCAGAAGCTGGCCAGTTGCTGATCGCTGCCATGCACCAGGACGTCGAGGACGGCTTCCATTTCGACATCGGCCGCCTCTCCGGCCAGCGCCGCGAACAACAGATAACGGCGCTCGGCCAGCGCCTGACCTAGCAGTTCCATATGCCGTCCCCGATCGCGCAGCATCCGAGCCAGGCGGACCGCCAGCGCACAGCCTCCAGCTTCTTCATCATGCCGGGCCAGCAACGCGAAGGCTGCATGGGTCATGGCCGTCATCGCGTCGTTCTGCTTAGCCAACCCGGCACGATAAAGCGCCGTCCCCAGCACAGCTGCGCCCGTCCAGGCGAGTTCTGCGTAATGTTCGGCGGGTAGATCCGCCTGTATCTCGCCGCCCGCACCGGACCATCGCGCTTCCGCGCGCATCAGGGCAACCGCAGCCTCCGCCACGGCCTCGTCGCCCTCATCGATCAGCGAAGCCGTACCCTGCGCCACCTGCGCCGCGGGACCACCATCGCTGCGCAATGCCTGATTGCCCAGCAGGCTTACTGCGGCGCGCAGCCGCAGATGCGTCATAAGTTCGGGAGAAAGAATGTGCGGGTGCCGCTGCACCGCTGTCCAGATCATCGGTCCTTCGAGCGCCGAGAGCCATCGGCCATCGGCACGCCCCCGCGATTCCGCGATCATCGCCGTTTCTATGCTGGCAAGGCAGCCATACAGATGCCGCCGCGTCTCGCTCGTCAGCGCGTCGGACCATCCGTCCGCACCTTGGGGAAAGAAACGGCTGAGATCGATCAGGTGCCGCACCGATGCACCCACCGGCCCGCTCCCGGTCGCGGTAAGCGGCCAGGAACCGGCAAGTCCTGCATCCATATACGTGAACGGTTGGGCGCTCATCCCGCCGCTATAGGGCAAGCGCAGTTAATATCGGCTAAACCTAGATTGAGCGACCGGTATCAGCGCGAGGCCGACGTAGCAGCAACCCTAGCCGCGCTTCAGCACCAACATGCCGACCGACCCGATTGCGAGCAGGACTCCCAGGGCAAGCCCTGCTCCAACCCCCGACAGTATCGACACGATCATCATTACGATCAATGCCGACCCTGGCGTGAACAACGCCCATGGCTTCACGCCACCCGTTCGCCGCCAGCGCACCGCCAGCAGGATCACCCCTACAAGGGACGCCAGATACAGCCCATCCATCTGCGCGTCTGCCTCGCTGCCAAGCACAACGAACCCCAGCAGCACGATCAGGCTTGGTGCCAGCGCAACCCATCCGTCATCCTGCGTCCGGCGGGCCAACTGCCCCAGCCTGTCCGACGTCAGAGAGGCAATCAGTCCACACAGCATCAGCAACATGCCGAGCACCGGCCAGTTCAACATCGCCGCGATCACTCCCATAGCGCCAAGCGCCATGCCGCCGATGCGCACCTGGATCGCGGGCACCTGAGTCCGCAACAACATCGGGGCAGCCCGGGTGGCCGCACGCGTCAGCAGGTAATGCTCCGCCCCGCCCTCCGTCGAAGGAGTCTCGCGTTGTCCCCCCAACAGCGCCTTTGCCACTAAGTCGGCCGATGCCTGACTGTCGATCAGCGCGATCCGGCCTTCCAATATGTCTTCCTGCGGCACGACGATACGATATCCGCCTGCCTGCACCGCTGCGCGCATCAGCGTCAATTCCAGATCCCAGTCGCCCAGCATGTCCAGCGTACCGAACAACAGGTCCGGCGATACGCGCAACAGTCCGGCCCAGCGATGTTGTCCGTCAATCCGCTCGAACACTGCGCTGGCCCGGCTGTCATCGACCGACAGCAGCACATTACCCGGATGCCCCGCGACGGCAGTGAAATGCTTTTGTGCGATGATCGCGCCATCGGCGATCACCATCATGTCACGGTCGCGAGGCGCTTCACGAACGAGGGACACCATGTCGCGCACCAGCGTCACCGGGATGCCGTCCGCCGTCAATCGATCCACCGCTCGGGAAAGCGCCTGCGTCACTGCGCCGACCAGGATCATGACGTGCGTTGCGCCGGCTTCCGCCGCCTGCCGCGCCTGATATTCGACCAGGCTGTGCCCGGCAAAGTTCAGCCCCGCGCGAAGCTCCGCACTTGTTCCCCCCAACGCAACCGACGCGGCGGGAGCGACACTAGTGGAATGGCTGGCGCAGATGACGGCCGCAAATGACATGAGATATGGGGAACCCGGCTATTTTGCTGTGAGCCGGCCTTTTCGCAACGCGCGCGCCACGATGCAAGTTTTGCTTTCGCGTCGTTATGCCGTGCCGAGTTCGAACATCGCGAGCGCCGCCTTGATTCGGCGCACGATTCGCGGTTCACCGGGTGCGGAAACCGCAGCCTCCTCCGCCAGCGCCATCAAGCCTTCTACGCCAAAACTGGCGGCAAGCCCTTTCAACCGCCAGGCTGCCAGCTGCCAGTTTCCATCGCATCTGGCGCGGCCCAATAAATCAGCCTGGCGATTCGCGCTTTCCAGAAATGCGCCGCGCAGATCGGCGATCAGGGCAATATCATCGCCCACCGCTGCGGCCAGCGCCGCCTCCAGTGCTCCAGGATCATAAGACATTATGCAGGAATACGCGGCGGAGCGTTAAGTTTTGGTTGCGAATGCCCATTTCCGCCTTCCGAAAACATGTTA
>JBPPMC010000145.1:0-3095 GCA_051305835.1 Sphingobium sp.
GGCGGCGCGTCACGCCAGCGCAGCCCGTTGCGGTTGACGAAGATAATCCCACTCAACACCCGACGATCATCCACACGGGGCTTGCCGTGGCTCTTGGGGAAGTGCGGCCGCAGCCGCTCCATCTGCTCGTCCGTCAGCCAATACAGGTCGCTCATATCCAATCTCCTTGCAGAGCCTGAATCAGATCGAGCGCATCACATCAATGGGTCCTGAGCCTAAGGAAGAAGTACAAACCATTAGTATAAAAATGGCACTCGGTAGAATTTAAATCTTTACGGTCAGAAAATTTCAGAATTTCCCGTTCTGATCATGGCTACCGGTACTAAAATTGTTACGTCTTTCTAAGTCGATAGGAACGTCATCAGCGCATTGCCCCGGTAACTTGACAGTGTTTCTCCCGAAAGTTTGTCATATTTCTTGTGATAGAGATTTTGTCTTTGAGGCCGCCACACGGTCTTGTGGCCCTATGAAACTATTGCAGACAACAGGTGTTCGTTCGTTAGCCGTGACGACGTCTCGGCAAAAGGGAACGTCCGATGCAGACACAGACCAAGATCGTACGATCTGGACCCAACGCGCTTCACGCGATCTTGCTGGGATTTCCGATCGCGCTGTTCAGCGCCAATCTTGCCACCGATATCACCTATCTGCGCACCGAAGAGATCCAGTGGACCAATTTTTCGGCCTGGCTGAATGCGGGGGGTCTGGTGTTCGGCGGTCTTGTTCTGGCTTGGGCCCTGGTATCGCTGCTGTTGGGAATACGCGGCGGCGATCGGCTAAGGCGATCGGTCTATGCGTCTCTGTTGGCGCTGATGTGCATCGTCGGTCTCGCCAATGCTTTCCAGCACAGCCGTGATGGTTGGAGCTCAGTCGGGACGTTCGGCCTGACCCTGTCGATCGTGACGGTCTTGCTGGCATTGGCCGCCGGTCTGGTCGCTCATTCCAGTCTGTTCAGCCGGGAGGTCGCGCGATGACCCGTTCCATGATGGGTGCGACCGCCCTGCTGTTGGTGCTGTCAGCCTGCGGACAAAACGATCCCAGCCTGAACCAGACCGGGCCCAAGCCGGACATTCCACCCTTGGCCGAGAGCTTGGCGCCTTCGATGAAGATCGCCAAGCCGACCGGCTGGGGCGATCAGGCGCCGACGGTTCCAGCGGGCTTCACCATCACCGCCCTTGCCACCGATCTCCAGATCCCGCGCCAGATGCTGGTTCTGCCCAATGGTGACATCCTGGTCGCCGAAGGGCGGGGTGGCCACGCGCCACCCTTGCGGCCCAAGGATGTGATCGCGGGAGTCATCAAGAAGCAGGGCAATACCAAGGTCGAGAGCGGGAACCGCATCACCCTGTTGCGAGATGCCGATGGCGACGGGCGGGCAGAGGTCCGGACCGTTTTCATCGACAATCTGGATGCGCCCTATGGCCTGGCCTTTGTCGCAGGCACGCTCTACGTCGCCAATCAGGATGCCCTGATCCGCTTCCCTTACCAGAACGGCCAGACACGGATCACCGCTGCGCCGATTGAGGTGACGAAGCTTCCGTCGGCCATCAATCACCATTGGACCAAGTCGTTGACCGCCAGCGCCGACGGTCAGACGCTGTACGTAGGCATCGGCTCCAACTCCAATGTCGGCGAGCGCGGCATGGCTGTGGAGGAGGACCGCGCCGTGGTCTGGGCCATCGACCGCATGACGGGGGCCCGCCGCACCGTTGCGCGCGGCATCCGCAATCCCACAGCCCTGTCGATCGAGCCGACAACCGCCGCCTTGTGGGCCGTGGTCAATGAGCGCGACGAGATCGGACCCCAGGCATCGCCTGACTACCTCACATCGGTGCGGGAAGGGGCCTTCTATGGCTGGCCCTACACCTATTGGGGCAAGGTCGATCCGCGCGTCAGGCCCGCAAACCCCAAACTGGCGGCGACGGCCATTATGCCGGACTATGCGCTGGGTTCGCATGTCGCGGCGCTTGGCTTGTCCTTCGCGACCGGCGGCGGCTTCGGTGGCCCCTTCGCGCAAGGGGCCTTCATCGGTGAGCACGGGAGTTGGAACCGTCAGGATTTGAGTGGTTACAAGGTCGTCTGGGTGCCATTCATGAATGGCCAACCTTCGGGCCAGCCGATCGATTTCGTCACTGGCTTTCTCACCAACAACGGTCAGGCGCGCGGAAGGCCCGTGGGCGTGACCTTTGATGGCGTACGCCGCATTCTGCTGGTGGCGGACGACCTCTCCAACACCGTCTGGCGCATTGCCCAGGCTGGGGCTGCTCCGGCTGCCGCGCCGGCCGTCGCCGCGCCGCCGCAATAGGCTTGGCGGTGGATGGCGCGGATTTGATGTCGGCGAAGACGCGGGGCGATGAAGGCTATCTCGCCGGACTGGCCCGGGGGTTCGGCGGAGCGTTGATTTTCGCCTTCCCTCTCCTGATGACGATGGAGATGTGGGCGTTGGGCTTTCACATGGACCCGGCGCGACTGGCTCTGTTCCTGGCCTTAGGGCTGCCGTTTGTGTTTAGCCTTGCCTACTATGCTGGCTTCCGAAAGGCTGAAGGTCGGATCAACGATCTGCTGGATGCCCTGGCCGCCCTAGCGATCGGTTTTGTTGTTTCCCTCGCCATGTTGGCTTTGTTCGGCGTGATCCATTGGGATGGTCCGCTGGAGGCCAACGTCGGCAAGGTCGCCTTACAAGCCATTCCTGCGGCCATGGGGGCCTGACTTCTTCGGCCCACGCCCCACGGGCCTCTGAAAGACTACTCGTGCCGAACGACACGGTGACCTCTGACTTCCCGAAAGCGGCTCGGGCGTCAGCAGGAACCGCCCTCCAAAAATGGAGGGTGCCGTTCCGCGATACAGATACTGGAAGCCTGCAACCCGTTGCAAAGATGGAGGACCGATTTTGTAGCAGCGATTGTAGCAACTTTAGTGCCGCAAACCCTTGCAGAGCAAGGACTTTAGGGATTTCAAGAGGCAAGGCCGGTGGCGGAGAGGGTGGGATTCGAACCCACGGTACCCTTCCAGGCACGCCGCATTTCGAGTGCGGTACATTCGACCACTCTGCCACCTCTCCGCGGGGCCGTAAGTACGCTTGGTCGAGCGAGGGG
>JBPPMC010000174.1:0-7593 GCA_051305835.1 Sphingobium sp.
AGGAAATGGTAGAGTGCCGCCACGGTTCGCACCCGTATGACGTTCAACGACCGGGGGATAAGGTCGGACGTCGCCAGATTCGTTGGGGGTTTAACGGTGAGTGAGCGCGTGCGCATCGCTATTGTCGGTTCCGGACCGGCGGGGCTGAGCGCTGCTGCGCGTGCGGCTGGCCTGGGGCTGTCGCATGTCCTCCTGGAAAAGACCGATCACCTTTCCGATACGATCTACAAGTATCAGAAGGGCAAGCACGTCATGGCGACGCCCAGCCAGCTGGTGCTGCGATCCGATTTCGATTTCGACGCGGGCAAGCGCGAGAAGATCCTGGGCACCTGGAACGATCAGGCGGCGGGGCAGGGCATTAACGTCGCTTATAAAAGCGAAGTGAAGGCGATCGAAGGCACCGGCGATCCGATCCCCGGCAGCGTGCAGAAGACCGTGATCCGCGCGCGTGATGGCAGCAGCGAGACGCGGGAGAAGCAGCGCCATGCGCCGCCGTATAAAATCACACTGACCAACGGGAACGAGATCATCGCCGACGCGGTGATCATGGCGATCGGCACGCAGGGCAACCCCAATCTGATGCGTTGCCCCGGCGGCGACCTGGATCATGTGCAATATCAGCTGGACGATCCGGCGGAATATAATGACGAACATATCTTCGTCATCGGCGGTGGCGATGCGGGCATAGAGAATGCGCTGGGCCTCGCGGCGGATGAAGCGCAGGGCAATATCGTCAGCCTCATCAATCGCGGGGCGGAATTCTCAACGGCGAAGAGCGCGAACGTACAGGCGCTGATGGCGGCGAGCGCGGCGGGCCGCGTGAACATCCTCGTGGAAAGCACCACGTCGAAAGTCGAACCGGGGTTTATCACCGTCGACACGCGCGATGGCGAAGTCCGCTTGCCATGCGACCGGATCATCGCCCGCATGGGGTCCGCGCCGCCGCGCAGCTTCGTCGAGGAATGCGGCATCGAATTCACCAGCAATGACCGGCTGGCCTTCCCGAAATTGTCGCCGGTGTTCGAGACGACGGCTCCCGGCATTTTCGTGATCGGTGCGCTGGCGGGCTATCCGCTGATCAAGCACTGCATGAACCAGGGCCATGACGTCGTCGAGTTCATCAACGGCAACACCACGCTGAAGCCCGCCGACGAACCGATCCTCGCCGCCAAGTTCAAGAATCTGCCGGGCAAGCGCAGCGTGGACGAATGGCTGGAGTTCCTGCGCTCCAACGTCTCCATTCTCGAAGGCATGTCTCCGCTGCAAATGCGCGAGTTCATGCTGGACAGCGAAGCGCGGGCCTACGCCAAGAATGATGTGATTTTCGAGAAGAATGATCCGGGTTCGTCACTCTTCGCAGTCGCCGATGGGTCGGCATTGGTCGAAATACGATCGGAAAGCCCCGGGATCAGCGTGCCTATCGAAAAAGGCTCGATCTTCGGCGAAGTCGGTCTGATCTCCGGCCGGCGGCGCGGAGCGACGGTGCGCGCAGGCGAAGATTCGATCATGGTCGAAGTGTCCCGCACGGCGGCGCTCAAGCTGATGTCATCGGTGCCTGCCGCAAAACGCGCCGTCACGCGCATCTCCACCGAACGGCAATTGCTCCAGATGTTCGGCGCGGGCCTCACCTCCGCCGATCTCGTAGACGTGCTCGACACGGCCGAGATCATGACCGTGAAGGCGGGCGATTTCATCATCCGGGAAGGCGAGGAAGGCGACGACATCTTCGTCATCCGCGTCGGCTCCATGATCGTGGAGAAGGTGGTCGGCGGCAAGCCGGTGTTCCTCTCCTACCTGCCCGCAGGCAGTTACGTCGGCGAAATGGCGCTGATATCGGGCGGCAGGCGCACCGCCAGCGTCAAGGCGACGGTCAAGTCCGAAGTCATCCGGTTGAAGGGCGAGGCATTCCGCACGCTGATGGAAATCAAACCCGCCTTGCTGGAGCGCGCCCGGCGCGACATGGCCGCGCGGCAGGACATCAATGCCTTCGTAGAAAGCCGCAAAGACAGCTTTTCGACTGTCGTCGATATGTATTCGCAGACCGCCAAATTCCTGGTCGACAATGGCATTGGCGAAGCGACGGACGTGCTGCTGATCGACGAGCATCTGTGCGTCGGCTGCGACAATTGCGAGAAGGCCTGTGCCGACAGCCATGAAGGGCTGTCGCGGCTCGATCGCGAGGCGGGCAAGACCTACGCGCATCTGCAGGTGCCCACGAGCTGCCGCCAGTGCGAGCATCCGCACTGCATGGCCGATTGCCCGCCCAATGCGATCCACCGCGGGCCGGATGGCGAAGTGTTCATCGACGATACCTGCATCGGCTGCGGCAATTGCCAGCGCAACTGCCCCTATGGCGTGATTCGGATGGACAGCGTGCCGCCGAAGAAGCCGGGCCTCTTGAGCTGGATGCTGTTCGGCGCAGGGCCGGGGCCGGGCGAGCCATCGAAGAAGTGGCGCTACAAAAATGCTGAGCCGGGCATCGAAAAGCCCAAAAAGGCAATCAAGTGCGACATGTGTTCCGGCATTGATGGCGGGCCAGCCTGTGTGCGCGCCTGTCCTACCGGTGCCGCGATCCGCGTGTCGCCAGAGGATTTCCTGAGCGTCGCGCGGCTGGAACGCATCACTGGGGATGGGCGCTGATATGGCCACGCGCATATCGTCCTCACGCCGGGTAAAAGGCGACATCCGGCATGAGGGCTTTCTGCGGCATGCCAATTTCCGCTGGCTGAAAATCGCGACGGTTCTGTGCCTCGTCCTAATTGCCAGCTACCTGATGATCGACGTGACGCCGCGCCACAATGGTGGCAGCTGGTACGGCTACACGCTGGGCACGATCGGCGTGTTGCTTATCCTGTGGCTGACGGCGCTGGGCATGCGCAAGCGCGCCATGACGACCGGGCGCTGGTCGCTAAAGGCCTGGACGTCGGCACATGCCTATCTGGGCCTCAGCCTGATCGTCATCGGCACGTTGCACACCGGATTTCAGCTGGGCTGGAACGTCCATACGCTTGCCTGGTCGCTGATGATGCTGGTGATCGTCTCGGGCATGTTCGGGATTGGCATGTATGCCGCTATTCCGGCGGCGCTCAGCGACAATCGCGAAGAGATGACGCAGGAGCAGATGCTCGACGCATTGCGCGCGATCGACCGGCAGTTGCACGACGCCGGTCAGCCGCTCGTCCATGAGCAGGCGGCCGCCGTCCAGTGGTCGCTGGATCAAGACCCGTTCAGCGGCGGACTGTGGAGCCGGATCACCGGCAACTATCCCTCATGTGCGACGGCCCGCGCGCAGGCATCGCTGCGCCAGTGGACCGGTGCGCATCCTGACACCGGCGATGATCCGCTGGAACGTGTCGATCCGCTGCTGGAGCGCAAGCAGGGCATGCTCGCCCGCCTGCGCAAGCATCTGCGGCTGAAAGCGTTGCTGGAAATCTGGCTCTATGTGCATGTGCCCGCCACATTCGCGCTGTTGGCGGCGCTGACCGCTCACATCGTCAGCGTCTTCTTCTACTGGTGATCGCATGACATTCCTCATCCGCCAGATCAGCCATACTGCAGATGGCCGCGAAATCATTCGCCAGTCGACGCTCCCGAAGCCGCAATTGTCGGTGGGGCGCGCCGCCGAAAACGACATCCACTTGCAGGATTTGTCGGTAACGCCCGACCACGCACGGATCGAGCAGATTGATGCGCGGCGCGTCCGCGTGCGCGCCACCGGGACTTTGGGTTTCAGCGTCGATGGGCGCAATGTCACCCATGCCGACATCGACGCTGTGGCAGGCGCGGAGCTGCGGTTCGGCGGGCATCGCATCACCATATCGCATGGCGAGGGCGATGAGATCATCCTCTCGGTACAGCGCGTTGATGCCGTTTCCGACGCCTCGACCGAAAAGGACGAGGCGCGCGTATTTTCGCTGGCGGGACTGCTGCCCGGCCGCCGGTCGATGGCATGGGCGTTCGCGATATCGATCCTGATCGGCTTCCTGGCTATCCCGATCTTCAGCTATGTAAGCCGCCCGGCGCAGGACACGCGCAATATCTACGCCGTGAAGGGTGAAAGGCAGGCGCAGATCATGCAGGCCAGCCTTACCAAAGGCGATCATGTCACTGGCGACGCCGCATGGTCGCCCGGCCCGTTGAGCCAG
The DNA here is from genome assembly GCA_051305835.1 of Sphingobium sp. GTDB lineage: Bacteria > Pseudomonadota > Alphaproteobacteria > Sphingomonadales > Sphingomonadaceae > Sphingobium. Next base: position 4,146 of record JBPPMC010000174.1, read on the forward strand.
GCGCATCATGCGATGGAAGGCAAATGCGAAAGCTGCCACGTAAAGGCTTTCGTGTCGGTGCAGGATAGCGCATGCCAGACCTGCCATAATCCGGCCGAGGTTCATGAACATGCCCCCGCTGCCCGCATCGCCATGGCGCGCGCCGCGCCGGGCTTGGAGGCCGCATCCTTGCAGGCTTCGCGTCCGCATTCGGCAAACCGGGCGCGGGCGCTTGCGTCGATTGCCACGCCGAACATGAAGGCGCCGGGCCAATGCAGCCCACCGCGCAGGCATTCTGCACCGACTGCCATGGCAGTATGGACAAGCGCCTCAAGGACACCAAGCTCGGCAATGCAGGGGACTTTGGCACCAGCCATCCGCAATTCCAGCCCGCCGTGATGACGGCACCGCCCGGCATCGGCATGAAATATCCGCGCTTCGACCGCATCTCGCTCGACGCCAAGCCAATGGACGATGGTGGCCTCAAATTCCCGCATGATATGCACTTGGCCAAGTCGGGCGGCGTTGCGCGCATGGCGCATACGTTGAAGACGCAGCAGGGCTATGGCGACGCACTCGCCTGCGCCGACTGCCATCGTCCTACGGCGGACGGCGTACGCTTCCTGCCGGTCGATATGGAAACCGACTGTCAGGCCTGCCACAGCCTTGGCTTTGAGAGCATTGGCGGGACCGTCCGGACATTGCGTCATGGCGAACCGGCGCAGGTCATCGCAGACTTGCGCGCCTATTATCGTTCGACTGGTCCTGCACGTCCCATCGCGCTGGGCGGCATGACGCGACGCCTGCCCGGCGATTACGCGGCGACGAAAGTGAACGCCGCCTATGTACGAGCGGCGGCAACGCGTCCCGGCAACGCCGAAGCCGCGATCCGCGCGGTCTTCTCCAAAGGCGGCGCTTGCTATGACTGCCATGTCGTCACGCCGCCGGGGGCCGCAGGTGACGCCAACTGGCAGGTCATGCCGGTGCATCAGCCGATGCGCTACATGATGAACGGCTGGTTCGATCATGCCGCCCATAAGACGGAAAGCTGCGAAAGCTGCCACGCTGCGCCGACATCATCGAAATCCAGCGACCTCCTGCTGCCCGGGATCTCGACGTGCCGCGAATGTCATGGCGGGGAGAGGGCCAAGGCCGATGTTCCATCCGGTTGTGCTCTATGTCACAGTTATCACGTGGGGGATGGCGCACCATGGGCACCTGACAATGCGATTCGGGATAAGACTGTCGCCAAAGTCATAGCGCTTTCGGGTGCCAATGGAGCGGGCACATCAAGAAACGGGACGTTGAACGGCACGAAACGAAACCAATAACGGGGGCACACGTCCGATGTTGATCGCGCAGATCACGGACATTCATCTGGGATTCGAGCCGGACAATCCTGCCGAATTCAACCGGAAGCGGCTGGATCAGGTGTTGCGGCACCTGATCGACGGCCCAAATCGTCCCGACATTCTGCTCGCTACCGGCGATCTCGTCGATCGTGGTGATACGGAAAGCTATCGGCGACTGGCCAACGCGCTCAGCATCTGCCCCTTTCCCGTCTATCCCTGCATGGGAAACCATGACGACCGGGAGAATTTCTCCGTGCACTTCCCCGGTGTTCCGGTCGTGGATGGCTTCGTTCAATATGTGGTTCCGCTGGACGGCCTGCGGCTGATCGTCATCGACACGCTGGAGCCGGGTCGTCATGGCGGTGCGTTCTGCGATGTGCGAGCGGCATGGCTGAGCGCGCAACTTCAAGCCGATCGTGAAACCCCGACCGTCATCGTGATGCACCATCCGCCGATCGAAGTGGGAATCGAGTGGATGAACACGCATCCTGACGAGCCATGGGTGACACGGTTTGCCGAAACGATTGCGGGCCATCATCAAATACAGGCGCTCGTCTGCGGGCATCTTCACCGTGCGATCGCTGCGCCGTGGCATGGGACCACCGTCACCATCTGCCCTTCCACCGCGCCGCAGGTTTCGCTCGATCTTTCCCCGATCGATGCTGAGCAGCCCGACAACCGCCCGATGATTATCGCCGATCCACCGGCGTTTGCACTACATCGCTGGACCCGGCATGGCCTGGTCAGCCATTTCGAAACCGCGGATGAGCATGTCATGCTAGCCAAATTCGATGAGAATATGCAGCCTTTGGTGCACGCATTGGTAAATGAGCGGCCTCGCTGAAACTGGCGCTGAAATTAATTTCCCCTGGCATAGCAAGTTGATCGAAATTAAAGCTAAGACGTAACGATCTGATAGGGTGTTGTCTGCCTGGAGGGCAAATGCAACGCATGAATGAGCGGTTTATTGAGCGATTGCCGCTCGCTTCGGTCCATCCAGTGATCGCCTATGCTGCCACTGTGGCCCTGTGTCTCATTGCCCTGGGTCTCCGGATTCTGGCGGCGCCAGTGTTGGACAATGGCTATCCCTATGTCAGCTTTTTTCCCGCCGTCGTAATTGCAGCATTTCTGTTCGGTCGTGGCGCGGCATTCCTTGCTGGCGGGCTATGTTGGGCCATGGCATGGTATTATTTCATTGGCCCGGCCAATAATTATGCCTTCACGTCCGGCACCACGGTAGCTCTTTTATTTTACGTGGCGGTGGTCGGCATCGATATCATGCTGATAGACTGGATGCAGGCCGCCAATCGCAAACTCGCGGTGGAACGGGCGCGTGGAGCGTCACTGGCGGAGCATCGCGAAATGCTGTTTCGCGAACTCCAGCATCGTGTGTCGAACAATTTGCAGGTCGCGGCGGCGCTGATGGCGCTGCAGCGGCGAAACATCGATCATGCGGGCGCACGAAAGGCGCTGGACGAAGCATCGCAGCGGCTGGCCTTGATCGGCAAGATCAGCCGCGCCCTGTATGACCCAAACGGTCAGCGGCTGTCGGTGCGATCCTTTGTCGAATCGCTGGCGGGCGACATATTGGCGGCGAATGGCCGCACAGATGTCCGCATCGACATGGTCATTGGCGAGATGGTCGATATCGATCCCGATGCCGCTATCCCATTCGCGCTGATCATGGCCGAAGCGATCGCCAATGCGCTCGAACACGGCTTTGCCGACAAGGCAGGCGGCTTGATCCGCATCCTCATCAAGGGCGATGCAGGTTTGGAACTTGAGATCGTCGACGACGGCTGCGGTCTTCCGGAGGGCTTCCGCATGGAGGATAGCGGAAGCCTTGGCCTGCGCATCGCATCCACTCTTGCACAGCAGCTTGGCGGCACTTTCCGCCTCGCATCGGCGGAGACCGGCGGGGTACGGGCGCTACTCGCCATTCCGGCGGCGGCCTGACCCCGTCGCGGTTCCATTACCAACTGCGTTAATCTGCGGCTTGGCGGCGCGACACTCCTCGGCTATGACCCGTCCCCTATGCACAAACATTCGATAAAGTTCGCGCTGGCGATCGCCGCTGTTGCCACGCTGGGCGCATGCGCCACGTCCAAGAACAAGTC
>JBPPMC010000226.1:0-2433 GCA_051305835.1 Sphingobium sp.
TTCGGGCAAGTCCGTTTCGTGCCCCATTCAGGCTTCACCATGTGCCGCCGTCCATCCTTGATAAATTAAATAGGTAAAAGCGCGCGACAGCAGGGCTGCGCACGAAGCGACGCGGGCATTGCCATAGCGGGACGGCGCTGTCAAAAGCCGGGGCGCATTTTTTGACCCTTTAATGACGTTCGGACTTTCATGGCCCATGATCTGGCGCACAGCAACGCCCCCGCCCCTGCGACTTTTACCGCTGCAAGCGCACTGTCGGGCACTGTCACCGTGCCGGGCGACAAGAGCATTTCGCATCGCTCGCTGATGCTTTCCGCGCTAGCAGTGGGTGAAAGCCGGGTTGAAGGCTTGCTGGAAGGCGAAGACGTGCTGGCGACCGCTGCCGCGATGCGCACGATGGGCGCGGACATCGTGCGCGACACAGATGGGGTGTGGCATATCCACGGGGTCGGCGTAGGCGGCCTGATGCAGCCCGAGACGGCGCTGGACATGGGCAATAGCGGCACGTCCACGCGCCTGCTGATGGGATTGCTCGCCAGTCACGACCTGACGGCCACGTTCATCGGCGACGCATCCTTGAGCAAGCGGCCGATGGGGCGCGTGATCGATCCGCTGTCGACGATGGGCGCGGCGTTCACCGCGTCGCCCGGCGGGCGGCTGCCGCTGACCATGCGGGGCTTATGCCCTGCCGTGCCGATCGAGTACCGCCTGCCGGTCGCGTCCGCGCAAGTGAAGTCCGCCATTCTGCTGGCGGGCCTGAACACCCCCGGCATTACGCGTGTCATCGAACCGATCGCGACGCGCGACCATAGCGAAGTGATGCTTCGCGGGTTCGGCGCGGACCTTACGGTGGAAGTCGATAGCGATGGCGCGCGCGTCATCAGCCTCGTCGGCGAAGCGGAACTGCGCCCGCAGCATATCGTGGTGCCGGGCGATCCTTCCTCTGCGGCGTTCCCGATGGTCGCGGCGCTGCTGGTGCCGGGATCACGCGTCACGATCAACAATGTGGGGCTGAACAAGACGCGTGCGGGGCTGATCGACCTGTTGCGTGAGATGGGTGGTAATATCGAAGTGGTAAACGCGCGCCATGTCGGTGGCGAGCCAGTCGGCGACCTGATCGTCACGGCCTCCATCCTGAACGGCGTCGAACCCGATCCTGCACGCGCGCCCAGCATGATCGACGAATATCCGGTCGCATTCGTCGCGGCGGCGCTGGCGCAGGGTCGCAGCGTCTTCCGTGGCCTGGAGGAATTGCGGGTCAAGGAGTCGGACCGGCTGACCACGATGGCGAACGGTTTGCGGCTGATCGGTGCGCATGTCGAGGAACTGGAAGACGGCCTCGTCATCGAGGGCACGGGGGGCGAACCGCTGATGGGCGGCGGGCCAGTCGCCACGTTGCTGGATCACCGGATCGCGATGAGCTTCGCCGTCGCGGGACTTGTGTCGCGCAATGGCGTGACGGTGGATGACATGCGCCCGGTCGCGACCAGCTTTCCGGGCTTTCTCGATCTGCTTCGCACGATGGGCGCAATAGAATGAGCGAACTGCTATCACCCCTTGCCGCCGACATTATCGGCCTGATCGGTAGCGGACTGATGGTGATCGCCTATGCCTATTCGAACATGACGGCGAAGATGAACTTCCTGTTCTTCAACTTGCTCAACCTGATCGGGTCGCTGATGCTGATCGCCTCGCTCACCGTCCATTTCAACATAGCCTCGATGGCGATGGAGATCGTGTGGGCCGTGATCGCGGTGTTCGGGCTGATCAAGGTTTTGCGAGGGGCAAAGGCATGATTATCGCCGTCGATGGTCCCGCCGCGTCGGGAAAAGGCACGATCGCCAAGGCACTGGCGCAGCATTATGGCCTGCCCTGCCTCGACACCGGGCTGCTGTATCGCGCCGTGGGCCTTGCCGTGCTGAAAGCGGGCGGCGATCCGGACATAGAGGAAGACGCGCTTGCGGCCTGCGATTTCGAGGAAAGCCTGCTTGCCGAACCAGCCTTGCGCACCGAAGCTGTGGGATCGCTGGCGTCGCGTGTGTCCGTGCATCAGGGCGTGCGCGCCGCACTGATTTCGCGCCAGCGCGCTTTCGCGACACAGGCGGGCGGCGCGATCCTCGACGGACGGGACATCGCCACCGTCATCGCGCCGGATGCCGACGCCAAGATATTCGTGACCGCCAGCGTGCCGGTGCGCGCCGAGCGTCGCTTTGCCGACGCGCTGGCGCATGGCGGTCATCCTGACATGGACACGCTGATCGCCGACATACAGGCGCGCGACACCCGCGACATGAGCCGCGACCATGCGCCCTTGAAGCAGGCCGACGGTGCAGACTTGCTTGATACCAGTAACTTGACTATAGACGCGGCCGTCCGACAGGCCATTGCGCTGGTGGACGCACAGCTGGCAGGTCGCTGAAACATGCGGTCATC
>JBPPMC010000250.1:0-38603 GCA_051305835.1 Sphingobium sp.
TATCTGAAGCATGGCATGGTCGAACTCGTCCTTGAAGACGTGCAACCCGATGATGAGCCGATATGGGCGGTGTACCCGCAACGTCGCCACCTCAACCCCAAGATACAAAGCGTCGTGGATTGTCTCCGGCATGAACTGGCTGCGGCCATGCGATAGCGGCATTGCCAATTCTCCGACGCTACATCATCGACGCCAACTTCAATAAACAATTGCTATTGATAGTTGATCGCAACAATACTATCGGCCCCTGCACGACGGAATTGATACCAAACGAAGGGGCAGATAATGGCGAAGATGATCGTAATGGCGGGATTGGCGAGCATCCTGGCAAGCCAGCCGGTATGGGCGGACGACAACGTACCAGCGGACGAAGACACCATCATCGTGACTGCGGCCAGTGCGGGTACGAAGACGGAGACACCGCTGGTTGAATTGCCTCAGCCCATTACGGTCATCACGTCCGAGCAGTTTATCTCGCAAGGTGCGATCAGCATCAGCGACACAGTGAAATATGCCGCCGGTGTGCTGGCCAACCCGTATGGTCGCGACACGCGCGTGGACGGCTTCAATGTGCGCGGTATCAGCGCGCTTCAGTTCCGCGATGGAATGCGCGACATCTTCTCCTATTATGCCAGCATCACGTCCGACCCCTATAACTTCTCCCGCGTGGAGATCGTGCGCGGGCCAGCATCCGTGCTGTTCGGCCAGGGGTCGATCGGTGGCCTCGTCAACCTTGTCTCCAAGACTCCGGAGTTCAAGACCGGTGGCGAGTTCAACCTCGTCTATGGCAGCTACGATCGCAAGGAAGCGCTGGGCGACGTCAATGTCGCGCTGACCGACAATCTGGCGATCCGTACAGTCGCCCGTGTGCGGGACGCCGACACCTATGTCGATCACGTCCCCGACGACCGGGTGATGTTCGCGCCGTCGATCCGCTGGCAGCCTACGCCCGACACAGACATCGTGCTGACCGGTCTTTATCAGGAAGACGACACTGGTTCGACGTCGCAATTCCTGCCGATCATCGGCACTTTCCGCCCGAACCCTGCCAATCCCGGCGGTCGGCTCGATCCCTATACTTTCGTCGGCAAGGCGGGTTGGGACCGGTATAATGGTCGCTCGCTACAGGGCGGTGGCTCTCTCACCCATCAGTTCTCCGACAATGTCCGCCTCAGCGTAAAGGCCCGCTACATCGACAGCGACCTGGAATATTTCACGCATTATGCAGACAGCTACACCATTCCGACCAATCCTTACGCCAGGTATGGCACGGATGGCCGCACCATCGGACTGCTTGCGGACGCCAGCGATGCGCGGATGAATGTCTTTTCAACTGACAATAATCTGCAGTTCAAGTTCAACACCGGCGCGAATGTCGAGCATGTGCTGCTCGCCGGTGTCGACTATAGCTGGAACAAGGTCGGCAAGCGCGGCATCATACCCACGGGTGAATTGGTCGATCTCTACGACATCGATTACGACGCGTTACTCACTTACGATCCCAGCGGCGCTTTCACCTACGACTCACAGAAGCAACTGGGCGTGTATGTTCAGGACCAGATCCGCTTCTACGACCGTGTTTCGCTGGTGGTGGGCGCACGTCGCGACCATGTGACATCGTCAGGCGGGAACACGGACAATGCCACGACCTTCCGCGCGGGCATTATCGGGGAAATCGGCGCAGGTATCTCGCCCTTCTTCAGCTATACGGAGAGCTTCCTGCCGATCGCCGGGGCCAATAGCGACGGCGATCCTTTCAAGCCACAGACCGGCACGCAGTTCGAGGCGGGCGTCAAATGGCAGCCTGAGCATAGCACGCTCGTCACCGTCACGGCGTTCCACATCAAGGAGCGCAATCGCGTCCTGTATCTGGCGAACAACGTCATCACCCAATCGGGCGAGTTGACCACCAAGGGCATCGAGTTTGAGGCGAGCCACACCTTGCCGGGGAATTTCGAATTGCTGGCCAACTACGGATATAACCAACTCCGCTCAGAGGTTAACAGCAGTTTGGATTATATGCCGCGCCACATCGCGTCGGTGTGGACGGCCAAGACCTTCGGCCTTGCGGACGAAGCGCAGCTGCGTCTGGGCGCCGGTGTGGTCTATAGCGGCAAGAGTAAGTCGACGGGCGCGCTAGATCCCTATGGACTCGATGCGACCATTCCGTCCGGTACGCTCTATACGATCGTGACGCCCGCGCGCACGACCGTCGACGCACTGGCCGAGATTAACTGGAATAGCTGGCGCCTTGCTCTCAATGCGACCAACCTGCTCAACAATCGCTTCTACGCATCCTGCCTGGCGCGTGGTGATTGCTTCGTGGGCGCACCGCGGAACATCATGGCGACGGTGGGTATGCGTTTCTGAAGGCGACGCCGATCTATTGCGATGGCATGCGGGAAAAGGGCTTATGATCGTTGTTTACGATAAGCCTTTGTGAAAGACTCGCCATGCCTTCGCAACATCACGATCCCTCGCGTCGAAACCTGTTGATCGGAGCTGCCGGTCTTTCGCTGGCAGCAGCGTCACGCCCCGCCGCCGCGCAATTGACTACGTCGCCACCGACGGCTCCGAACGGGCCGAAGACGCGGCTGGGCATGGTGCTGTTCGACGGTTTCGAATTGCTGGACGTCTATGGGCCGTTGTCGATGTTCGGGGCGCTGAAAGACCGGCTGGAGATTGTCACACTCGCGGAGAAGGCCGGGGTCGTGAAGAGTGGCGGCGGACCATCGGTGGTGGCGGATATCGCCTTCGCGGACGCGCCGCCTCTCGATATCATCGTCATTCCCGGCGGTATGGGTACGCGGCGTGAAGTGACAAATCCGGGCTTCCTTGCGGCGATCCGTGCCCTCGCAGAAGCGACGCCGCAGGTCGCGACCGTCTGCACCGGGTCCGCGCTTCTGGCAAAGACCGGCCTGCTTGACGGACAGCGGGCGACGACCAACAAGCTGGCCTGGAAATGGGCGACGGCACAGAGCGCGAAAGTTTTGTGGGTGCCCAAGGCGCGCTGGGTCGAGGATGGCAAGTTCATATCGTCCTCCGGCGTATCGGCGGGAACGGATATGGCGCTGGCGCTGATCGCAAAGCTGTACGGCAAGGAGACGGCGATGTGGGTCGCGAACCGGGCGGAATATCGGTGGCACGACGACCCGACGGATGATCCTTTTGCGGAAATGAACGGGCTGGTGCCCTAGGAGAGTTTCACGCCTGCTCCGCTTCGCCTTCGCTGGTCGCCGCCCATTCGGCGATATTGGCTTCCTGCCCGATCAGCGCGAGTCCGTGTGCGATCGACGTCAGTTCATTGCCGGTGGCGATGCTACGGGCGGCGAAACGCCGTTCGAACAGGCTACGGACGGCCGGGATGAGGGAGGAGCCGCCGGTCAGAAACACATGGTCAATCGCTTCTGCCGCAATGCCCGCCCGATCGAGCGCGGCGTCCAGCGTTTTGGAGATGCGGGCGAGATCAGGCGCGATCCATTGCTCGAAATCGGTACGACGGACGTCGGCTTCCACACGTACGCCGGCGCTTTCGAAGTGGAAATGCGCATGGTCTTCGGTTGAAAGCGTGCGCTTCAGTTTGGCAACAGCGTCATAAAGCGGATAGCCCAGTTCATTCTCGACCACGGCGATCATGCGGCCGATGGCGGTCGGATCGGTTGCGGACTTCTTCAGCTTCTGCAATTCGGCCAAGGTACGGCGATTGTGCATCAGGGCGAGGCGCGCCCAATCGCCGAAGTCTGCGAAGTGACCCGCCGGTATTTCCAGCGTCTTGCCCATGGAGGCGTAGGTGCCGCCCTTCCCCAGCATCGGCAGCACCAGCTTGTCCATGATGTGAAAGTCGAAGCGATCGCCGGCTATGCCGATACCCGCAGAACCTAAAGGCGTGCAGCGTTGCGCCGTGCCGGGCGCTTCGATCCGAACGACGGAGAAATCGCTGGTGCCGCCGCCGAAATCCGCGACCAGAAGGTTAGCGGGTTCGGTAAGGCGCGCCGCGAAACTGAAGGCTGCGCCCAAAGGCTCGTACACATAATGCACGTCGCTACCGAGTGCGGCGAACATGAGGTCGTAGCGTTGGCGGGCGAGCATATTGTCGGGACGTTGCCCCGCATAGCGAACCGGCCGACCGACGACGATGCGGGGTGGCATGACCTTCAGCGCATCACCCGCATGTGCCCGCAGCCGTTCCAGGAAGACATGGCCAAGTTCTTCAAAACGCATCCGCTTGTCGAAAATCGTGGCATGCTCGAACGCCTTGCTTGCGGCGACCGATTTGAACGATTGCAGGAATCGGCTGCCCTGTGGGAAGTCCAGAAATTCGGCGATCGCCCATGGCCCGGCTTCGCGTGCGATGCCGCCGGGTACGTCATCCTCTTCCCAGAAGCACAGCGCGGAACGGAAGATCGGGCTGACGCCGCCCGGCGCGGCGTAATCGACCAGCGTCGCCTCGCCATTGGTGTCTCCCATTGCGACGACCGAGTTAGTGGTGCCGAAATCGATGCCGATGGAGCGAGCAGGCGCAGTCATATCTGTCCAGACGGGGTGCGAAGTGGAGCCTTGCAATCAGGGCGTGGGGCGAGCGCCTATCGCAGTCAGCGGCACGCAGCGCAACCATTGGCGGAAACTTTGGCGTAAAGGGGAGGGATCAGCCAGCGTTACCGCAGCATGGTTGCATGACCGCCCTTCATCAATCCGGCTGCAACCCCCGTCGCACCATGTCATTGGCGACGGTGGCGACATGCTCGGCATCAATGCTTTCGTCCCATACACCGTAGCGCAGGCCCAGAAAGACGTTCATGCCGACAATGGCCCACGCGTGAATTTCGTTAACCTCGGGATGAACTTCGCCCCTGATCGCGGCTGATTGAAGCCGCGCATGGACGCGGCCCACGGTTGTTTCATAATGCGCGCGATACGCCGCCTGGTCGACGAACTCGGCTTCGTCCACGATCCGGTAGATTTCCTTGTTGGCGCGTGCGAATTCAAGAAAGCTGAGCAGGCCTGCCTTTTCCGCCGCCAGTTGATCCGGCGCATCGGCGATGCGGGGCGTTACATAGTCGCGTACGCGCGCTGACATGTCGTTGACGAGCGCGCGGAAAACCGCGTCCTTCGTGTCGAAATAAGTGTAGAAGCTGCCCAGCGCGACGGACGCGCGGCGGGTGATGCCGCTGATCGAGCCTTCGTGAAAACCCTTCTCGCCAAATTCGGCGGCGGCAGCATCCAGGATCGCGCGGCGGGTGCGCTCCCCGCGCGCGGTGCGAGGGGTCTTATCCGATTGCTGCGTAAGCGCCGGTTGCTCCGACTCCGATTTCGCGGCCATTCACATTCCCTCCCACGGCGGCTTTGTCCTTGCACTTGAACCTTTTTTCCAAAGGAAGACAGCCACGTCATTTTTAAAGTTGAAACCTGGTTCAACTTTCATTATCGGTGTTTGCATCAACTGGCAACCCGGCTTCACCGCGTGCCACACTTCAGGAGAGGGCTGATATGGCATTCCAACGAACTCGTGCGCTAACGCTGCTTGCGATCGCGACATCTGCAATCGCGCTGCCTGCTTTTGCGCAGGACACACAACCGGAGGCCACCAGCGAACCGAATGGCGATATCGTCGTGACGGCGCGGCGGCGCGAGGAAAGCCTGCTGGATGTGCCGATCGCGATGACGGCCTTCAGCGGCGCGGCGCTGGAAAAGTCCGGGGCGATGGACATTACCGACATTTCCAACGTGACGCCCAACACGACGTTCGAAAATTCGCGCGGCACCAATTCCACGCTGACCGCCTTCATTCGCGGCGTCGGTCAGCAAGATCCTGTGCCGGGGTTCGAGGCGGGCGTCGGTCTGTATCTGGATGACGTCTATCTGAACCGGCCACAGGCATCGGTCCTCGACATTTACGATGTGGAGCGCATCGAGGTGCTGCGCGGGCCGCAGGGGACGCTTTATGGGCGCAACACGATCGGCGGCGCGGTCAAATATGTAACCAAGCGTCTCCCTCAGGAGTACGCGCTGAAAGTGAAAGGCACGTTCGGCAGCTACAAGCAGGCTGATGGCGTCCTGACCGTAAGCGCCCCGATAACTGACCTGATCCGCGTGGGCGGCACAGTCGCGCGACTGTCGCGCGGCGGGTTTGGCGACAATCTGACCTATCCGGGGCTGGAGAATTACAACAAGGATGTATGGGCGGGCAGGGCCAGCGTGGAACTGGGCGGCTATGACGAACCCGTGTTCATCCGCATCGCGGGCGATTATACGCGCGACAAGTCCGATCCGCGCAACGGCCATCGCCTGATCCCCGGGCTGCTTTCCGGTACGCCGGTATTGAGCGATATGTACGACACGCAGGCGGGCCTCAATAATCCGACGCAGAGCATCAAGGCCTATGGAATTGGCATGACCGCCGAAGCGCAATTGAGCGATGCCCTGACGTTCCGCTCGATCAGCGCCTATCGGGCGGACAAGAGCTTCACGCCGATCGACTTCGACAGCCTGCCTTCGGTCGATGTGGATGTGCCCGCGATCTACAAGAACAACCAGACGAGCCAGGAATTTCAGCTTCTATATGACGGCAGCCGGCTGCACGGCCTCGTCGGCTTCTATTATCTCGACGCGGAGGCTTCGACGCAGTTCGACGTGATCCTCGGCACGACCGGGCCGTTGCTCGGCATTCCCGGCCTCAATGCCTATACCGCTGGCGACGTGAAGACGCGGACATGGTCGGCATTTGGCGACTTCACCTTCGATGTCACGGACAGCATCTCTATCTCGGCGGGTGGCCGTTGGACGAGTGACAAGCGCCGCTCGACCATCATCAAGCAGAACAAGGCGGGGGGCGCTTCCCCGATATTCGGCGGCAATGCCGTGGTGCTGACGACCGCCACCAATTTCACAGGTTCAGCCAAGTTCACCAAGTTTACGCCTCGCGCCTCGATCAGCTTCAAGCCCGACCAAGACAACATGATCTATGCGTCCTATTCCAAGGGCTTCAAGGGCGGCGGCTTCGATCCGCGCGGATCGGGTACGTCCGCGCCCGACACCAATCGCGACGGCGTTCGCAGCTATCAGGAAATTTATGACTATCTGCTGTTCCGGCCAGAGACGGTCGACAGCTATGAAGCGGGCTATAAGGGATCGCTGTTCGACCGCCGCCTGAACCTCGCCATCACCGGTTTCTACGGGCAATATAAGAATGTGCAGGTGCCGGGTTCGGTAGGCGTCGACGCCAATGGCGACGGCGTGTTCGAGAGTTTCGCGGGCATCACGACCAATGCGGGCCGCGCGATGTTCAAGGGCGCAGAGGTCGAGGCCAACGCGATACTGGCGCGCGATTTCGCGGGCGCGGGGTCGTCGGTCAACTTCAACGGCACGCTTGGCTACATCGACGGCAAGTATAAGACGTTCATCCTGAACGGCACGGACGTGGCCCAATATCGCTCGATCCAGAACACGCCGAAATGGACGACTTCGGGTACGCTGTCGGCAACCCTGCCAGTAGGTGACGGTACGCTCAGCCCTTCGACGACCTTCTCCTATCGTAGCCTGACGCACCAGTTCGAGACACCCAGTCCGTTTCTCGACCAGAAGGCATATGGGTTGCTGGACGCCAGCATCGTCTACAGTGCGCCGAATGATCGTTGGTCGCTGGGCATCCACGGGAAGAATTTGACCGACAAGCAGTATATCACATCGGGTTACCAATATGCGGCGGGCAATGCCCTGACGGGCCAGCCTATCCTGACACCGGCCGGCAGGATCACACCGACGCTGGGGCGGGAAGGGATCGCCACTGCCTTTTACGGAAATCCGCGGCAGGTGTTCGTGACGGGCACAGTGAAGTTCTAGTCATTCGGCTTTCCCGTATCGTGCGTCTGACTTATGGCCGGGGCGCGATACGGGCGTAAGGGGAAAAACAGATGGCCGACGACGCCGCGCAGCGGTCTCCCTATCGCTTTGCCGTGCTTGCGATGCTGCTGCTGGTCTACAGCTTCAACTTTCTGGACCGGCAGATATTGTCGATCCTGGCCGGGCCGATCAAAGCGGAACTGGCGCTGAGCGATACCCAGCTCGGGCTGCTGGGCGGGCTGGCGTTTGCGATCCTCTAGTCCACGCGGGCCATCCCATTGGCGCTGACTGCGGACCGTGTCAGTCGCAGTTGGGTGATCACCATCAGCCTTGGCGTCTGGAGCGCCTTCACGGCGCTGTGCGGCCTTGCCACCAGTTTCGGGAGCCTGTTCCTTTGCCGTCTGGGGGTAGGCGTCGGCGAAGCGGGCGGGGTCGCGCCGTCCTACGCGCTGATTTCCGACTATTTTCCGCAGAGGGAGCGGGCAAGGGCGCTGGCGGTCTATTCGCTGGGGATCCCGCTGGGCGCGGCGGCAGGCGTGCTGCTAGGCGCGACGATCGCGTCGCTAGTCGAGTGGCGGACGGCCTTCATCAGTGTCGGCATAGCAGGCTTGGTCCTTGCGCCGATTTTCCGGATCGTGGTGCGCGATGTTCCCAAGCCTCCCGCGAGCGACGCTGGGGGCGTGCCGGTGTCGGCAGTGTTCGGCATATTGGCGCGCAAGCCTGCCTTCTGGTTGCTGGCTTTCGGTGCGTCGGCAAGCTCGCTGTGCGGCTATGGCGTCGCCTTCTGGCTACCCAGCTTGATGATGCGCAGCTTTGGATTGTCGCTGATGGAGGCGGGGCAGTTCATCGGGCTGTTGCTGCTTACCGGGGGCGTTGCGGGTATCCTGCTGGGAGGATGGCTGGGCGATCATTTCGGTCGTCGCAATCGCGGTGCATACGCACTTGTGCCTGCGATTGCCTATGTCGTCGGCACGCCGCTGTTCATGGCTGGCGTGTTGGCATCGACATCGTCCATGGCGTTCCTGCTGTTCCTCGTCCCGCAGGCGCTTGTCTATGTGTGGCTGGGACCGGTGCTCACCGCCGTACAGCATCTCGTGCCCGCGCATATGCGCGCAACGGCATCGGCGACGTTCCTGCTGATCAACAATCTGATCGGGCTGGGATTGGGGTCGGCCATGATCGGCAAGCTGTCCGATATGCTCGCGCCCGCTTATGGCGCCGAGGCTTTGCGTTATGCCATGGTCGCCGGGCTGGGCGCATATTTCATCGCCGCGCTGCTGATGGCGCTGGCCAGTCGCCACGTGAAACAGGGCTGGGTCGAGGAATAGCCGGGCATATACCGAAAGATCGTTGCGCCGTCTCAAACGACTGCCAAGGGGTGCGGGTCATCAATGGCTGGACATGCTGTGGTCGCCCTCAATGCCGGGGAGCGTGATCATCGCAACGCGCACGCGATGTTCATAGGCGGCGGCCATGGCATGATGGGCGTTGCGGGCATTGACGGTCGCCGCTTGCTCGGTCTGCTGCCGCTCTTGCGATGCTCTTCTGAGAAGATAGCTAAGATCGTCACCGCTCATGATATGCCTCCCATGTGAAAGGTCATTGTCATCGCGGCTCCGTTAACATTGCGAAATAAAACAGGTTAAATGGCCCGTTATTAATCAACGCGCTGTTCGGCTCAGAATGGCTTGCTGCGTGACCCCTTCCCGAAGTCTATCCGCGTGCCGGGTTCTAGGCCTTCCCGCCCAGAGCCGCGATCCTCTCATTGATGCGGCGCTCCAGTATGACGAGCGGCATCGCGCCTTCCTTCAATATGTCGTGGAAGGCCTTGAGTTCGAACTTTGCGCCAAGTGCCTGTTGTGCTTTTTCGCGGGCGCGCGTCCATGCCATGTGGCCGACCTTGTAGCTGCATGCTTGGCCCGCCTGCGTGCAATAGCGTTCGACTTCCCGCTGAGTGCGGGGGCGAGCGAAGCCGGTGGTGGCGACCATGTAATCGGTGGCCTGCTCGCGGGTCCATCGCTGATCGTGGATGCCCGTGTCCACCACTAGCCGCGCCGCGCGGAACAGGAAGGATTGCAAGTAGCCGACGCGCTCCAGCGGCGTGGCATAGGCCTTCAGTTCGTCGGCAAGCTGTTCGGCATAGAGCGCCCAGCCCTCGGAATAGGCGGAGAAGAAACCGATCTTTCGCAGGGTTGGGATGTCACGGGATTCCTGCGCGAGACTGATTTGGAGATGGTGGCCCGGCACGCCCTCATGGTAAGTGAGCGAGGGGAGCGTATATTTCGGCCAGTCGCCGACGTCCTTCAAATTGACGAAGTAGATCGCCGGCCGTGACCCATCCAGCGAGGCGCGGTTATAATAGCCGTTGGACGCACCGTCCTGTATCTCCACTGGCACTGCGCGGATTTCCAGCGGTTGCGTGGGGACGGTGTCGAAGGCCTGCGGGAGTTTGGCGTACATGTCCTTCACGCCTGCATTGAGGCCTGCGATCAGTTCGGCCCGGCCCGCCGCGGTGTTGGCATAAAGCTGATCGGCCGCGACATTGAGCTTGGCGAGGCGTTCGCCGACTGTCCCGCCCCTGTAACCCTGCGCCGTCAGGATCTTGTCGATCTGCGCGGTGATCTCGGCGACTTGCGCTTTCCCGATGCGATGCACTTCCTTCGGACTCATGGTCGTCGTGGTGGCCTGCGAAAGCGCCATGGCGTAGATCGCGTCGCCATCCGGCACGCGCCAGATGCCGTCGCCAGGCTTGGTGGTGGGCTTCAACCCCTCGATGAGAGCGATCTGGCGATCGAGTGCGGGATAGATGGACCGCTCGACGATGGCGGAGGCCTGTTTCTGCCAGTCGCCGGGGATGTTCTTGGCAGCGGCGCGGCGGACGAGCGATTCCACAAGGCTGGACGAGGCCGCCGGTTGATCACGCAGCTTGCGCATCTGCGCGAGCGTCAGGTCCAGCGACCAGCCGGGGGCGAGTAGGCCTCGTGCGGCTTCCGCCTGCTGCATCGCGCTTTCCTGATCCAGCACGGTGGCGAACTGATCGAGCCGGGCAAGATAGGCGTCGGCATCGGGCCTCTTGTTGATCGTGTGCGCGGTGTTGAGGAAATCGGGCACGGAGAAATAGGCGCCGCCCTGTTGGAATATCCGATAGGGGCGGATCGGGCTGTCGATCCTGAAGCGGTCGGCAGAGGCGATCTGAGTGTTGAGCGAATAGAGCACGACTTCCAGATTAAGCTTCGCGGACGGCGAAAGCGCGGGCGTGTCGAACCGCTTGAGGCTGGCGATCGACTCCTTGATCTGCGCAATGTCGGCGGCTCGCTTTTCCGTGGTGCGGGGCGAGAGGCGGCCCTTCGATGTAGCGAGCGGGCCGCGATCGAGACCCAGCGATGTCGTAAGTTCGGGCGAACGCGTGAGCGATTGCTGAAAGACGCGCTCAAACTCGGCATTAAGTGGTGCATCGCCAGATGCAGCCTGAGCCAGAACTTCCTGTGGCCGCAGCGCGGCGACGAGCATAGCTGCGCCGCTGACGCCCATGAAATTACGACGATCCATTATAGTCCCTCCGACGCGGCAATTGGCTATATTGCCCGAAATATCAGACAGATAGGCCAATTACGTTGGAGTTATAACAATTGCAACGGCCATCGGCTGCCTGTTGGCGTTTCTGCAGGGTTATCGTGGGTCGGTATTGGGCCGGCTCTGGGAGAGGCAGACGGTGATGATCCATCCGGCGGCCATGCTGCCGCCCATCCAGATCAGGAAAGCGGCGGCATGGCCCGCCAGCGCCAGCCCGAGGCCGGGGAGCAGCGACCCGACTGCCACTGCGCGCCGGATCGCTACGCCGTGACCCTTGCCCGGCAGACGCGCGGCGCGCAGGCGCTTGGGATCGCCAAGGCAGAGCACGAGCAGCAGCAGGGTGGTGAAACCGATGGCGACAAGCGAGATCAGCATTATTCGGCAGCCTGCAAGGTGTAGCTGGTGTCGGTGGCTAGCCTGCGCTGCTTGATGTACTGCTGCCAGATCATCCAGCCCCCCGCCAGCAGGAATGCGGCGTCGAGTGCGGGAATGATCGGCTGGCCAGCCTCAAGCGCCTGCGACCAGCCGGGTCCGCCCATGATGAGACGCAGCGGAGGCAGCGCGATCATGACAAGCGCCGTCGCAATCTGAAGCAGGCGGGAGATGGTGGCGCCCGAGCAGAGCAGGACACCGCCCGCAATCGCGATGAGTGACGCGATGACGAAGGCGGCCGGCGTCCAATATGTCGCGCTGCCCAGCGGCAGGGCGACCAGGAACGCGGCAGCGGCGATCACCAGCGCGAAGGGCAGTCCGAAGCCCACTACGGCGACGGCGCGGTCCAACCAGAGAAGCGACTTTGCGGTCTCACGGCGGCGCACCAGCCACAACTGCAGTCCCGTCAGCGTGACGTAGCACATGGCGAACCCCAGCGCGAACCAGATGGCCTTCGACACCAGCCCGCCGAAATTGCCGAAGTGGAGCGGGGCCATGATTGCCGCCAGCGTGCCGCCCGTCGAAGGCTGCGTGCCGATGGAGGGCTTGACGCGGTCGAACTTCGCTGACGCGCCATCGTAGAGCAGTGTCAATGGCGCCAGATCGCCCGACTTGGGATTATTAAAGCTAGTGACCTTAGCGTCGGCGCGTCCGTAATTTTCGATGGAGACGAATGTGGGCGCATCGCCGGTGCGGCGGATGGAGTCGGCGGTGATCCGGTCGAGGCTGGCGGTTGCCACCGGCCGGGTGTCGATCTTGCCGGGGTTGCCGAACACCGCGTCGTTCAGCGCCTGCACATTGCCGCCGAATGCGGCCATCGCCACGATGGGCACGCCAATGGTGCCGAAGAAGGAGAAGAAGCTGCCGGTGAAGGCGAGGATGAAGGCGAACGGCAGGCTCCATGTGCCAGCGACGCTGTGGCGGTCGCGATCCACCAGGACCGGATTGGCCTTTCGCCGCAGCGTGAAGATATCCTTGAACAAATGCCGGTGGATCAGCAGGCCGGATATCGCCGCGACCAGCATGGCTAAGCCAAGGATGCCGGTGAGCAGCAGCCCCCACGGGTTGGGCAAGTGTAGCCGGACATGCGTGTCGACGAGGAAGCTGCTCAACGCGTCATCATTGCGGGGGCCGAAGATTTCCTCGCCAGTGCCGGACTGCTTGCTAGTGATGCTGCCATCTTTGTCGAGTTGATAATAGACGCCGCGACTGACGAAGGTGCCGTCCGCGTCGGTCTCATGACGGTGGAAGAATGCGCCGAGGCTGTGGTCGCCGACTTCGAAGAGGTCGAGGCCTTCATGATATTTCGCCGGAGTTTCCGCCGCGAGCTTGCGAACGGAGGCGTCGATGGGGCGCTCGAATATGGAGCGGGTTTCAGTGTGCCCCGCCGACCAGATGCCGATCTCATGCGCGAACACTGCCGCCATGCCGGTGAGGACGACGGCATAGAGCAGCAGCCCGAGCGCAATGCCGGACCAGCCATGCACGGCCACCATCAGCTTGGTTTCGTGTTTGGGCAAATGGATCATGGTTTTGCCTTTGCAGCGGGTGGCTGGCTATCGATGAATTTGTGCGCGACGAGACCCCCATGGACGACCAGCAGGCCGATGGACACGATTGCGACGCGCGCGAGTCGGTAATCGAGGCAGGCGTGGAAGAAGAGCGCGGCCCAGATCAGTGGCACTAGGACGAGTGGCAGGACGAGATTGTCGATATTGGCCGCGCCGCCCGGCAACCACAGGGCCATTCCGGCCATGGTGACGATGGCGACGATAATCGCGCCGGGGCCGGCGAGGGCTATGCGGCTCCATTTGCGCGATATGTGCAAGATCAGTTTCCCCGTTCCTGGGTTCGCCCTTTCCGGCGGCCCTTTCAGGGTAAATGATTAAAACCGATGCAAGCAATTTGCAACAAAAATGCTATTGCGAAGCTATCGCAACATAGAATGACACGTTAGGCGTCTGCTGGCTCTGCATCGATCCGTATATCGCTTGCGGGTAAGCCAACGGGAGCGCCCGATTCACAGGCGGTTACTGGGCTGAGGCGGAGGCTTACGATTTTCCATCCGCGGCGCTTGCCAACGCGAGCGCTAATGTCCCAGGACCGAACGACATTGCCCTTGGTGCTCCAGTCGCTGACCGTGCAATAGGCTTCCACGAGTACGTCGCGGCTGTCGGGTGCGCGGTCCATGTACATGTTGCTGAGATAATGGCGCCAGCAGCCTTTGCCGTTCTCACGGACAAGTCCGGGAATTTTCGCAATCTCCGTGCGTCCCGTGAATTTGCCGAAGCGGGGAGCCTCGACATACGCGCCCTCCGGGAACAGATCGATCCATTCCTTTGTGAGATTGCGGTCCAGCGAATGGCAAAAGCGGCTGAGCAGATCCTGCACTTCCAGCCGGGTCTGCAGGTCTATTGCCGAAAAGGACACGCTCATTTCACTCTCCCGGCCGGTAAGGCTCTCATGCCCGACAGGAAAGCGCGTCTCGACCGAAAAGTCAATTACATAGATGCCCGGTGGAGCGCGGCGTCGGCTCAAGCAGCGCGTTTTCCTTCCAGCGCGGCGGCAAGGTCGTCGAGCTGATAGGGCTTTGCCAGGATCGGCATGCCTTCGGCCTCGGCTTCAGCGCGGGCCGTGGCGGCATAGCCCGACGTCAGCACCACGCGCAGGCCGGGGCGGCGGCGTTTGATCTCGCGGGCAAGTTCCAGCCCGTTCATGCCACCGGGCATCATGATGTCGGAGAACACCAGATCGATTTCGCGACCATCGGCCAGTGCGCCGAGCGCGGCGGCGGCGCTGGCCACGCGCGAGACCGTGTAGCCAAGTTGCCCCAGCATTTCGGCGACCATGATCGCGACTTCCTCATCGTCCTCGACAAGCAGTAGCTGGCCGGATGCCGGTTTGGCGGGGCGGGCGGCGCGGGGCAGTTCGGTCACTTCGCCATCGGGCTCACGGTCGGAGCGAGGCAGGAGCAGCGTGACGGTCGTACCCTTGCCCGGCGCGCTGTCTATTGTGATGCTGCCGCCCGTGCTCTGAGCGAAAGCATAGACCTGCGCCAGACCGAGTCCGGAGCCTTTGCCGACGTCCTTCGTCGTGAAGAAGGGTTCGAAGACACGGGCAAGGACTTCGGGACTCATGCCCTGTCCGGTGTCGGTGACGCGCAGGCGGACATGCGGCTGCGGCCCGTCGATATTGTCCGCTCTGACGCGGATCGTGCCGCTGCCCGCCATGGCGTCGCGTGCGTTGACGCAGAGGTTGATGAGCGCCAGTTCCAACTCATTGGGATCCACTTCGACTGGCCAGAGACCGTCCTGAAGCTCTGCCTCAACAGCGATGGCGCCGCTGAGGGTGCGGTCGAGAAGATCGCGTTGCCGCTCAAGAAAGTTTCGAAGGCCCACCGAGCGGGGCTTGAGCGCTTGCCGGCGGGAGAAGCCGAGCAGTTGCTTGGTGAGGCTGGCGCCGCGATCTACTGCCTGCTGCATGCCGGTGAAGATGCGCTGCCGCCGATCGGGGTTGGTCTGCCGATCGAGCATTTCGAGGCCGCCGGAGAGCATCATCAGGAGGTTGTTGAAATCATGCGCGATGCCGCCGGTAAGCTGGCCGATCGCCTCCATTTTCTGTGCGTGGCGAAGTGCGTCCTGCGTGGAGCGCCGCCCTTTGGCGAGACCGATCTCGCTCGCCACGCGGGCCACCAGTTCGCGCGCGGCGAAGGGCTTGGTCAGATAATCGTCGGCACCGGCCTCCAGTCCCTCGACCCGCGCCTCTTCGCCCGACCGGGCCGAAAGCAGGATCACGGAAGTGTCCTTCATCAGCGGATCGGCGCGGACGGCGGCGAGCAAGTCGAACCCGCTCATTCCGGGCATCATCACGTCGGACAGCAGCAGATCGGGCCGGACTTCGCGCATCTTGCGCAGCGCTGCATCGCCATCCGCGACGGCATCGACTTGAAAATCCGCCTCGCGCAGCAGGCGCACGATATAGTCGCGCATGTCGGCATTGTCGTCGGCGACCAGTATGCGGCCGCCATTGCCCGCCGGGAGATCGTCCTGCGACGTGGGTGCCGCGTCGTCGGTTGCGGGGAGCCAGCTTAGCGCCTCTTGCACAAAGGCATTGGCCCGGCTGGGGAGCGGGGCGGCGTCGGGCGCGGTGACGACCTGATCGACGGGGAGGTGGGCCATGCCGAAGGGGATGGCGACGCTGAACGTGCTGCCCTGGCCGGGCGTGCTGGTGACGCTGACCTCGCCGCCGTGCAAGCGCACAAGTTCCTGCACCAGCGCGAGGCCGATGCCCGACCCCTCGAACGAGCGACCGGCAGCGCCCTCCACCCGGCGGAAACGTTCGAATAGATATGGCAGTTGATCGGAGGGAATGCCGGTGCCGGTGTCACTGACGCTGAGTTGGGCCGACTGCCCATCGGCGGACGGGCGCACGGCCACGCGGATTTCGCCGGACAAAGTGAATTTGAAGGCATTGGAGATGAGGTTCAGCACCACATTTTCCCACATGCCCCGATCGATATAGACGGGCTGGCCCAACGGCTCCGCCTCCACGGTGAGCGTCAGGCCGGCGCGGTCTGTCGCGGAGCGGAAATTGGAGGCGAGTTCCGCCGTCTGCTTCGCCAGATCGGACGCTTCGAACCGGGCGCGCATCCGGCCCGCCTCGATCCGCGAGAAATCGAGCAGGGAGTTCACCAGCTTGAGCAGGCGCAGGCCGTTGCGGTGCGCGAGCGCGATGTTCTCCCGATCGTCGGGCGAGAGGCGATCTGCCTGCGACAGCAGATCTTCGAGCGGCCCCAGCATCAGCGTGAGCGGGGTCCGGAATTCGTGGCTGACGTTGGAGAAGAAGAGCGTCTTGGCGCGGTCGATCTCGGCCAGTGCCTCAACCTGGCGACGTTCGTCCTCACGGGCGCGGGCCGTCGATACGGCGGCGGCCAGCGCGGCGCAGAGCAGCTCGTAATAGCCGGTGTAGCGATCGTCGAGCGGTAGGCGAGGGGATACGCCCGCGACGACGATGGCGACGGGCCGGTCGGCATTGGGCACCATGATCGGCAACAGGAACGCGTTGCGCGGCGGCTCCTCATAGGGACCACAGGGGGCGCCCGCCAGCTTCGTTTTGACGTCGGGGATCAGTATGGTCGCGCCGGTTTCGCTGGCCTTCGCGACGGGCCAGACGATCTCTCCCGACAAGTCGAGCAGGGTAGGCGCGGCGGCGCATCCGGCTTCGAGGCCGTGGCTGCCGACGAGCCTGTATCCTACCGATGGCACCAGTTCATAGAAGAGCAGGAAGGGCAGATCGAGGTCGAAGCCGGACAGCGTCTCGATCGAGAGTCGCGCAATATCGGCAAGGTCTTTTGCTGGGCCGAGCGCGGCATTGAGGTCGCGCAGCGAACGCGTGCGGCGTTCCGCCAGCATCGCGGAGGTGGTTTCGGTGACGGGGTGGAACAGGCCCACGACATCGCCTGTCTCGTCGCGAACGGGGGAAGTCGAGAAAGTGAAAAACGTCTCCTCCAGATAGCCATTGCGCGTGAGGAACATCCGCTGGTTCTCAAGGAAGGAGGTGTTGCCAGCCAGTGCGTTTTCGAATGGCTCGCCGACTGCGGGCCAGGCGCTCGCCCATGTCTCGCGGTAGTTTTGGCCAAGAGCAGCGGGATGGGCTTCGCCGCAGACGACACGGTAGCCGTCATTATAAATCTGGGTGTGCTGATCCCCCCAGATGATGTTGATGGGGAAGTTCGAGGCGAGGCAGAGGCTGACGGTGGTCTTGAGACTCTGCGGCCAGTCGGTAATCGGCCCGAGAGGCGTTTTCGACCAGTCTTTCGAGCGGACAAGATCGGCGATTTCGCCGCCGCCGGGGAGAAATTCCGTACCCTTTGCCGTCTCCGGCTGATGTCCTGCTTCCATCAGAAGCCCTCCTGCCCAAGTGCTTCGCGCCGGTGAACCGTGTCTCTTGCGGGGCAAGATCCGGTCCCTATCCAGGCGCCTTTTCATCCTAGACAACAAAGTCCTAAGGGATTTTCCTTATAGTTCAATGACAAAAGCAGATGATCACGTCATCTTTCACTGATCGCCAGCCGATCTTGCCGCCTGGGCGGTCATCGGAGTGCAGAACGCGCCGTGGAAATAGATGAGGATGATCTACCGATGCTGATCGCTGATACGCTCACTGGAGCGCTTCCCTCGGTTACGAAGGCATCGATTTGCGCCAGCGCCTTATCGCCAGGATAGCACGCCCCAAAATTGCGGGGCTAGTTTCAGGCGGCGCGCAATTCTGACAATAGCTGCTGCGTTGCATCCCCCAATGCCGTCACGCGAGTGACAATCAGGCTGGTGGCATCGGCGACATCGGCGCTGAGCAGGCGCGTGCGCTCAGCTCGCCGCGCCGTGTCGGCCACATCGGTATGCAGGCTTTCGGTTCCATCGGCAGTTTCGTCGGCAGAGAGTCCGATCAAGGCGGCCACACGCTGTTGCTCGATCACCGCAGCCGTCACCGCACCCGCTATTCCCGCGACCTCATCGACATGGCCGACCACGGCAGATACGCTATCGACCGCGTCGGCGACACGCTCCTGAATCGCTGCTACACGTCGTGCGATATCCCCTGTCGCCCGCTGGGTTTGCCCCGCCAGAGACTTTACCTCGACTGCCACGACGGCAAATCCGCTGCCCGCCGCGCCGGCGCGTGCCGCCTCGATCGTCGCGTTCAGAGCCAGGAGATTGGTCTGCCGCGCAATCTCCTCAATCAGTGCCACGATGTCCCCAATTCCCCGCGCATCCGCGACGAGCGCAGAGAAGGCCGCCTGGGCACCGGTGGAGCGGTCTGCGGCGGCCATGGCAAGCGCGGCCTGTGCATCGACCTGCGTTCCGACCTCGCCGACCGAGTGGCCAAGCTGTGCCGCGGTCTCACGCATGACCTGCGCAGCCTGCTCGATCCGCTGCGCGACATCAGCGGCTCGTCCCGCCGCATTCGCATCCGCCACGCTGATCGCGGCGAGCGATGTCGTTGAATGTTGCGCGGTCTCCGCTGCGGCTCCCAACGCCGCAACCGCGTCCGCCACCGTCCGTTCGAACTGGGTGGCCAAGGCCGTCATTTCCTGCCGACGATGCTCGATAGCGCCGCTGTTCGCTCGCGCCTGGGCCTGATTTTCGACGGCGGTCAGTTGTACCCGCGCGGTCTCTGCCTGCAATGATAGACGTTCATGCTCGCGAGTCACCGCGATGAGATCGTCATGCGACCGGATTGCCTCTAATGACGCGCGCGACACCGCAAGAATGCTCCGCGTGAACAAC
Organism: Sphingobium sp.; assembly: GCA_051305835.1. GTDB lineage: Bacteria > Pseudomonadota > Alphaproteobacteria > Sphingomonadales > Sphingomonadaceae > Sphingobium. The sequence continues at coordinate 19,131 of JBPPMC010000250.1, forward strand.
GCAATGAAGACCGTGAGCGCCACCAACACTTCGAACGGAGCCTTTGCAATCAGGAGCATGTCGATCACGGCCATCACCAACCATCCGGCGATGAACCCGATGCTGGCCTGAGGCACCGTCGCGACATTAAGCGCGCCGATGCATACGACCCCGACCAGCGTGCAGCAGATCAGCAATTCCCAGTCGGCAGGAGTCTCGTAGATCGCTGCGCCTAGCAATATTCCCCATAGCAGCGCAGTAACGAAGCTGATCACCGTCAGCCATCGTGCGCTATGCCGGGGTTTTGGATAGCGCCAGCCTGCGCGCCGCTCTCCATGCCATGCCAGCAGATTGTAAAAGGATAATGCAATCAACAGGGCGGCCGCGACCACGACCCCCCATGGATGGCCCGTACCCGGAAGCGCGAAGGCCAACAGAAGCGTGACGATGACGGTTCCAGCAAATGTCGCAGCATAACCCTCGCGGGCGGCACGCAATTGCCCCTCAAGTACATGATCAGGAACGTTCGCGGCCGTGCTGAACCGGGCGAGGAACGCTGGTGATCCAAAAGCTGATGAGAGAAAATCAGTTGCGGACATGGAACACGATACTGCAACAATGATCTACATCTGGTTAACGTTCGTAAAGGCGCACTGGGCTTCAGTTTGCGCCAGTCCACCTGATCGGCGTGCATCCAAGCGTTGTTGCATGCACTTCAGTTCCGGAAGATACCATTCCACATGATCGGCAACATTCTGTACTACAGGCGTCGGCGAGGCCCCCATCGGAAGACGTGACCCGTTTTCTAATCCACGCTCTCCAAAATTATTTGGTAGCGCCGGGCTATTTGCCCTGATCGCGTCGCATCCATGAATGCAAGGCGCGACACTTCAAGCGTGTTCCAGAGGTCGATATCTGCGACCGTTGGTGTCGTGACCAGTTCTCCTGCGTCGAGTCCGGCTAGCGCAGAATCGACCAGTTGATCCGCGGTCAGGAACGAATCCTCCGGGAATATACTGTCGCTAACGCCCGCTGCGCTGAAAAATTCAGTGCGGATCGGCCCAGGTTGGACGAGCTGTATCCGGATGGCGGTATCGGCATATTCGAGCTGGAGAGATCGCGTGAAGTTCAGAACATAGGCCTTTGACCCGCTATAGGCGGCGGCGCTGGGAGAGGGGCTGAGGCCTATGACCGAGCCGATGTTGACCAATGTGCCTGCACCGCGCAATCTGAAGCCTTCCAGCGCAACATGGGAAAGACGCGACAGCGCGGTGATGTTCAGCTGCACGATATTCTCTATCCGATCAGCGGATATCGATGCTGTTGGACCCAGCCCACCGGCACCCGCATTATTGACGAGCAACGTGGCGTTCGTTTCCCTCACTAGTGCTTCGATCCGAGCGAGGTCGGCCGTAATTGCGATGTCTGCCACGGCTGTCTGGACCGCGACGCCATGGCGCTTCCGAATTTCATCGGCGAACTGGCCCAACCGGTCGGCACGCCGCGCCACAAGCAGCAGATCGTGACCACGCGTCGCCAGTCGATCGGCATAGACCGCCCCGATCCCCGAGGATGCACCTGTTACAACCGCAACGCCTGCCGCACCACCACCTGTTTGTTCGCTCATATAGCCATCCCTCGCTCGACAGGCGCTGGTTACAAACGCCTGACAGTCAATTCGCCGAGCGGGTGTCACGGTTCTGGCAAAGGTTCAAATGAGAAAGGCCAAGCCTTTCGTTGATATTTCTCAATTCCAGTCATCGGTCGCAGCAGTGTAACGCCAGCGTGAACAACGTCACGACCGTCGGCCGCTTCGTGCGCATAGGCATGAAAAGCCGACCTTCACTGATTTCTGGAGGAATTTACGATGGCGACCAGGGCAATATCTGCCACGGATCTGGCCAAGTCGAATGCGAGGAGTGCGACGGTGAATGCTGACACGCTCGCCTGGATCTGCGAGGACTTTGGGAGTCGGGCAGCCGAACATGATGCCGACGGCTCCTTTCCGTTCGAAAATTTCAGCATTCTGCACAAGCACGGATTGCTTTCCGCTGCGCTGCCAGCCGATCTGGGCGGCGGTGACGCCGACCTTGCGGACCTCGCGCAGATCGTGCGTGCCGTGTCTTATGGCGACCCTTCGACCGGGCTGGTGCTGGTGATGCAATATCTCTTCAGTGCCCAGTTTGCGCGCGGACGACACTGGGCTCCTGCCTTCCGAGAGACGTTCTTGCGCAGCGTCATTGACGATGGCGGACTCGTCAACGGTCTGCGCGTCGAACCCGATTTGGGCACGCCGGGTCGTGGCGGCCTGCCTGCCACCATAGTGCGCCGAACCGGCGCGGGCTGGGTGCTCAATGGTCGCAAAATCTATTCCACCGGCGCGCCCGGCCTGAAATGGATGTCGGTGTGGGCGGCTACCGATGAAGACGAGCCACGCGTGGGCGGCGTATTCGTCGATGCGCAGGCGCCCGGTGTCCGGATCGAGCCGACATGGAATCATCTGGGTATGCGGGCGACCGGCAGCCACGATGTCATATTCGAGGATGTCCAGGTTCCCGACGAACAGCTATCGGCGCTCGTCCGGCCACAAGATCAGCATCTGTTGCTCGACGCCGATTTCCAGTTGCGCAACAGTGTGCTGATCTCGATCGTCTACAACAGCGTGGCCCATGCCGCGCGCGACTGGTTCGTATCCTGGCTGCAACAGCGTATTCCCACCGCGCTGGGCGCGCCACTGTCGACATTGCCACGGTTCCAGGAACTGGTCGGCCGGATCGAGGCGCTGCTCTACGCCAACAAGCTGCTGCTGGAACAGGCGATCGAAGCGCCCGATCCGGCAGGCGCCGGCACTATCAAGTATCTCGTCACCAATAATGCGGTCCAGGCCGTCCAACTGGCGATCGATGCGATTGGCAATCCTGCATTGACCCGCGCGCACCCGCTGGAGCGGCACCTGCGCAACGTTCTGTGCAGCCGTGTCCATATGCCGCAGGACGATCTCGTATTGACGGGACTCGGGCGGGCAGCGTTCGCAGCACCGCTTGGGCGATGAAGGCGTGGCGACACCGGCGACCCGTCATATCGTGGACACGGACAGTCTGTCCACCGCACGGGGCGGCATCCATATCATCAATGTTGCGCGCGGTAGTCTGATCGACCAGCAGGCATTGCTCGCGGCGCTCGATAGCGGGCAGGCCGGGCTGCCCGCGCCGGACCTCGGGACCAATATTCTGTCCTATTTCATCGCCAATCTTGACCGATTCCGGCAAGGGCTTGGACTTAATGGTCTGGTCGAGCCGGTGGTCGCTACCGAGGAAGCCACAGCATGAACAGTCTTTCCAAACTCGCTGTCATGGACCACGCTCCCCCGCCGATAAGGGGCATCGACAAGGCGCTGCGTGACGGGCAGCGGCTGCGTTTCGAGGTGCCACCCGAACGCAGCGACGTGGCCGAGGAGCGACTGCACCGCAAGCAGCGGCTGGCCGCGACCTTTCGCCTGTTTGCGCGCAACAAGCTGTCCAGTGGGATAGCAGGCCATGTCACCGTGCGGGATCCTGAACTCACCGATCATTTCTGGGTCAACCCGCAAGGAGTGCATTTCGGCCATATCCGCGTGTCCGACCTGTTGCTGGTCGATGACGTGGGACGCGTAGTTGAAGGCAGCGGCGCACTGAATGAAGCCGCCTACGCGATTCACGCGGCCATTCACCGGGCGCACCCCAGCGTCAACGCGGCGGCGCATACCCATTCCTTCTATGGCAAAGCGTGGGCCACGACCGGCAGATTGCTGGATCCGATCAGCCAGGACGCCTGCATGTTCCATGGCGATCATGGCCTGTTCGATGATTATTCCGGCGTGGTGCTGGATCAAAGCGAAGGCGACCGGATCGCGGCGGCCTTGGGCAATTACAAGGCTCTGATTCTGCAAAATCACGGGCTGCTGACTGCAGGCCGCTCTATCGAGGCGACGGCCTTCTGGTATCTGTCGCTGGAACGAGCCACCCATGCGCAGATTGTGGCGGAATCCCTTGGGACACCACGCCTCATTCCGGCGGAGGTGGCGGCCCAGACGGCGCGGATGGTCGGCAGCGAAGCAGTCGCGTGGATGTGTTTTCAGTCCGAATGGGACGTGCTGGTTTCGGAAGAACCGGACTTTTTGCAGTGAAATGATACGCCATGACGATTAAGGCCACCGGTCCGGCTGGACCGGTGGCCTTTCTTCTGCGTCAAAAGCTGAAGTTGATCCGGCCATAATAAAAGCCGCCGGACGAATCGAAGGGGGCGTTGCCATAGTTGAATAAGGTCACGCCGCTCGTCGGCTCGTTGACCCCGCTATTATCGGGCCGCGTGCTGAACAGATTGGTCGCCCCCACCGCAACCCCCAGGCGTGATGTCACTGCCAGCGCTACCTCAAGATCGGCGATCCAGCGCCCATCATAGCTCAGATTCTGCGCCGCATTTTCCGTCCGCAAGAAACGATATTTGCCATAGCGGGTGACGCGCAGATCAACAGCAACCGGATTGAGCGACCATTTGCCGCCCAGCGCCAGTTTCGATCGCGGCTGATTGTCGGCGATCTCTCCCCGAAATACATTGCCAAACGCCATCAGGCTGCCGCCCGGATTGGGTCCAAGTCCGGCAAGGACTGCAGGGGTTATCGCTACTCGCCGAATTTTCGTGCGGCTGTAGGTATAGGCGGCAGACAGGGAAAGTTCGCCCAGGGTCGCCAGGTCAGCGGTATAATATCCCACGATGTCGACGCCCCGTGTCCGGGTATCGGCGGCATTGGCGAAATATTGGACGAAGGTGCCCGGCGCGACGCCATTCGCTGCAAAAATGGGGTTCAGCGCCGGTCCGCTGAGACTGGCGGTGCGGGCGATGCGGTCATCGATGTTGATCTGATAGCCATCGATCGTGAGCGACAGATTTCGGGCCGGCCGTAGCGCCAAACCAAGACCCAGGTTCCAGGTACTTTCCGGTTTTAACGGCTTGGCTCCCAGCGCGGTCGCCAATGCCGATGTGGTAGGCGCCGTCTGTGTCGTGGCCGCGACGAGCAGGCCCGTGGTCGGACTGGTCGCTGTGCGGTTGTCAGTCTGGGCATAGCCGACCTGAGACAGCGATGGCGCGCGGAAGCCCGTTCCAACAGTGCCGCGCACGGCCAGCCACGTCGATAGTTCATACCGGCTGTTCACCTTGCCGCCTACCGTCGAACCGGCTCCCAGCCCATAATGTTCGGCGCGACCGGCAATGTCCACATACCAGCGCGGCGTGATCGTCAGGCCAAGATCGACATAGCCTGCAAAGACATTGCGCGAGACATGGGCCTCGTCTCTGGGTGAGAGGGTAATCGCCCCCTGCGCTCCGATCGATGCGATACGCCCCACATTGGCATCGCCTTCCTGATCTCCAGCGCGAATGATATAGCCGCCGTTGGTGTAGCCGCGTGGATCCCCGGCAAAGGTCTGGAAAATTTCCCGACGCCCTTCAAGACCCCACTGGATGTGCAGGGGTTCTGCAAGGCCGATGTCGAGATCTTTCGACACGTCCAGGTTATTGGTCCATTGGGAAAAACGGAACCGCCCCAAATTATCGAAACTGATGGGGCCGGTCGGCCCAAGCGACGGATTGATGGTAAGGTCGCTGTACATACGCACCTGGTTCCGTCCGTAGCTGGAACTAAATTCCCATCGCCAGCCCGATAGATCACCCTTTACGCCGCCCAGAAGCTGAAAGTCCGTCTCGCTGGTATTATTGACTGGGAAATAGCCATCGGGAAATACCGTCGAAAAAGATGCCGTACCATTGGGCCTGCGGATCATGTTGCCGATCTCGGCTTTCCGGCGTCCAACGGTGGATTGCATATAGAGGGTGACGTTACCTGCCGGCAGCGCCGCGTTCAGGCCCAGGTTGAAGGCGCGGATGCGAGGGTCGCCATTATGAGCGCCGATGCCGTCCCACTCGGCATTCTTCGGGTTGGAAGCAGGCGCATATAAGATGCGATTGGTCGCTGCGAACCCGCGCCAGGACATGCCACGTCCGCGCACGTCGCCGCTCAGATTCACATAGCCGCCGTCGCCCAGTTCGAAGCCCATGGCGCCTTCAACCTTTGCGCTCCATGGATCGCCATAGCTTTTATAATGATCGCCATAGGTTACCGAGACATGGTTTGGCTGGGGACGGTCATGCAATACGAAGTTGATGACCCCCGCCACGGCGTCAGAGCCATATTGTGCGGCGGCGCTGTCCTTGAGGACTTCGACCGAGCGGACCCCGGCGATGGGAATGAAATCGAGATCGACGGGGCCAAAGCCGCTGGTGTCGCCACCGCCGTTGGTCAAGAGCGCGCTGTTATGCCGACGTTTGCCGTCGACCAGGATCAATGTGTAGGCTGGCGGCAGGCTGCGGTTGAAGATCGGTCGCACGATTGATGCCACCCCTGCGCCGGTCCGGCCGAAATTGATGGACGGCAGGGTACGCGCCAGCGCTTCGCCCACTTCCTGACGCCCTGTACCGGTCAGGCGATCGGCCGGGACGATATCGATTGGTGCCGGACTGTCGACTGCCGTCTTTGACGACAGACCCCGGAGTCCGGTTACGACGATGGCGTCGCTTTCTTCCACATCGGCAGGAGCCAGAGCGTCTTGCGCATGTGCCGAAATGGCGACGCCGCCTACCGCCAATATGGTCCCGGCAAGCATGGACTGCACCACGCGCCTGGCATATCCCTTTTTCGTCGACATTCTAGTTCCCCATTTGAATCTCGCCAGCCCTTGCCATTCGTCCAGTCGAAGATGCGATTAGAGAGGCCGCTCGGCGAGCGCGGACATAGGGGATGCAATCCGAAGCACAGTATTTATTGTTAAAAGATACCGATGAGATTTTCTCATGACTGCCGATGTTCAGGGGAGCCTCGATATTATTACGTATTACTTGACATTAGTGTTCCTAATAGTTTGTCGAGTATTCCTGATTTATGAGTTTCGCCTGTGTCGACTAGGGCCGAAACGACCTTCCAATATGCAAGGTCTACGTGGCAAACGCTGCACCAGAATTTTCATGGAGCAAAATATGGCTGGTCATCCCTGTGTGAAAAGAAGCTGGAAGCGCACCAGTGTCGTCCTGGCGCTTCTGTCCTCTGCCGTGGGGCTGGCAGGCTGCGGACAGACGCAGCCCGATGCGGCGCAGGTGCTGCGTGTCGGCAACCAGCGTGGCGGCACCCAGGCTTTGATGTTGGCCGCGGGAGAACTCAAGGATGTTCCCTACACGATCGAATGGGCGGAATTCCCCAATGCCCAGCCGCTCATCGAAGCTATCTCGGCCAGGGCACTGGACATTGGTTCGGTAGGCGGTCCCTCTTTCCTGTTCGCTTACAAGAATGATCCGCACCTGCGCGCCATCCAGGCGCTCAGTGGCGGAACGAAGCAGGAGGTCGTCGGCGTTCTGGTTCACAAGAATGCGCCCTTCGCCACCATGCAGGATTTGCGCGGTAAATCCATTGGCACGACGCGGGGATCGGCAGGACATTCGCTTCTCCTTCAGGCGTTGCGGCAAAGCGATATGACCCCCTCCGACGTCAAGATCAGCTTTGTTGCCCCGAATGAAGCGGTCGCGGCGTTCACCAGCGGCGATCTGGATGCGCTGGCGATCTGGGTGCCTTACCTCGCGGCGGCGGTTCTCCACCATGACGCCCGCGTCCTGACCTATGCGCACAGCGATACCCCATCCTACATGTTCCAGGTCACAAGCGACACATCGATCAAGGACAAGCGGGCCTTGTTGGAAGATTTTTCCCAGCGTTATGGGCGGGCGCAGTCCTGGGCCAACAGCCACCCTAGCCAATGGGGGAAAGTACTGGCGAAGGAGACGGGCCTGCCAGTCGATGTTGCGACCTACACTGCCGAACATATGCGTTGGTCGCCGGTGCCGATCGACGCAAAGGTCATCGCCTCTCAGCGCGTCGCGGCCGGGGATTTTGGCGCGGATGGGGCAAGCCGCGGCGCCGATATTGCAAACGGGTTCGATTCATCGCTGAAAAGCGTCCCCGCAATGAACAACAAGCCCGACTGATCTCCAGGCGTGGGCGGATGCCCGCCCGACCTCCGTCGAGCGGGGATGCGCTTGCAGATCATCGCCGTTACGCGTTCGCCGCTTCCCGACGCACATCTTCGCCAGCCGCCACATCATGGCGTTGCGCGACATAGCGATTTTCGGGAACGGCCAACCCCAGATTGTCGCGTAGCGTGCTGCCAGCGTAATCGGTCCGGAACAGCCCGCGCGCCTGCAGGATCGGGACGACCTGCTCCACGAAAATTTCAAACTGTCCGGGCAAGGCTTCTCCTAGCATGAAACCATCGACGGCGCCGCTTTCGAACCAGTCCTGAAGCTGATCGGCTACCTCCTGTGGAGAGCCTTCGAAACTGTCGATTGGCTTGCCGAAGCGCAGGGCCGTCTCGCGCAGGGTCGGGCCATCCTGTGCGACTGCTGCCAATATGCTCTTCACGTTACCCTGGCTGCTGCTCAACCATTCCTCCCGGGTTTCCGGAAACGGCGCATCCAGATCATGCCGGGAAAAGTCATAATCGTTGAATGATTGGCCCAGCGAAAGCAGAGCGCCTTCGATCGACGTGTAGCTGTTGCGCTCCGCGCTGAGCCTCTGGACCTCTTCCTTGGTCGAACCCACGATCGTGCTGACCCCGCCAAACACGAACAGCTTGTCGGGATCCCGCCCCGCTGCTGCCGCCCGTCGACGAAGATCGGCGCGATATTCAAAGGCTGAATCCTTGCTGCGCGGGAGGCTGAATATCGCGTCGGCGTTCGCGGCTGCGAAGGCGCGCCCGTCATCGGAATTCCCGGCCTGGAAAAGGACGGGATGACCCTGTGGCATCCGGTCGAGATTCAAGGGACCGCGAACGCTGAAATACTCGCCTTTGTGGTCCAGTTGATGCAGGGTTCCAGGCTTCAGGAACACGCCGCCATCCTTGTCGCCCACGATCGCGTGCGGCTCGTAGCTGTCCCAAAGGCCTTTCACGACCTGCACATATTCGGCAGCCAGCCGGTATCGATCGCTATGGCCGATATGATGATCGCGGCTGAAATTGGCGGCGGTGCCCTCCAGCCAGGATGTCACGACATTCCATCCCGCACGCCCATGGCTGAGTTTGTCGAGCGATGCGAACTGCCGAGCCAGATTGAACGGCTCAGTATAGCTTACGGTGAACGTGCCGACGAGACCGATATTCTGGGTGACCATCGCCAGCGCCGACAGGATCGTCGCCGGCTCGAAGCGGCTCAGATAATGCGGCATGGAGCGCTCATCGATATGCAGGCTGTCGGCGACGAAGAGGAAATCAAACTTCCCCTTCTCGGCTATCTTTGCCTGCTTCACATAGAGATCGATGTTGGTGCTACCATCGATAATTGCGTCAGGGTGCCTCCAGCTGTCCCAGCCACGCCCGACACCATGTAGGATGAAACCCAATTTCAGATCGTTGCGCTTGCCCATGGAAAGTCTCCTTCAGCCATGCGCTATTCAGGCAGAACTGGGTGTGCGAACAAGTTCTGTGGGTCTCCGTTGAATAATTCTCATAGGATGGTGCATCATTCAGCTGGGATCGAAAGGAGCGCAATCGAGCTACCGGCATTATTGACAATGCTTCGCAATAGCGAATAAGGCATCCGAAATACTCAACTGCGGGGGCCTTCCATGAAAATTCGCGTCAAAATCCTGTCAAGTTGCACCGTGGTATTCGCGTTGGCGAGCCATACCGCCCAGGCACGGGAGGCCGATGCGAACACTGGCGACGGGATCGTCGTCGTGGGCGCCCTGACAGACGCTGCCATCAATCGTGAAGAGATTGATGTCATTCAAGCAAACGACCTCGCCGACCTTTTCCGTAATGTTCCTTCGGTTTCGGTTGGAGGCGGTGTCGGGATCGCGCAGAAAATCTATGTTCGCGGGCTTGAGGATTCATTGCTCAACGTCACGATCGACGGCGCGCCGCAGCGCGGCACCTTGTTCCACCACATCGGGCGCGTGACGATCGAACCCGAACTGCTGGAGACGGTCGATGTCCAGGCCGGGCCGGGCGAAGCAACTGCGGGCTTCGGCGCGGTTGGCGGCGCGATCCGCTTCCGCACGCGCAACGCGGTCGATATGCTGCAGGATGGCCGCGACATCGGCGGCATCGCCAAGGCGGGCTGGTTCAGCAACGACGGCTACAAGTTCAGCGGCACCGTTTATGGCCGCATCGCGGAGGACATCGGCATCCTGGCATCCTACGTCCATGTGAACCGCGATCCGTACAAGGATGGCGACGGCGTCCGGCAACTCGCGACCGGTGCAAAGCAGAACCTTGGCTTCGTCAAGATCGGCGGTGAGCTGGGCGGTGGCCACCGCCTGACCGCGAGCTACGAGCAGCGGCGCGAAACCGGGCGCTTTGGACAGCGTCCGAACTGGCCCGTTCTCGCCAATGCAAGGCTGTTCGACGTCAGGGGCAAGCGCCAGACAGCGGTGCTGAACTACGGCCATAAGGGCGATAGCGGCATCGGCATCGAGGCAACGGGATACTGGACGGGTACGAATTTCTCGCAGAACCGCGATGACCGCTGGGGCCGTTATGGCGCCCAGATAGAAACATATGGCTTCGACGCGCGCGCGAACCTTGCGATCAGCAACCATGATGTCACCATTGGTGCCGAACATCGTCGCGACGAAGTGACGAGCGCCTATCTGGGGGCACCCTCGATGTGGCAGCCATGGGCGTGGGATCCCAATGTCGGCAGCTTCACTGAAAAGGGGTCGTTGATGGGCGTTTATGCCCAGGACCATTGGCGCGTCATCGACCCGCTGCTGATCAGCGTGGGCGTACGCTACGACGCCTATGACCTCGACCAGACGACCTATCGCACTGGCACGAACAGCGATGGGGTCAGCTTCAATGTCGGTGCCGAGTTCGAGATCGTCCGTGGCCTGAGCCTTAACGCAGGCTATGCCGAGGCTTTTCGTGGCAAGGAAATTGGCGATGCCTTTACACTGGAAAAGCGTCCCGGCCGCCTGTCGTTATCGCCAACGCTGCGGCCCGAAAAGGTCGATAACGTGGAAGGCGGTCTGAAATATGAGGCGGGCAGCTTTTCCGCGTCGGCGGTCTATTACGATATGGCGATTAAGGACGTCATGCTCGACCAGCTCGGTCGCAACGCGGCGCAGCCTATCCAGGACGCTGTCTATTACGAGAATGTCGGCAAGTTCCGTTCGAAAGGATTCGAACTGCGCGCCGGTTACCGCGCAGGACCGTTCACCATCGACAGCTATTACAATCATTATGATTCGCGCCTGAATGGCAACCGGATCGAAGGCTATGAGCATATTGCGCTTGGCAATTCCATGGGCGACAATTGGGCCGTGACCGTCGGTTTCCAGCCCAGCGACCAGCTCAATTTTCGGGCCAGCCTGACGCGCTTCGAGGATCTGAACGATATCGAGGTGCTGTTCCGCGAAAGCCAGCTCGGTTTTATCAACGGCACACGGCGTATCGATAAACCCGGCTATACGACGATCGATCTGTTCGGCAGCTGGCGCCCGTTCGGCACCGACCGTTTCGAACTGCAGGCGGCGGTCTATAATCTGCTCGACGAGACCTATATCGCGCACGCCAGCACCGCCGATTACGGTCAGTTGGGCCTGCCCGATTATGCGATCGTCTCCGGCTTGCCAGAGCCGGGCCGCAATGTCCGTGTGACCGCGTCCGTCCGCTTCTGACGACGGGTGCGGCTGTCCAGCGGCGGATGTCAGCGCGTGCACAGCGTCCGTCTTTTACCAGATACGCTGTGTCGCCCGTACCTTCGATGCGCGCGATTGCGACGATCGGGCACGGGATGTGGCGCTATATCGCGATGGACGATTGCTCGTGTTGCTCGGCGGAGCCGTCACGCTCCGGCTCTGCCTCAGCGCACGCGAATAGCTGCCATTCTGCTTTCACTCTGTCGGCGTTGCTTTACATCACTTCGCGAACAACTCTATCGAATCCAGATAATCCAGCAAGGCCCGTATCCGCGTCGCCGCGCGGTCCTCCGCCGCGTAGAGGGCGTGGATGTCCTCGCCATCGCCGGGATTAAATTCTTCCAGCACCTCGACCAGCCGCCCGGCTTTGATGTCCGCCGCGACGTGGAAGGCTCCATGCCGGGCGATGCCACAGCCCGCGACTGCCATCTGCCGCACCACCTCGCCCGAATTGCCGAAGAAGCGTCCCTCCACCGGCTTCTGCACGACGCGCTTGCCGACCTGGAACGGCCAGCTATCGATCGAACGTCGAAAGCTGAAGCGCAGGCAGTCATGTCCGTCGAGATCGTCGGGCTTCCGGGGGGTGCCGCGACGCGCGAGATAGTCGGGGCTGGCGACCAGCGTCATGCGGCTGTGCCCCAGCTTCTTTGCGCGCAGCCGCGTGTCGCGCAGCGGACCGATGCGGATCGCAATGTCCGCGCGCTTCTCCACCAGATCCACGATGCTGTCGGTAAGCGTCAGTTCGACCTTCACGGCCGGATGGCGGTCGGCAAAGCCGGGAAGAGCCGGGATCAGGCACTGGACTCCGAACGATGGCGAGGCGTTCACACGCAGCAGCCCGCGCGCGACCTGATCCGCTTGGCTTAAGCTCCCCTCAACGTCCGCCATGTCCGCGATCAGGGCGCCCATCCGGTCGCGATAAGACGCGCCCTCGGCCGTCAAGGCCAGAGCGCGTGTCGTCCGGCGCAGAAGCGTGACTGCGAGCCGCCTTTCCAGCCGGGCAATGGATCGGCTCACTGCCGAGGGGGTGAGGCGAAGCATGCGGGCTGCATCTGCAAAACTGCCCTCTGCCGCCACGGTCAGGAATATCTCAATGTCGCCGAAACGGTTATCCATGATTTCAATTCACTTCTGAAGTGATGAGGCGCATTCTAGGCATCAATGATGAGGATGTCTATTTTCAATGCAGTTGATCATCACAGTCAGGAGTCAATCATGGACCTCAAACTCAACGGCAAGACTGCCATCGTCACCGGATCGACCGCCGGGATCGGCCTTGCGATCGCCAGACGCCTCTCCGCCGAGGGTGTCGCCGTTACCATCACCGGTCGCAATCAGGCGAAGCTGGAAGCTGCTGCGGCCGAGATCGGCGGCAGCATAAATCCCGTCATTGCAGATCCCGCGACCGCCGAAGGCGCCGCCGCCCTCATCGCTGCCGTTCCCGACACCGACATCCTCGTCAACAATCTCGGCATCTATGAGGCCAAGGACTTTGCCGACATCACGGATGAGGACTGGCATCATCTGTTTGAGGTCAACGTCGTGAGCGGCGCGCGCCTCGCCCGGCATTATTTCCCCCGAATGCTGCAGAGAAATTGGGGCCGCGTGCTCTTCATCGCCAGCGAAAGCGGAGTGTTGCCGCCTGCGGAAATGATCCATTACGGCATGACGAAGTCAGCACAGCTTTCGATCTCGCGTGGCCTTGCCGAACACACCCGGGGCACTGGGGTCACGGTCAACAGCGTACTGCCAGGACCGACCCGCTCGGAGGGGATCGTCGATTTCATCCGTTCCGTCGTCGAACATAAGGATGCGCCGGAAGCCGAACGGGAAGCCGAATTCTTCACGAAGCTTCGCCCGCTGTCGCTCATCAAGCGACTGATCGAGGCGGACGAAGTCGGCGCGATGGTCGCCTATCTCGCAAGTCCGCTCGCCGCTGCCACCAATGGCGCGGCTCTCCGGGTCGAAGGGGGGATCATACCGACTATAGCCTGATCATTGGTCATGCCGGGAACTCCCTCAATGCTGGCCGCCGTCGCAGCGCACGATCGAGCCGGTGACGATCTCTTCCGGCTCGGCGGCACGGCCGCGCGGGATCGCGATCGGCCCGTGCCCCTTGTCGGGCCAAGCATCGGCGATGTCAGTGCGGAAGGCGCCGGGGGACAGCGTGTTGACGCGGACAACCTCGTCGCGCATGGCGCCGGTGAACCAGCCCTTGTCGATCATCGGATCGCCGATCGTCGACAGTTCCCAGTCGATCATCGCCGCCAACCGCGCTGGCGGGCCGTAGTGGAACATCATGTTGGGCGGGCCAACATCGCCGTGAATGACGCCGCGCACTTCCGTGGGCATTCGGGCATGCCGCAACCAGTCCTCGGTCTGGGTGAAACCGGGCAACTCGCGCGCTTCATAACCCTTGTAGCGCGCCGGATAGGTCGCCAGCTGCCCCGCCCAGCGATCAACCTGCCGTTCGAGGAACTTGCCTGGCTTGCCGTAGTCGCCCAGCCCGATCGCCTCATAGTCCACATTGGCGAGCTTGATCAGGCCGTCCACGATGGCGAAGGGGATGCCGTATTCGTATGGCATGGTGTCGAACGGAGGTTCGTTGTGGATCTTCTCATCGCGCAGGTTGGGCGCCCAGCCCTCGACTTTCTCCATCACGTAGAATGGCGCGCCGACGACGCTGTCATCCGCGCAGGAGCCGTAGCAGGTGGGGTGCGGCACATCGGTCTGGCGCAAGGCGGTAAGCACCCGCGCCTCCCGCAGAATACCCTTCTCGGCACCCGGTGGCGGGACGGCGGGCGGGCGGCGCATGACCATCGGCTTTTCGCCGCGATCGATCGCCAGCACCACGTTCGAGGTGCCCCCGGCCAGCAGCGAAGTCGTAAGCGGTCCGCAGCCCAGTTCCGGGACGTAGGCGTCGAGCCATTCGGTCAGCGGCCCGGTCGGTGCGAGTTGGTCGAGACAGGCGTCCATGGCATCCTCTTTTTTAGCGGGTGCTGCGCAGGCGTGCTTCGAGTTGCTTGCGGATCGCGCGCAGTGCCGCAGTGGCCGCACGCACCTCAGCCAAGTCCAGCCCTTCGCCGGTCAGCGTGGCGATGGCGTCCGCCTCGGCGTCGATCTTGCGCTTGGCGGCGCGGCCGGCCTCGGTGGGCAGCAGCAGAAGCGCCCGCTTGTGGTCAGGGTTATCGACGAAGTGGATTAGCCCGGCGCTGTGCAGCGCGTTGGCGGCGCGCTGCACAAGCTGGCGCGCACGCCCCATCGAACGGCCGATCTGCGCCACCGTCGGCGCAACAGCGGCCTCGACCACCGCATTGAGCACCATAAGCTCGCTCTCGTTAAGTGCGCTGTGCCGGCGGGCCGCAACGAACAGGCTGCGCAGTCGGCTGTTCAGCCGGATCGTTTCATCGACCAACCCGACCAGCGGATGACGCGATTTATCATGACGAAAACACATGGCGGCGGCGGTAAAGGCGTGATTGGCGTGCGCCGCTGCTAGTCGCGGCATCTGGGACACCGTGTAATTGATCTGGCCGCCCTCGTGCATGGCACGAAGTCGCCTTGGCGCTGAGGATGGCCGCCGCTGATAATCCTGCCATCGCTGAGGAATATGCTCAGCGTTCTAGCGCCTGCATGGTCCCCCAAGGCGCGACCGAAAATGCCAAGCGGGGGGATGTTCTGTCCATAAAGGGGGACGCGCACGAAGAGTTGCGAAATAAATTTTTAAGGTGGTGACCCCAACGGGAATCGAACCCGTGTTTCAGCCGTGAAAGGGCCCATACCAACGAGTATCAGCCATTTCTTGAAACATGGGTGAACATCGAGAGACGTAGGAAAATCGGCTATTTTCACCAACATCATCCGCTGGTGTTTCCTTGCATTCCTCTGTAGATATTCCGGAAGCATTACGGAAGTACGGAGATAGGCATGGCTAGGACGGTCATTGATGCAAGGCTGACAAAACGGGAGCAACGCCTGCGTTTGTCAGTTCGCAAAGAACCCTATTGGATGACTCTTAACGAAGGTGAGCATCTCGGATATTATCATGGTGCCCGTACATCCAAATGGGTGGCTCGTTTTCGAGCACCGGGCAAAGGATCTGCATATCAGCACGTCACGCTTGGAGAGGCCGACGATCATTCTGATGCCGATGGGGAAGCTGTCCTTAACTTCAGACAAGCGCAAGATGCCGCGAGGCATTGGCATCTGACGTTGCATCGGAATGATGGGAAGCGGCTGGGTGCTTACACTGTCTCGCAGGTCTTGAACGAATATTTGGAGGGCTTCCAAGGTAAGGACCTAGCTAATACGCGCAGACGAATAGAGGCCATCATTCGCCCGACCTTGGGCACGCAAGAGGTCACGGCATTGACCGCCCCTGCTATCACCCGCTGGCTGAACGCCCTTGCCTCATCACCTGCTCGGTTGCGGAGCGGGCGCGAGGCCGAACAAAACTATCGCGAGACAGCAGATACAGATGAGGCGCGTCGTCGCAGGCGCGCCAGCGCAAATCGTGTACTCACCATTCTCAAGGCGGCACTGAACGTGGCTTACCGCGCGGGAAAGGTCTCAACGGATGATGCTTGGCGGCGCGTGAGGCCTTTCCCGAAGGCGGAAGCACCTAAGCTTCGTTATCTCAGCGACAGCGAGTCACGGATATTGGTTAATTCGTGCGACGCGAATTTTCGTCCAATGGTTCAAGCGGCCCTACTAACCGGTGCGCGCTATGCGGAGCTTGCCTCTCTGGAAGTGCGCGACTTCGATCTACATTCGCACACCGTTTGGCTGCGAGAGACCAAAGCAGGAGTCGCCCGTGCTGTTTACTTGGAGGAGGAGGGGGTCCGACTCTTCGATCAGCTGACTTTCGGAAAGCAAAAGGGGGATCTTATATTTCCCCGGCCCGATGGAAAGAGATGGGGGCCTTCACAGCAAGCTCGACCACTGGCCGCAGCGTGCAAGGCCGGCAATCTTGCTCCCACTGGCTTTCACGATTTGCGGCGAACCTACGGCGCACGTCTTGCGCTCAAAGGAGTTCCAATGGCGGTCATTGCTGAAGCCTTGGGGCATGCCGACGAACGCATAACGCGACGCCACTACGCGCATCTTAGCAAATCATATGTTGCTGAGATGGTTCGGGCCGGCATGCAAGGAATGGGCATCGTTGAGCAGCAGAACATAAGCCGGTTGGAGCAACGCCATGCATAGGTGGCTCTCCATAGAACGTGCAGCTGCGATACTCGAGCCAGGCGCGGGAGGGCATAATCAGGCAGTAGCCAAGCTGTTCGAAGCTCTCAAATTCGGGGAAATCACAGCGAAAGCGACCAGACCATCGCCAACACATCCAAATCCAAACTGCAGCGGGGTGACCAAGATGTCGCCAGAATTCTTCCAGCAGTTTGCTTTCAGGCCAAGAGATCCAGCTTATCGAAGCGCATGGTCTTCCTTCGCCTTGGAGGGAGGCATACTGGTGAAACGAGATGCTGTCGAGGAGTTCGACCGTTTACAACCATGGTTTGACGAAACGATCGCCCTTGCTAGGGCCGGTGCTACGTGGCGCTTTGTTCATGCCCTAGCTTGGACTGCTACAGAAAGCTTCGATGTTGTAAGATCAGTAGAAATTCCTGCTCCTACTCACCAGCCGTTGAAGAGATATGCTGCTCGAAGAGCTCTTGGACGTCTCAGGAAGATCGTGGCGGATTCCTACTGCCGATGCGGTTCAACGTTAACCGCTCAAAACGAAAAATGGGAAACGTGTGCTTGTACGGAGCAAGCCTTCCAGCGGTTAAGAGACGCGCTGACTTCTGACCAACTTGCCGGTTTTATTCAGCCTGGTAACAAACTTCTTGCTCCAGCAGCGGCTCACGGCATCACATTACGCTTGGAGCGCTACGAACTCGCGTTTCCTTATGAGGCCGATGAGATGACCTTTTCAGCAGATCAGGTCCGATCGCTAACCTTGCCAGCCGTCGCTTTCTCCCAGAGCGAAGTCATCACCGAGAAACCCATTTTGCCTATGGGGACGCCAACAAAAGCTCCTCCTACAGATTTCCAAATCTGCTTGTTTATCATGGAGCGGTGGAAGTTCGGCGTTACAGCGAGGCCAGAAGCTTTCACGAATTTTCGGAAACATTTTGGGCGCCTTGCCGGTGATCGCGACAATGTGTTCGATCCACTGTGGAAGATCATGACGGGTAACCGTCGACGCGGCCAGAAAGCGCCTCCTCCAGACGCTCCTGTAATTACGGGCGTAATGCCGAGCCGTATTACGAAAAACATTTAGGCGCGGCATTTCGAAAGAGGCATCTCCTGCTGACCGCAGACGGATGTTCCGACATGCAGAAAGGAAAAGCAGATGGAGCAGATGCTCATTTCAATACCGGATGCTTGTACGATGTTGTCGGTAAAGCGCTCGACGATTTACAGGCTGATCGACAAAAAGAAGTTGGACGTTGTCAAAATCGGTGCTCGGACACTTGTGCGGGTCTCGTCCATCAGAAAGATGGCCGGAGAAGCGGAGATCTAGATGCTTTTTGACCTCCCCTCTGAAATCTTGCGCAAGGTTCAAAGGGAGAGCGTCATCATCGACACACTGGCAGATGTGTTTCTTTTCTGCCCATCGTACGCGGTCGACACCAGCCGGTAGCGCGTACGATGCAATGGGTACTATGGGCGTGAGGTATACACCCAAAGGGCGCCGCGAAAGCCAAGAGCCTATGACCTCGACCGGGAACGAATCCGGTAAATTGTTGGCAACCGCCTGCGCATCGTTCTGCGGCAGGTGGGTCTCATTGCGACGGTTCGGCTCCGAGAGTCAGCAGATGCAGTGATTGAGCGGGGGCCAGCCTTTCCTTTTTTGGGAAGGCTGGTCCCGCTCTGTCTCGTACCCCCGGTTCTCACCAAGAGTCAGTTAGAGACTAAGTACTAACCTAGAGATGAGCACTACCCGCGAAGCAACATAGAACTGCTAGCTGCAGCGATGATGGAAATTTCTCAGCAAGCGGGATGAATTAACCAGGCTCGTCACGTCTGTCATTTTTCCGGCCGCATCGGTGGCGCGTCAAGACAGCATGGATGGTTGGGATCCATGTTCAGGCCGGATGGCTTTGTTAGAGCACCTGCCTCCACCAGCCGCCGGGTCTCATCATAGCTCTTAGCTTTTGACACGCCGTTATCTACCAGCATCTCGATGGGCTCCTCCCCATCATGCCCCTCGAATGCACAAACGAAAGTGGAGCGAAGCGGAGCATTGAAGGAATTATTAGCTTCGTAGGTGATTAACACCTTGCGTAGCTCGAAGCTCTGAAATGCACCTGCTAGTTCCGGCATCATTTCGAGTGTCGCACCCCCACCCAGCCGGACAATCCCTTCCTTCGAGCTTTTCTCGGTGAGTTGATCAACCGATATCCGTTTGTAAGTCGAAGGTGATTTAAGGCGGCTGATGATGAAATCCTCACATCCTTTGACCATCGGCTTATCACAAGCACCAACAAGCAAGGCCAAGCCTGCCAGCCATTCTTTCATAGATTCCCCGCGTTCTCCCGGCTGGAGCCGGGTGGTTCGTAACGTGCGAACACGGGGCAGCACGTGATCTGCCCCCGTCGAGTGGACCGGTTGGTTTGTTAGTGGATTATGCTCCTCGGCGCCATATCCGGGTGGAGGTGGAGGTGGAGCGCAGCGGAACCGGAGGCCGGATATGGCGGTGAAGCCGTTTCCGG
>JBPPMC010000283.1:0-8041 GCA_051305835.1 Sphingobium sp.
CCCTTCTCTTTCCAAAGAAGCGGCATGAGTTCGGAGATATCCACGTCGCGCCGTTCATCCGGGAAAATACCCAGCATCGGCCCTACACGCTCCACCACCCGTTTCACAACCGGCGCAGCGGTCCAGGCGGCAGTGCGCAACCCGAACGTCTCGGCATTACCCTGCGGCTCGTCCATCATCGTCAGCACGACATATTTGGGATTGTCCATCGGGAAGGCCGACGCAAACGTCGTCACCAGCGAATGATGGGCATAACCGCCTTCAAAGGGCTTCTCCGCTGATCCCGTCTTGCCGCCAATACGAAAGCCCTTGGCGTCGGCGCTGCGGCCCGTACCGGCAGAGACGATCATGCGCAGGAGCTGGCGCATCCGGGCGCTGGTGGCGGCCGTGAATACGCGGCGCCCATGCGGGACTTCGCTCGCCGATAGACGCTTCATGGTCGCGGGCCGCCAAATGCCGCCATTGACCAAAGCGGCATAGGCGCTGGCGAGATGCAGCGGCGTCACGGCGATGCCATGCCCATAGGACACCGTCATCGTTGTCAGGCGGCCCCATGGTGAGGGCCACAATGTGCCTGCGCGTTCTTTCAATTCGATGCTGGGCCGGTGATCAAATTCCAGCGAGCGGAACATCGCCTGTAGGGGCGCGGCGCCCATTTCATCGGCAATTCGCGCGGTGGCGATGTTGGAGCTGTGCACCAGCGTCTCGGGCACGTTGATCCAGCGGCCAAGCGGGTGGTCGTCCTTGATACGGAAGCCGGCAACCGCGAGCGGCGCCGTCGCATCATAGCGCTTCGACATCGACGTGACCGAGCCGTGATCCATGGCGGCGGCAATGGACAGTGGCTTGAACGTAGAGCCAAGCTCATATCGCGATTGCACCATGTCATTGCAGCGCGCCGAATCATTGCAGCTTTTCGCCGTATCGACTGTCAGCTTGTTGGGATCGAACACTGGCAGCGATGCCATGGCAATGACTTCGCCCGTATTGGCGTCGAGGATGATGCCGCCAGCGCCGCGCGCCCGCTGCGCCACCATCTGCGTATAAAGTTCGCTCTCCAGCGCCGCCTGGACGCGCGTGTCGATGGAGATGGCGAACGACTTGCCCTGCGCGCCCAGCTTCGTCAGTTGATCATTGAACGCCAGTTCCACACCCATGCCGCCCGTGCCGTCCGTCGGCGGGAAGCCCAGCACATGCGCGGCCAGCGTACGCTGCGGATAAACGCGCTCCTTTTCGCGCGGAAATTCAATGCCGACTTCGCCAAGCGCATTCACGGCCGCCACTTGCTCGGGCAAGGCGCGCTTGCGGAGATAGGCCCAGCCCTTGCCGGTCAATTTTTTGTAGAAATCGGCTGCGGGTTGATCGGGGAATATCTCATTGAGCTTGCGTGCCAGTTCCGCCGGATCGCCGATCAGCCGGTCCGGGCGCACCGAGATGGTATAACCGTCCATCGTGCGCGCCAGCGGCACGCCATTGCGATCGACAATGTCCGCGCGGGGCAGCGCCCCGGCCGCCATGGTCGTCCGCCCGTGCATGCTGGTCGCGACGCCCATCCACATCAGCCGTACGGCGATGAGGCTGGTGATGCCGATGAACAGCACCAGCAACAATACAAGGCGCTGATGCGCCAGCGCCGTCACATTGACACGATCCCCGCCCGTGCGGGACCGATCGGGCCGGACGACCAGCGTCGCCATCAGCGTTGCACCTTGCGCTTTTCGCCTGCCGCGCGGGCGCTCAAGTCGCCGAGCGTGCGGTCATCCAGCAGCTTCGCGTCCAGCATCGCCATGCGCTCTGCATTGCGAGCGACCGGGCTGGGGCGATTGCGATCCTTGTCCGCCGAAGGCTTCGGCTTGGCGGGACTCGCCAGCTTCTCGACATTGTCCGCCGCCTGCGCCGTGCGGATGATGGCGATGTCGCTGCGAATCTGGGTCGCGGCGGGGCTGGCCTGCGCGACCTGAACCGGCGCCGGTACGTCGGCGGGAGTCTGCACCATCGCCGCCATCACCGGCGGCGCGACATAGGCCGGGCCGTTCTGCTGCATGCCGTCAAGACTTGCGAGCGCGCGCTCGCCATCGAGATATTGGCCAACCGTAGGCGTCGAATAACGGAAGTCCTCCGCGTTCCAGCGCTCAAGCTGCCGAAGGCTGGCGCGCGCACCGAATTCCGTTTCCAGATAGCGAATGTCGCCGCGCGTCATCGCAATCTGCGAGCGCACCCGGTTCAATTCGTTTCGCTCGGTCGCGGCGCGCAGCGACACCATATAGGCGGATAGCGCACCCAAAGTGACGAGAAGCACCCAGAACAGGCTTTGCAAACGCTTGACGGCGATCATGATCGGACCCCCTGTGCGGACGGAAGAGCAGGCGCGGCAGTACGCACGGCGCTACGAAGCGTGGCGGAACGTGCGCGGGGGTTCCGCGCCAGTTCGGCAGCACCAGCGCGAACGGCCTTGGCAGGCTTGGCGAAGGTCGGCGCATCTGCCTGCGTCACCATCGGCGCATGGCGCGACCCCGCAGCCTCGCTACCGCTGCGACGGCGCAGGAACTGCTTCACGATACGGTCCTCAAGGCTGTGGAACGTGACGATGGCGATGCGGCCACCCGGTTCAAGGACGGCTTCGGCAGCTTCCAGCCCGCGCTCCAGCTCTTCCAGTTCCTGGTTGAGATGGATGCGGATCGCCTGGAACACGCGAGTCGCCGGGTCTTTCTTGTCATGGGGTTTGTGGCCCAGCGCGCGGCGCACGACGTTGGCCAGTTCACCGGTGCGCGAAAGGGGCCGCGCCGCCACGATGAAACGGGCGATGCGCCGCGACTTAGGCTCCTCGCCATAGCGATAGATGACGTCGGCGATCGCCTCTTCAGGCGCGGTGTTCAGGAAGTCGGCGGCGCTGGTGCCTGCCTTGCTCATGCGCATGTCGAGCGGCCCGTCCGCCTGAAACGAAAAGCCGCGATCCGCGCGATCAAGCTGCATCGAGGACACG
Source organism: Sphingobium sp. (assembly GCA_051305835.1). Classification (GTDB taxonomy): domain Bacteria; phylum Pseudomonadota; class Alphaproteobacteria; order Sphingomonadales; family Sphingomonadaceae; genus Sphingobium. Next base: position 2,984 of record JBPPMC010000283.1, read on the forward strand.
CCGATATCGAGCGTCACGCCCGCCACGCGTTCCGTACCTGCATCGGCAAGCAGCGCCTGCATCCGAGAAAATTCGCCTTCGATCAGGGTAATGCCAGCCGATTGCGCAACAGCCTGCCCTTCGCGAATCGCATCGGGATCGCGATCGAAGGCGATGACGCGCGCGCCCTTGGCCGCCATCGCCCGACTATATCCGCCGGCGCCGAAGGTGCCATCCACATGCGTTTCGCCGGGGGCAATGGCGAGCGCTTCGAGAACTTCATCGATCAGGACGGGGATGTGCGGTGCATCCGCTACGAGCATGGCGGTCATTTGCCCGACGCCTCGCGCTCGGCAAGGAAGCGGCGGCATTTCGCCTTCAACAGCTCGTGGCCGGACGGGCTGGCTTCGTAGGCCGCAGGACTCCACATCTGAATATAGCGGCTGATGCCCACGAAGAAGATCGCATCGGTGACGCCGCTGACTTCCTTCAAATCTTCAGGCAGGAAGAAGCGACCACCATCGTCGAAATTCACTTCGTCCATCAACGGGAACAGCTTCTCGCGCTCGCTATCCTCGTCATAATCCTCGCCGCGATTCATGGCCGCCAAAGCGCGCGCCGCAATGGCGTCTTCCTGTTGCTGGCGAAAGATCGTCCCGAATCCCGTGGCGCAGGGGTGCTTGCCATGGAAGGAGGTGACGAGGCGGTTTTCGTTGCCGCTGCCCAGCTTTACTTGTTTGCGCATGTCGAGGGGGAGGACGAAGCGGCCCTTGCCGTCTGCCACACTGAAGGCGTTACCCGAGAAGAGTATGCTGCTCGTCACGAGAAAACGCCTGACCCCTTTCTACAGGGGTACAGTTCGCCCGTCGCGAAAAGCAGGTGCACGTCGCCCTTCGCTGCTACGGAATCACAAAGCCTGAACAGCCCCTATGGCCATCTGGATACCAATAGTGGGGCTGGGAATAAAGGGGAAAATCCGGGTAGAGATGGGAAGAAGCTGTTTTTGTCTGTTTTCGGTTGTTCCAAAGAGGTTTGTTTTACTTCTGTTCTCACCCTTCCTACTGTAACGCATTGGATCGGGCATCTGTTCTCTTCTTCAACGCATACAGCCCTGCTCCACCCATCATGGCCCAGATAATCAGGGTCAGCAGTGCCCAGCGGAGACCGAGCGTCACATCCCGCTCACTACGCACCCAGATACGAGCGTCGTTCCACCCCGCTGCGTTGTCCGTCGGACGGCGCAGCCAGCGGTCGATCAGCGCGATATTATCGGCGGTGAGCGATGGCCCATCGGCGGTTTGCCATACGCGATCGTCGAGCAAGTCGGCATCCGCAATCAGCCGAACCTTTCCGCTACCGACCCGACACGTGACGCTCCAGCCGTCTCCAACGCGTTCGCAACGCGCATACGCGCTCCTTGTGATCGTAAAGCGAGAGGATCCGGGCATCAGGAGTAGTCGACCATTACCCGAGAATCGGCGCCGTAGTGAGGACGTCGCAGGTTCCAGTCGCAAACCCCAATGCGCCAGCAGCGGATCGAGCAGGCTGGTCACCGGCGGTCGCCGCCTGTCACCCATCGCCAGATCGGAAGGCCATAGAAGCAGTGGATCTGCCAGGACCACCGCTCGTCCTCCGTCCCGGATCCATGAGTCGAGCGCCACCAGTTCTTCGGGCGCGAGCAGGCGCGGTTGCGCCAGAAGCAGTCGCTCATGGTCGGCGAGTGTGCTCCGGGAAAGCACGTCCAGCCGGTCGATCGCGAAGCCCCGTTCCAGTTCCGCCAGCGTGCGGCTTTGCCCCCAGAACAGGTCCAGCGATGACATGATGGCAAGTGGCTCTCGCGGTTGCGCTATGTGAGCCGTGATGGACTGCCGATCCAGCGGCGGCGAACTCTGCGCAGCAACGCTGCAAAGGACGAGTACCGCCGCCCAGCTTCCCAGAAACGTCCAGACAGCGATGAGCGCACTGGAGCGCCTGTGCCCGAGAATCCGTGCTGCCGCGCCAGCGAGGATCGCTGCGGCACAGACATATGGCCACCACCCAAGCGGATCGACATAACCTGCGCGCAATAACGGCCCATAAAACAAACCTGCGATCAGCGCCCCGCCCGATGCGACCGCTATCAGGAGAGAGTCCCCCAAGTAGCGACGAATAGCGGACGTCGAGACCGGATTATTGCGGATCGTGGTCCATCGGTTTGTTGAGCGAGGGGTCAGGCTGAAGATCGGGCACGACTTGCCCGGATTGCTCGGCAGAGGGGGTTACGCCAAGTTCGGCCAGCGGCTCTCGCGGAGAAGCGGCATTCAACGAATCGGTCGACAGCGTCTTGACCACAGGCGGCGGCATGGTGCGCTCGTCCAAACGGGCCTTATCGATGATGATGTTCGCGAGGCCGACCAGCAGGATCACGCCAGCCAAACCGGTTAGCCCGATCTGCACACGATGGAGATCATCCTGCCGCCGGGTATCGCTTTTAGACGCCGCTCCGGAGCTGTCCGCCAAGGGCGTACCGGCACCAGACAGCGATGCTGGTTGCTCCGTCATGACGGCACACTTTGAACAAAGGCAAATAGGGTTGCCATTCTCGGCATTGTCATCCTGATCCGACTGAAGCTCAATCCTGCGCCAGCCAGGGGAACACGGTCAAGCCCTTCGATTCGAGCCACTGCCGGTTGTATAAAGTCGAAAGATAGCGGAACCCGGTGTCGCACAGGATCGTCGCGATGCGATGCCCCGGTCCCAGTTGCCGCGCCAGCGCTACGGCGCCCGCGACATTGATGCCGGAGGACAGGCCAAGACACAGTCCCTCTTCGCTCAGCAGGCGGCTCACCCACTCCATGCCTTCAGCATCGGAAATGCGGAACTGCGTGTCGATCGGCGCACCTTCCAGATTCGCGGTGATCCGGCCCTGCCCGATGCCTTCGGCAACGGACGTGCCCTCGGCCTTAAGCTCTCCATGCGCGTAATAATCGAAGAGCGCCGCGCCGTGCGGATCGCTGAGCGCGATGGTGATTGCCTCGTCCTTGGCTTTCAGGCCCATGCCCACTCCGGCGATGGTCCCGCCTGTGCCTGCCGCGCAAGTGAAGCCATCGATGCGGCCATCCATCTGCGTCCAGATCTCCTCGGCAGTGCCGACGATATGCGCCTTGCGATTCGCGGTATTGTCGAACTGGTTCGCCCAGATGGCGCCGGGCGTCTCTTCCGCGATTCGGCGGGAGGTGTGAACGAAGTGGCCGGGATTGGAATAGGCGGCCGCAGGCACGGTCACCAGTTCCGCACCGAGCGCGCGCAACGTGTCCATCTTCTCGCGGCTTTGCGTCTCGGGCATGACGATGATCGTCTTGTAGCCCTTGGCATTGGCGACCAGCGCGAGACCGATTCCGGTATTGCCGGCCGTCCCCTCAACGATGACGCCGCCGGGCTTCAGCAGCCCCTTTTCCTCGGCATCCTGCACGATGAACAGCGCGGCGCGGTCCTTGACCGAGGCGCCGGGATTGGCAAATTCACACTTGCCGTAGATGTCGCAGCCAGTTTCTTGAGACGGGCCAGTGAGACGCACCAGCGGAGTGTTGCCGATCAGCGCGAGCGTATTGTCGTAAACATGCATATCCTCCCGATAGCCGAGCCGGATCGCTTATGCCAGCGAGGCGCGCTTGGGCAGTCGCAAACATAGCTTTGCCTGCGCTGCTTAACGGGCGGGAGGGTTAATGTCCCGCAGGGGTACAGCGAGGAAATGGGGGCAGAAAAGTAACGTTGCGGGCGGTATGGCGCTGCTCATGCGTGGAAATACAGGACTGACAGGCCAACGTAAGGACGTGGCGACAAGGTGGTATGGCGGCGTGATCGGCCTGGCCATGCTGGCAGGTGTCGCGCTGCAATTACTGCCCTCGGCTTCGCTGGGGGCGCTCGATGTGCTGAACGAACCTGCATCTTATGATTTGGGCGAATCGGCGGGTGATAATTTTCCAGGATCGGCGTTCTTTTACGCGCAGGGCGCGTTCAGCCCCTTATCCGCCCGCGACAGCGCGCACGTCACGGCATTGGGCGAAAGCTCGCCAGCATTGGCCGTGCCGTTCAGGGGCGTGACCGCCGTGGACCGATATCGCGCAACCAACTGCCTGACGTCCGCCATCTATTACGAAGCGGGGAACGAACCGGACGATGGCCAACGCGCGGTCGCACAGGTCGTCCTGAACCGCGTGCGCCATCCGGCCTGGCCGCACAGCGTCTGCGGCGTCGTTTATCAGGGGTCGGAACGCGCCGATACGCGATGCCAGTTCACATTCAGCTGCGATGGCGCGATGACGCGCATGCCCAATAATGCAAGCTGGGGGCGTGCGCAGCGGGTGGCGATGCAGGCTTTGGCTGGCGCAGTCTACGCGCCGGTGGGCCTTGCGACTCACTATCATACGCTCGCCGTGCATCCCAACTGGGCCAACAGCCTGACGCCGGTGGCGGTGATCGGCGCGCACATCTTCTATCGCTGGCAGGGGACCAATGGCACCGCGCGCGCTTTCTCCGCGCTTTACACAGGTCGGGAACTGCAGGGTGGGCCTTCACTGCGGCTGGAAGTATACAGAGCGCCCGGCGCACCTTTGATCGCGCCGATCATATCCGCACAGACCCCCGAAATTCCGAAATGGCCCATCTTGCCAAGCGCCATGTCGCCCTCGGCAGATTTGCCGCAATCCACAATACGGCCGGAATTTCGGAATAGCGGACGGCCTTTGTCTCCCTAGCACGGCCTCGATCCCGCCCGGAAAGTCGGCCTGAAAAAAGCTGTCAAAATATCTCCGGCCTGACGGAACTCTCTTCGCGATCAGGTATTATATATTCCGGATAGCAAATCTTTTGCCCCCCCCGCTCTTGCTATCCATACATATGGGCCCGGACGCAACTCTCCCCCCGATTGCGTGCCGGGCCCAAACTATTTTCCCCATCTTCGATCGTTGCACGAATATTCGGAACGCTTTGCCAACAAGCGGGTTTTGTTTCTGCAGCCTTCGGGCGCCGGGCGCGCCTTGCGCCAGCCATCATAAGGAGACGTCCAATGTCCAAGAAGATCATCGCAGCCATGCTGCT
>JBPPMC010000294.1:0-4746 GCA_051305835.1 Sphingobium sp.
CCCGCGAAAGCTCTTCGGTACTCATACGCAACACCGCCATGCTCAATACCTCCGAACAGCCGGAGGGCACGGTAGCGCAAGTGAGACATTTCTACTTTGCGCAACTGTGACATTTGAACGTTGCTGCTACATAATTCCAGCCCGATAATAATAGTTATGTTAAATTCGGTCAATTCCGGGGCGGTCAGAACGCCAGTTCTGCCTGTCTTGGAACCGATCTCGGCTGTTCTTGTCTGCCGCCAATCAGACCGCGTGCGCACCCGACCAAGACATAGACGGCTTGGCGCTGTGCACCGCGATTATGATGATCGACACAATAGCCCTGGTAGTGCCGCTTGAGCAAGCCAGCGCCCACGAGTTCGGATACCGCCCGGCTCACATTCGTTTTGCCCGACGCTCGGACTTGCTCACGGATCGCGTCGTCGACGATCGCCGTGGCCTGCTCGACGTTGACGGGCAACGCGCCTGATATTGCGAGATCGCTCCGTATCCGCTCTTCCAGGGCAACGCGCCGGGGGTCACGCTGCCCCATCGGGGTGAGCGCATCGCAAAGCCAGTCACGCAAGGGAACGAGGCCACCACCCTTTGCCACCAACGGCCCGGCGCTGCCGTCGGAACGGGAAACCTGCGCAATCAGGTTGAGCACCATGAAGGCGTAGCGCGGCCGAGACGAGGACCGCGCGAGCATTTCCAGCAAGGATGGCATATCCAGTTGCGGGCGGCCGTCGCCGATGATCTGAGCGTGCAACATAACAGGTCTGAATCAAGCACATATAGGGGGTTAAGTGAATCCCCCTCGACGCCGATTTCATCATTTTGTCGGCTGTGACACTTTGCCCGGAGGTAAAGTGTCACGCGCGCCCTTCATCATAGCACCGGCCGATTCGTACGAAAGACGACCTGTGCTTTTCTTGCGGGGAGTTTGGCGCTCGATGCAGCCGGTCTTGTTTTTCAATGGCTTCGCCGAACGGTGACTGGACGAAACAACAATCAAAATGCGAATCGTTCGCACCATGGGTAGTCTCGAAGATGCCGGCCGCTTGGGCGATATCACCGCATTCGAAGCCAAATGCCGGCAGGCGACGACGCTGGATCAGCTCAAGTCCTTGCTCGATGCGGTTGTGCGCCAGTTTGGATTCCGCTGGTTCGCATTGGTGCACAATGTCGATTTGAAGCGGACCACCCGCAAAGCCCTGCTGATAACCACCTATCCGGTGCGCTGGGTCGAGGAAGTGATGGATGCCCGCCTCTATCTTGAAGATCCGGTCCACGCTGCCTGCGCCAAGACCGTGTCCGGGCTCACCTGGGATCAGATCGGGGATTACATCGCGCCCAATGCTCGTCAGCGTTCAATCCTGAAGCGGGGACGCGCGCACGGACTGGCGGCCGGATTCACCATGCCGATCAGGATGCGCGACGAGCCCGACGCGATGTTCACCATGGCGCGTCAAGGCGATGACCAGATTTCAAGCCCGGACCTTCTCTCTGCCCGATTGATCGGCATGGTTGCGTTCGACCAGGCTCGAACCCTTCTCGGTCCAGACGAACTGGCAAACGTGCCGATAGCGCTCAGCCCGCGCCAGATCGACTGCATTGATCTGGTGGCACAGGGCAAGAGCGACTGGGAAATCGGACAGATTCTGGGTCTGAGCCGCGACACGGTGCACGAATATGTCGAAGGCGCGCGCCGACGTTATGGCGTCCGCCGTCGGACCCAACTTGTGCTTCGCGCTGTCCGCGACGGACATCTCAATATTGAGGCTCTCGTGTAGCAAGTAGATCGGCGGCTTATGATCACCCTTGCCGAAGTGCAGGCGTTCTGCATTGTGGCCCGCGCTGCTTCGACCCCTCACGCTCTCCTACAGGCTGTCGAAGAAATTACGGCAGCAATGGGTTTCCGCTATTTCGCGCTCGTGCATCACATCGACTTACTGAACCCCGGAAGCACAGCCGTTCGCCTTGTCAGCTATCCGAGAGATTGGGTTGATGCGTTCGAGGAGGGCCGACTATACGCTGCTGACCCGATCCATCGTGCAAGCCATACGACGACCATAGGTTTCGCCTGGTCGAAGGTGGAGGCCATGATCTCACTCCACCCGCGGGACCACGCGGTATTGGCAGCGGCTCGAACTGCGGGCCTTGGAGATGGATTCACGATCCCTGCGCATGTCCCCGGCGAGGTAAACGGTTCCTGTTCCTTTGCCATGCGCGACGGGGAGGAACTTGACGAAGAGCAACTGCCGCTCGTCCAGCTTGTCGGCAGCTTCGCATTCGAGGCGGCCCGCAAGATAGCGCGCGCCACGATCGCCCCCATCGCGGCCGCGCCGCAACTCACGGATCGTCAAATCGAATGCGTCGCGCTGGTCGCGCGGGGTAAGACCGATTGGGAAATCGCCAAAATTCTCGGAGTTGGCGCCGAAACCGTAACGCAGCATCTCAAGGATGCACGTGATCGCTACGGCGTAACCAAACGCACGATGCTCGCCATTCGCGCGCTCTTCGACGGCGCCATTAGCTTCACCGATATCCTGCGCTGACGATCCCTCCCCAGTTCTGGGGATAACGCAGATCATGACAAGCTGATCGAATGATCGCCTCACAAATGGAGGTGATCATGGTTGTTACAGGAAATGGCATCGAACAGGCGCTGAGTGGCCGTGTATTCAGATCGATGTTTGAAGAGCGCAAGCGCGTGTTCGTCGATCTACTTGGCTGGGATGTTCCCGTTCTCGCCCGTCGCTACGAGATCGATCAGTTCGATGATGATGAAGCCCTCTATATCGTCATCACCGATGACACCGGCGAGCATGCCGGCTCTGCCCGTCTGCTCCAGACCGACAGGCCGCACATCCTCGATACCATCTTCCCCAATCTGTGCGATGGTGTACCGCCCACCGGCCCGACAGTTCGCGAAATAACCCGCTTCTGCCTGGCGCGCCGACTGAAGGCTCGCGAGCGGCTCGCCACGCGCAATCGCCTCGTCTCTGCCTTGGTCGAATACGCGCTGAGCAATGGCATCACGACCTATACCGGCGTGGCCGAATGGGCATGGTTCCAACAAATCCTCGCCTTCGGATGGGAATGCCTTCCGCTTGGATTGTCGGACAACAACGATCCCCGCGGCCTGTCGGCCATGCGGATCAATATTGCCCCGGATACCCCGCACCTCCTGCGTCAATCCGGCATCTTCGCGCAGATCCATCTGATGGATCTTGATCGCGCCGCGGCATGAAATTCGGGAGATATCGCATGGCTACCAAACTGCTACCTGCAGCCGAGATCGAGGCCCACGGGTCAATTTACGAAACACTGATGCGCCAAGGCTTCTGCGTGCTTCCAGACATCATGCCCACCACCGTGGTCGAGTTGCTGGCGAGAGATATGGCCCCCCACTTCGAGGCAACGCCATTTTGCGAAGGCGGTTTCTACGGCAGCCGCACCAAGAGGTTGGGTAGCCTGCTCAAACGATCGAACCATGCATCGGCATTCATTCAGCATCCTCAGATCATGGCGATCGCGCAAGCTGTGCTCGGTCCTTGGTGCGACACCATACAGCTCAATCTCGCTCAAGCTCTCGAGCTGCATCCCGGCGCGCTGCCGCAATTTCCCCACCGCGATCAGGATATGTGGCGGGGCCAAACTGGTGAGGTCGAGTATCTCATCAACGTCATGTGGCCGTTCACCGAATATCGGCACGACAATGGCACGACCCTGATCTGGCCGCGCAGCCACGCCGCAAATGCGCTTACACCTGAACCTCCCGAGGATCCGGTGGCCGTGGAATGCAGTCCAGGATCTGCGATCGTCTTCCTCGGCTCGACCCTTCATGGTGCTGGCGGCAACGAGTCACCGGGTGTGCGCCAAGGCATGATCGTTAGCTATTGCCTCGGATGGTTGAAACCATATGAAAATCAGTGGTTGGTCTATCCACCCGAGATAGCACGGACGTTCTCTCCAGATTTGGCGGCTTTGGTCGGATACCGGCAACACCGGCCCAATTTGGGGAACTACGAAGGGCGATGCCCATCTCTTCTCCTCGGCGAGGAACGCTCCGAGCATCTCGGCGCGATCGATGCCTTACGTCCAGATCAATCGGCAGCGCTTGAGGAATTCCTCGAAGGGCAACGCCAGTTCCGCGCCGCATCGAGCGAAAACTGATCGCCGCACTCCCCCCTTGTGGGGGGATTGCCCGAAATTGCCGCACCGGGTTCAAAAGAGAGGTGATTTTCAACGGAGAGTGGTCGGCGCATTTTTAATGCAGCGGCGCGGAAAAGCGGAGAAATCAGATGCAGCGCCTGCGCCTTGCCCTTGCCGTTCCGATCGTGGCGATGTCCGCCCAGGCGGCTCCTGCGTCTGCCAACGATCTGGGCTGCCAGGTTTTGCTTTGCCTCTCGAACCCGGGCGGTGCGACCCAGTACCCCGCCTGCGTGCCGCCTATGATGAAGCTCTGGGAGCGTCTGGCATTGGGCGGTTCATTCCCCGGCTGTTCCGGTGGTGGCGTTGCGAAGACCAAGGTCTACGATCGCGATTCCGCTTCGCGGCGCCGGGTCGTGATGACGTTTACCGACGGGCGACAGCAATCCTATTCGCTTGCGAATATTGAAAGCTTGCCAGTGTCTCCCAGCGAACCCGGGACCACACCACAGTGATCCTCGAGCTCGCAACCGTGGTCGGACTGGCGCAGCAATGCGCACCATCAGTTGCGGTCGAAACGCTTGTATCGGTCGTCCACACCGAGAGTCGTTT
>JBPPMC010000303.1:0-6724 GCA_051305835.1 Sphingobium sp.
TTCCCGCCGACGCACCTGGCCCGCATCGCGCCGGTCGCTTTCGGGCACATCTGAAGTGGACCCCGAATTTGGGACCGGTTGACTAACCGCTCTTATGCACCAAGGGGTGTCTGAGCGGTAGGCGGGAGTAGCGTAAAGCTCTGTTCTGAAGTAAGAAATTGGGTGTCTAAGCCGTCCCTGCTCCGGGACAGAAATTGCCATAGGCTACACCCGCCATGACCGAGGTTACCTCAAGCTCATTTCGATTCCCAGCGGTCCAACGCAAGAAAGTCACGGCTGCCTTCGACGGCGGTCGCATCACGTCGGACGGCGGGGTTCTGCTATTGGCGCAGGCCGAGCGCGAGATGGACATCTGCAGGCAGCTGGCCACCTGCATCGCCGATCGGCGCGATCCTTCGCGGGTGGTCCACAAGCTGGATGACATCCTGCGGGCTCGGGTTCTGGCGATTGCCTGCGGCTACGAGGACGCCGACGACCTCGACGCCCTGCGTGACGATCCCGGCTTCCGCCTGGCGCTGGGCAAGCTACCGGGTTCGGGCGCGGGCCTTGCCAGCCAACCGACGATGAGCCGCTGGGAAAACGCACCCACCACGCGCGAGCTGGCCCGCATGATGGCCGCGATGGTCGACATTTACTGCGCCAGTTATCCATCCCCGCCCGAGGCGGTGACGCTGGACATCGATGACACCTGCGATGTCGTGCACGGCTACCAGCAGTTATCGTTCTGGAACGGGCATCACGGTGATCGCTGTTTCCTGCCGATCCACGTCTACGACACGGCAACGGGGCGGCCGGTCGCCATGCTGCTGCGCACCGGCAAGACGCCGAGCGGTGCGGAGGCCGCAGGCCACATCCGTCGCCTGGTGCGGCAGATCCAGAGGCACTGGCCCACGACCCACATCACGATCCGGGGCGACGGCCACTACGGCAGACCCGAGGTCATGAACTTCTGCGAGGCACAGGGCATCGATTATGTCTTCGGCCTGCCCACCAACGCTGTGCTGCGCGCCGATCCACAGATCGTGAAGATTGCCGATGCCTGCGCGGTCAAGCGGGCCGAGGAACAGCACGTGGTCCTGCGAAATTATGCCCAGACCCGCTACGGGGCGAAAAGCTGGAAATGCCAGCGCCGTGTCGTCGCCCGGATCGAGGCCAGCACGCTCGGCATGGATATCCGCTACGTCGTCACCTCGCTCGAGCAGGGCTCGGCCGAGCACATCTACGACACACTCTACTGCGCCCGCGGCCAGGCCGAAAACCTCATCAAGTTGCACAAGGCCCAGCTCGCCAGCGATCGCACGTCATGCCGATCAGCCAACGCCAATCAGATGCGGCTGATCCTGCACACCGCTGCATTCTGGCTGATGTGGCGCATCCAGCAGGCCATCCCCAAGGCAGCCGCGCTCGCCAACGCTGAGTTCGCGACCCTACGCCTGCGGCTCCTCAAAGTCGCCGCACGCGTCATCGAGACCGCCTCCCGCATCCGGGTCGCCTTCGCTTCCGCCTGTCCCGACGCCGCCCTGTTCCGCATCATCGCCGCCGCCCTCAGGCCCGCCCCGACATAGCCAGTGCGGCCGTGCCGCTGAACGTCCGAGCCCCTCCATCAAACCCGCAAGCCTCTCGATCCCACGCGATGAAATAGACGCAGCGGAGGCACTCGGCCTGCTCCAACGCCCGCTGCCGCCAACAATTGATCTTCCCCAAGAACAACATCGTCACGAATAAGAGAGGTTAGGGTCGCGCCAAAGCGCCACGATGGGTCGCCCCCGCGCGGGGGCGTGGATCGAAACGATGCATATCTGAACGGCGCATCTGGGATCTCGTCCTGCCAGCAGATACTCGTTGGCGTTTCGCCAGGGTGCAACTGCGGAGGAATTGCAGCCATGGCCCATCCTGCACACGCCGTGGCGATGGATCAGCTGGTCCCCGGGATCGCCATCAACCGCTCGATCGCCGCTCCGATCTGCTCTGCTTCCTCGAGAACGTGCTCATCATCCAGATGCGCGTACCGTGCTGTCGACTGAACGCTGGCATGCCCAAGCAGCCGTCCGATCATCGGCAACGACCTGCTTAAGCGCCAGCGCCGTCAGCGAGCCTTCCGCCTCTCGCATCCGAGATGATGAACAGCATCGCCATCGGGCGAAGTAATCGCTACGGATTGGGCGATCGTCGTCAGCTGGTTTTGAGGGTCGACATGGCGAAGGGTGGAGCAAGGAATCTGGTGAAGGAGAGGGCCGCGATCGAGGCGGCGGAAGCCGAGCTCGAGGAGCGCAAGAAGCGCCTTGCCGAGGCGGAGACCGCCGAGGCGCTGGCCGCGATCGAGCGGATCGCGAAGCGGAACGTGAAGGAGAGCCTGGCGGTCCTCGAGGCGGCGCGTGGGATGGGCTTTTCCGAGGCGCTGGGGCGCCTTGGGAGCGCCCCGGCGGGTGGGTCCGGTAGTGAGAGTGAGAGGCCGGCCGGTGATTCGGTGGGCTCGTAGGGGCTCCTGGCGCGAGAGCATCAGGCAAAAAAGGGGACCGCATGGCCCCTCAGCGATCTGTTGATCGGCTCAGCTGTCAGGTGGATCGATGGCGTGAGCGCTGGTTTGCTATCACGCATCATCATGCGGGGTGTCGAAAGAATCGGCGGCTTCGCCTGGCGCGGCGAAAATCTCCTCGGTGTAGGGGTGAGAAGATTGTGAGTGGGCATCCCGGACGCGGGTGCCAGCGCGCAGCCGAGCGGCGATCAGGAGGCCGGTCTTGAAGTGTCACCAGGCACCGATGGCGGTCCTTGGGCGCCGGGCGAGTGTTCGTGCCATTGGCGCAGCGGGGTCAGCCGGTTGCATCAGCCAGTTGCAATGTTGCCCCGAAACAAAGAGCGAGGCGGCGACGTTTCCGATCGCAGCCCTCGAGTGAACCCCGTCTGGCGGGAGGTCAGGACCAGACGAGGCGGGGGGAGACGGTATCCTCGATCGCGGCGGCGGCTTCGAAGAAGCCGAACCGCCGGGCGACGCCGGCATTGATGAAGCGTCGCTTGGTGTTGGGATCGGTGAGCCGCGCGCGCAGTTCTGTGAGGTCGATCTCTCCGCAGCTGTCGGCGGGGAGGCCGAGCGCGTCGAGGACGGCGTAGCCGTTCGCGTTGTGCAGGTTGATGTCCTCGAAGCCGTCGATCGCATCGGACACGCGTACGGTTATCGTGTGGGCTTGACGGTCGCGATAGAAGCTCAGGCGGCGGCCGAGGAACTGGGCTTCTTCTACGACCGCGACGATCTCTTCGGAACCGCCGAGGATCCGTGCGATGATGGCCCACGGGAACCGGCAGACGGACGCTTCGAAGCTGTAGGAAGGGTGCTCGGGTTCTTCGTCCAGGTCGTCGGTGAGGACGTTGTTGGCGCGCACGAAGTCGCGGAACGCGGCGAGTTGCCGCGTGGTGATCGGAGCGGGCTTGGAGTGAACGATTCCGCCGGCGCTGGTCAGGCGAAAGGTGATACTCATGACGCGTCTCCTTCGATGGTGTCGCGTATTCCCATCCCCCTCTCCTCTCCGGGTCTGCGCGTCGTGCGCAGGCCCGTGCGAGGCGAAGATCGCCTGCTGGTCAGGCGGTGCCGTCGGCGAGGCAGTATTTGCGATAAGTGGCACCGTTTTCCTCATTCTCGACGCAGCCGTTGCCGCAAGGATTCGTGCAACTGAGCGGGTGCGCGTCGTCATCATCGGCAGCTGCTCGGGACGCGTCGCGTCGGTTGCGACGCGGTCGCAGAGGTCGTCGTCTTCGGCTTCGCAGTCGGCGCAGTTTTTGTGGTTGTAGACGCCGGTGATCTCCCATTCCTGCGCGGCGACGCTCGAGGTTGCCGAGGCGTCCTCGATGGTGGCGGAGATGCCGCACTTCGGGCAGCGCGTATCGATGTTAGACATGGTGGTGATCCTTGTTCGGGATGTCGCTTTGGAATCGGCCTGTGTCTCTCGGTTGGATGGTTCGCGTTCGGTATTCGAGAGCTCGGCTTGCGGGATGATTGTCGGCCGATCACGGCCGCTCCGGCGTTTCAGGTTATTGCTGCGGCAGGCCCGCCGCGCGAGCCGCGTGGCGCCGTTCAGGCGCCTGCGGGCGAGCGATCCGGCGGGCCGGCGACCCGCGCCGGGCGGACCGCGCGCGGCGTGTTCGGCCGAAGGGCCGACCGCCCGCAAGGGACCGCCCGCGTCGGCCGGCGGCTGTCGGAATGGCCATATCCGTCGTCCGAAGTTGATGCGGAAGCGGATGATGTTGTGGAGCGCGATTGCCGTGCATCCAGCGCCGGCGCCGAGGAGTGCGGCAGCGAGGTCGGTCATGGTGTCTTCTGAGGGATTGAACGTCAGTGTTGGTGGGTTAAGCGGTCGGTCGAGAGGGTTTTTTGGACGATCGTCGCTCCCCGCCGCGGCGACGGGGCTCGATGCCCCAGAGCCGCGGGTTGGCGCGACAAAAGAAGAAGGGGAGCTCCGGCCCGAAGGCCGGAGCTTCCCGAGCGCGTCAGGCGCGCTGTTGGGTCCGCTGCTGGGCGGAGCGGAAGATGTGCAGTGGAACGCCTGCGGTGCGCAGCCGCTGCGCGAGGTTGGCCTGGATGCCTGACCCTTCGCAGACGATGGCTTCGACCGGCCGGAGTTGGACCAGCTTCTCGTTGCGGAGGAAGGCGGCGCGGTTGCCGTGCTTGCGATCGGGCACGAAGGCGACGACCTTGACGTGGCGCGATGCTGCCCACGAGCTCGCGATTGCGTCCACGCCCTTGCGCATGCCGGTTGTGGCCAGCACCATCTCGGGGATGCGCTCCTTGATGCTGTCGAGGCGGTCCCAGAGCATCTCGTGATCGGTCCACTCCATGCCGCCGGAGACAACGACCATCGGGCCTTCGGGAGCGAACTGCTCGCGCCGTTCGCGCGCCCGGGCGGCGAGGTAATCGCGCGCCTGGATCTGGGAGGCGGTGACTCCGCTCTTGGAGACCTGGCTGCCGCGCGTCGCCTGGAAAGGACGGCCGGTTTCCACTCGGTAGCAGGCGGAGGCGTGGTCGCGCATCACCTCGAGAGCCTCGCGGCATCCCTGCAGCGTCTGGCAGTGCAGTTGGGCCTCTTCGAGCTCGACAGCGTAGATCTCCGAGGGGTCGAAGTTTCGTGCGAGCTCCCCGAGCGTCTTGGCGGCGTCGTCCTCGCGGCTCTCGGCGAGCCGTGCGGTCATGTGGAAGGAGTTGACGAAGCCCCAGGCGACTTGCCGGGCGAATTCTTCCATCCTGGTGTCGCGGAAGACGTCGAAGAGCGTGCCCATTACCATCTCGACAGCGGCGCGCGCCATCTCGGGATCGGGCATGTCCAGCTTCTCGGGCTCCCCGACGATGGACAGCTTGGCCATCTCGCTGTGCTCGATGAACCCGCCTTCGAAGGTGTGCGTGGCATCGAGGTTGTCTTCGGCGACGGTGTTGAGACGGCCGGCGAGGAGCTGCTCGAGAGCGGCGAAATTGTCGATCTTGTTCGTCATGTTGACCTCCATCTGAAGTTCGTCATCCTCTTGATGACCCTCTTCATCAGGCACGCGTGCTCAGGGAGGTCAGGGACGGCGGCCGTCTCGGCCGCCGCCGCGCAGCGGGCCGTGGGGGAACCGATTTTCTTGGCGCCCTGGAGCGAAGCGGAGGGGCGTCGTGAAAATTGGGGGGACCGCGGATCCTTGACGGACCGCCAAGCCCGTGTGCCACACTTGGACTTCTGTGTGAGAGTATATTGGTTTGAGGTTTGACCGCGCCCGTCGACCAAGGGGTCGATCCTGGCAGGGCGTATGTGGGCGCGGCCGCCCCCCAGTCGATCGTGACTCGAAGGGCCGAGAGCCGTCAGGGGCTCGGTGGAGCTCGGCGATGAGCGAGCAGGGCGGGATAGAGCGCGGTCCCCGCCCATCGGGCCGCAGGCGGTAGAATTTAGTATTTGATGTTCTGGACGTCGACGAGTTTCAGCTGGACCTGGAAATAGTTTCGGCGATGGCGCATTTCCTGAAGGACCAGGGCGAACTAGGAGGCTTCGGCGACGTTGTCGTGGCCAATCGCGAACTCGAACTTGCGTTCGTACTCACGAATGCGTTCGAGAAAGTATTCGAGCCCGGCTTCGAGGTTTTCGATTTCGAGCGGGTCGATGGGGTATTCGGGTGCGGCCGGTAGCAGACGCAGTTTGGGTTTTCGGATCATGGCGACGGGTCCTGGCTGGTGTTGTGCAAGTAGTAGCACGAGTGAGCGCAGAGCGAGGCGAGTGGCTCAGCGGACCAGGTCTTGCAAGAAGGGCGGCGCCGAAGCGCCGCCCATTGCGGTTCAGAGGAATTCGACGGTGTCGGCGATAATCTCGCAGCCGTAGCGATCGTTGCCGTCCGTATCCTTCCAGCGGGTGTAGTGGATGCGGCCGGTGACGGCGAGCTGGTCGCCCTTGGCCTTGTGCTCGCGGACCGGCATCCCGAGCCCGCCGAAGATCGTGATCTTGTGGAACTCGGCGTCCTTGATCGGGTAGCCGGTTTCGGGGTCCTTCTCGACCTTGCCGTCGCGGATGCGGGGGCGCTCGGTCACCAGGGTGAGCTCGGTGATGCGCGTGTCCCGGCTGTCGCGGGCGATAGGGTCCTTGGCCAGGCGACCGACGAGATTGACGTTGTTCATTTCCAAGTCTCCGATGTTCCGGCGGACCGTCCGCCGGTGCCCCTGATCGAGCCCCGTAAGGGGCGGTGGGCCACCGCAGCGAAGCGGAGGGGAACATTG
>JBPPMC010000342.1:0-6008 GCA_051305835.1 Sphingobium sp.
CGAGAAGGGCGTCCCCTTCATTCTCGACGTGCTTTCAAGCCTCGCCCCGGATCATGCCTTCACGGTTCGGGTCGTCGGCGACGGCGCCGAGCTGGCGGGATTGCGCGAACAGTATTCCGAAGCGTCCTGGTGCCAGTTCCTCGGCTGGAAATCACAGGCGGAGATCGCGGACCTGTTCGCGGACAGCGACGTGATGCTGGCCCCATCCCTATGGTCGGAAAACGCGCCGGGCGTCGTCATGCAGTCCCTGGCCTGCGGGACGCCCGTGCTGGGCTCGGACGGCGGAGGCTTGTCGGGGGTGATCGAACATCAAGTCACCGGCATGCTGCTCGCCACCGGAGACCACGACGTCTGGCGGAATGCGATCCTGGGGCTGATCGAGGACAGGGCGGCGCGCGAAGCGCTGATCGCCGGCGCGGAGGAAAGCAAAGGCCGCTTCGACGCCCGCGAGATATTCAAGGTTCACCTGAAGGTGATCGACGGGACGCGTCATGGCCTTCAAGGCATCAGGGCTCAAGAGGCCAATGGCGTCTGAACACCGGCACGATCCGGCTGTTCTGCGGCCGGCGGGCGAAAGCCTGACGGTCTGTCTGGTCACCGTCACCTACGGTGATCGGATCGCGATGCTGGATGCGGTCCTGAAGGCCTGCGCCGCCTCTGCAGACGTCACCCGCATCATCGTGGTCGACAATGGATCGACATCCGACCTGAACAGGTTAAGAGCGGCCTATGGTCAGAGATTGGCGCTCGTGACGCTGGGCCGAAATCAAGGGTCGGCCGGAGGCTACAAGGCGGGCGTCGCTGCGGCTATGGCGACGGGCGCGGATCTCATCTGGCTGATGGACGATGACAACCTCCCAGATCCGCACGCGCTTTTCGCGCTGAAGGCACGGCTGGCCCATTTGTCGAAAACACGGGGCGTGGAAAAATGCGCCGTGCTGGCCTATCGGCCGTCCATCCATCTGGACATTCTCAATGGCCTGTCGGGAGAAGGACGACTTAAGCGCCGATCAAGCTTCCACGGCTTTCACGTGGTTCAGATTCCGGCGAAAATCGCGCGTCTGGCCTTTCGCAAGCGAAGCGCTCCGGCCGGGTCCGCCCTGAACCCCGTCGAGATTCCCACGGCATGCTACGGTGGGCTTCTGGCCCATCGCAACATGTTCCAGATGATCGGCCTGCCCTTCGCTGACCTGATTCTCTACGGCGACGACGACGAATATACGGCCCGGTTGCTGCGGTACGGCGGCGTGATCGAACTCGTTCCCGCCGCCAAAGTCGATGACGTGGATGACTACGAACAGCATCGGGGGCGCAACGCCAACGCCTTCACCCGTTCTCTGACTGACGATTCGGATTTCCGGGTCTATTATTCGTTCCGAACCCATTCCTGGATCGGACGGTTCAGCGAAAATAACGACCCGTTCGTCTACAATCTTAACCGCCAGATATTCATGGGGCTGCTCCTCCTGTTCGCCCTGAGGCACAGACGGCTGGCCCGGTTCCGCCTGATCACCCAGGCGGTTCGCGACGGACGAAACGGCATTCTAGGAGAGAACACCCGGTTCCCGGTGCCGCAGCCGCCGCAGGCGACGGGCTTGGCGTTACCTCAAGCGGCGATCCGCAAATGACTTCGTCGCAGGGGGCCGCAGAATCCGAACGGCCGCTGGATGCCTCGGGAGTCTGCGTGGTGACGGTGACCTACGGCGATCGCGGCGATATGGTGAGGTCCCTCGCGAACTACTGCCGGGTTGAGCCGCGGATCAGGGAGATGGCCATCGTCGACAACGGGTCGACTGGTCTGGCCGGCCTTGAAAGTACGCCAGACCTTTCTATCCGTCTTGTCCGGATGGGACGGAACAGGGGGTCCGCAGTCGGATATACGGAAGGCCTGAAAGCCGCTCACGCGGGCGACCAGGATTTGTTCTGGCTCCTCGATGACGACAACCTTCCCCAGCCTGGCGCTCTCGATCTCCTGATAGAGCGACTGGCGCACTGGACCGAGGTTTCCGGCCATCCGCTGACCGCCGTCCAAGGCTTTCGGCCCGCCGTTCATGACGGCATCTGGTCCAGCATCCTAGATGGCGGTTTGCAGAGGATGGACGGCAGCTTTCGTTCGTTTCATTTTCGCCAGCTCGTCGCCAAGGCGGCGGTACGGCTTGGCAAGCGGTCTCCCACGACGCGCAGTTCCGGCCCGCTGACGGCCCCACGAGACCATCCTGTCGATCTGGAGCTCGTCGAGACTTGCTACGGCGGGTTGATGGCCCGCCGATCGCTCTTCCATGTCATCGGATTCCCGGTCGCGGAAATGGTCCTCTACGAAGACGATTCTTTTTATACGGGTCGGATCCGTTCTTCAGGTGGAACCATACGACTTGTTCGAGGCGCCGTCATAGACGACGGCGACGACTACGTGAATCGAAACAGAAATTATAAAAACAGTTTCGACCCGCTTCTCAGGGCGAATTCCGAATTTCGGGTTTACTATGCCGTTAGGAACAGAAGATGGATAGAAGGCACGTTATTATCATCAAAAACTCTGGATTATCAGATCAACGAATTTCTTTACTGTATTTTGCTTTTTTTTCTATCGATAAAGTACGGCGCTTATGGAAGATATCGCAGGGTGATGCGCGCACTGATGGACGGGGCGACCGGAGTTCTCGGAGAAAGCCCGGATCATCCCCTTCCGTGACGGAACAATGGTCACGAACTCTGTCATGGTTTTCCGTCATCGTCACTTGAACACGTGTCTGATATAGTGGCGAAATCAATCTCCAAAAATGATCTTGAAACCATTCGGTCATCTGAAAGGCTGTGCCTGTTTGCTCACTACAATCAGGACAACATAGTCGCCGAATATGTCTTTAATTATCTTGCGTCATTGAAGGAGGCAGGATTTATTACGGTAGTAACATCGACCTCGAAAATATCTGATAGCGATACAATAAGGTTAGAAAAATACTGCCTGAGAGCGATTACCAGGGAGAATGAAGGCCTGGATTTCGGTGGGTGGATCGCACTATACACGACATTTCAGCCGATCCAGGCGCACGTTCTATTGCTGACCAATGACAGCGTCTATGGTCCGACATCTTCCCTGACGAATTTTATGGACCGCCTCTGGGGTGGCTCGAATGCGGATTTCTTCGGCGCCGTCGAGTCATTCGAAGGGGAGCCTCACCTGCAAAGCTGGTTTCTTGCCCTCAGGCCCGCCGCATACTCTTCCACCGCGTTTCAGCGGCTAATGGCCAGGCCGATGCTCGATTTGGAAAACAAGCTCGAGATAGTCCGTCATTATGAGGTCGGTTTGACCCGCGCCCTCATTGAGGACGGGTTGCGGTATGAGGCGGCGTTTTCGCCAGCGAACCACGGCGGGATCGCACAGCGGTATCCCTACAATCCCTCACATGTTCTCTGGAAAGAAATGATGGAAGACGGGGTTCCTTTCGTGAAGGTTGATCTTCTGAGGCGAAACCCATTCCGCGTGCCTGATCTCGAAAAGGCTTATGCTTGGCTTCAAGAAAACAATCCCGAATTCTTGCAAAGCATCAAAGATGATCTGTCCATTCGCGGCTGTCCGACCCCCGGCGTGGCGAAGAAATATCGGTCAAACAGCATCGTTTACGAGCCATGGCTGAGGTGGATAATTCTCAAGGACTACAGGGATCGCTTTGGAAAAAAGAGTCTCTGGCGCTGGCCGAATGAGTTGATGTTTGGCGTCCTGCTATTGTTCGCCAAGGTCCATCGGCGAACCTCCACCCTGCTTGCAGATGGACGAGGTTTCGATCCACGACGCCATGTCCGCTCGACGACGGAGCGTTGACCATGTCGGTTCGGCGCGCACTCGTCTGGTCATATCTGGGACAGGCTGCGGTCCTTGTACTGAATTTCGGCTCATCCGTCATCGTTTCACGGCTGCTGGACCCTTCACAGCTCGGCGTCTTCCTGATGGGCTCCACGGTCGCGGGCGTCTTGTCCGTGCTCCTGTCCTTCACGATTGGGACCTATCTCATCAAGGAAAACATAGTCGATCAGGACATGATCCGCACCGTTTTTACGGTCAACGTCCTCTTTAGCCTCGTCATTTTCACGATTCTCAACCTGATCGGCCTAGTTGTGGTTTTTGCATCCGGTCGCGCCGATATCGCAACCGTCCTGTCGATCTCCAGTCTGGTCTGCCTGAGCGGCGTGTTCGAGTTCGTGCCGGCCGCCCTGCTGGCCAGGGAAATGAGGTTTGGTGAGGTATCGGTGGTCACCGTCGCACGGGCTGCTGTGGCGGCGGTGGTCGTTGTAGTCCTGGCCCATGCGGGGTTCGGGGCGCCGTCTCTTGCCTTTGGTCCCTTGGCGGGCTCGATCGTGTCCGTAGCAATCTACAGCGTGCTTCGCGGTGGCCGATTATTCTATCGACCCAGGATGCAGGGGTTCTGGCCCGTGGTGCGGTTCGGCGCCCAGATGCTGTCCATCAATGGCGTCGCCGAGATCGCCAACCGTCTGTCTCTGCTGATCCTGGGCGGTATGCTGGGTCTGTCTGCTCTGGGTCTCTATGGCCGCGCTGCGAACGTTTCGTCGATGATCTTCTTCAACATCTACGGCCAGGCCACCAAGGTCGTGTTCGTCAGGCTGTCGAACGAGATGCGGGCTGTGGGCTCCATGCACGCGACCTTCATCAACGCGATCAAGCTGATCACTGCGGTGATGTGGCCCTTGGTGATGGGAACCGCGATCCTCGCCGGTCCGATCGTCCGTCTGGTCTATGGCGATCCGTGGCTGGGATCCGCCATTCCGCTATCGCTGCTCATGATCGCCCAGTTTGTCATCATCGGTTTCGGGCTTAATTGGGAAGTCTTTGTCCTAAAGGGCGAAAGCGCCCGGCAGGTCCGTTTCGAGTTCTTGCGCGCCGTTTTCGGGACCGTGGCCTTCACCATCGGCTGTCTGTTCAGCGTCGTCTTCGCGACGCTGGGCCGGGTGGTCGAGGCATGCTTCGGCTACATTCTCTATCGACGGCACATGGATCGGCTCGCCGGCACGGTTCCGGGAGAACTGGAACGCGTCTACGGCGAAAGCCTGATTCTGACGATATCCGCAGTCGCGCCCGCGCTGATTTTGATGATGATGACAGGGTGGTCGGCTTACACGTCACCCGGCCTCATCGGGTGTGCTGTGGGCCTGGGGGTGGCGATTTGGGTCCTGGCTCTGGCGCTGCTCAAGCACCCGGTCTGGGCTGAAATGACGATCGTTTACCGGGCGGCCAGACAGGCTCTGGTCCGCAAGTAAGACCCTTCCCGGGTCGTCGCGACAGCGCTTGCCAGCCGCTCCGCCAGCAGGGGCGCGATGCAAAAGCCCCTGGATCCCAGCCCGGTCAGGACATGGAGGTCCTCTCCCAGAGCCAGAGAAAGACTGATCGGCAGTCGGTCCGCCGTCGTCGCGCGGATGGCGGCCCTCGAGAGGCTCGGGGTGGGCCGTTCGGCGGTCGTCATGTCCAGAAGGTGCGGAAGGCGACCCTTCAACGTCTCTCCGTTTCTCGCCGTGTCGTCCGCCCGCGTCTGCGTTCCCTGGTCGCCCCGATCGTGCGTCGCGCCGTACAGGAATCCCTCTCCGGTCGGGGCGACATAGCCGCCCCAGGCGACGGCGCAGGGGGGCTGGACGCCGGTGATCCAGTCGGCCTGGCCGCGCACGGGTCTGAGGTCCAGTTCGGGCAGGAGGCGCGCCGTTCCCCAGCCGGCGGCGACGACCACCGTATCGGCCTCGATCAGGACGTTGGCCCGGTCATCCATCAGGCGCCAGCGATCGCCGGCGCGCTCCAGGCGATCGACGCGTCCCTTCACGACGGGGACGTCCGCCAGCCAGGCGGCCAGGATCGCGGCGGGCCGCACCGTCAGGGCGCCGCCCATCCACAGCCCCCCGGCGCCGGAGGTCTCGCCCAGGCGTTCGGACACGTCGGCGGCGGTCAGGACCTGCATCTCGCCCGGCGCCCACCAGGGCTGTTGGGCGATGCGGGCGAAACGTCG
>JBPPMC010000102.1:0-2175 GCA_051305835.1 Sphingobium sp.
GTGCCCGCACCGTTATACACTTTCGAGGCCGCAACCGTCACTGGAAGAGGCGACCTGAGTTTTAGCGAATAAAGGGAACTTATCATGACTGTCATCGGAACCAACGTAGCCGCACTCCGCGCCGCCAATGCTTCTTCCAAGGCCGATATGGGCCTGCAGCAGGCTCTGGAACGCCTGTCGACCGGCAAGCGCATCAATGGCGCCAAGGACGACGCCGCCGGCCTCGCCATCTCCTCCAAGATGACCGCCGACATTCGCGGCTTGGCTCAGGCATCACGCAATGCTCAGGATGGCATCTCGCTGACGCAGACCGCCGAAGGCGCGCTCGGCGAAATCGCCAACATCGTACAGCGGATCCGCGAACTGGCCGTGCAGAGCGCGAACGGCACGATCAGCGACGCAAACCGCACGGGCATCAAGGCGGAAACCGACGCTCTTACAGCCCAGATCACGAACATCGCGACGACCACGAAATTCAACGGTAACACGCTGAGCGGTGGCAGCTTCCAGTTGCAGACCGGAACCGGTGCGACCGACACCGTATCCTTCGACGTAGCGGACATGACTCTGGTCGGTCTAAACCTCTCTACCCTCGATCTTTCCACAGGCAGCAATGCGACGCTTGCCCTCGGACTCATCGATGGCACCGGCGCAGCCATTACTGGCGCATCGACGGCGGCACAGAAGGCAGCATCCAAGGGCGCGCTGGCCGTCATCTCGGAAGGCCGCGCCAATCTTGGCGGCGTTCAGAACCGTTTGGAAGCGACGATCTCCAACCTTAACTCGACCGTCGCCAACCTGACCGAAGCCCGCTCGCGGATCGAAGACGCCGACTTCTCGGCCGAAACCACCGCGCTCGCCAAGCAGCAGATCCTCTCGCAGGCATCGACCGCGATGCTCGCCCAGGCGAATCAGGCGCAGCAGAACGTCCTCAGCCTGATCAAGTAATAAGAATTGGGCGACGCGGTCTTGGTCCATTGTGTCGCTCGATAAGACCCCCGGCAGTTAACGGTCCCCACCATGCCGGGGGTCCAACTTTCGATCAACGGACCATACCGAAACCCTCGTCCCCCCGGGCGGGGGTTTCCTCGTTTCGGAGACGGTTCGCCTCAAAATTACATTTGTTTCGCTTGATAATAGTTCGATTCCGCCCAAGTAACGAGAGATGACCGACTGGAACCGACGCGAAATCGTTGCCGCCTCAGGCGCAGCATTGTTAATGGCCGGCAGCGCGCAGGCGCGTGCGCCCTCAGCCACGGCGGAGCGGTTCGACTGGCAGACATTGGTGAACCGAGCCAGTTCTCTGTCTCGTACGCCCTATAAAAATGTGTCGCCGCATCCCGGTGCAAAAGCCGTAAATTACGATGCGCTGCACAAAGTCCAGTTTCGAGATGATCACACGATCTGGAACGATCGCAGCGACGCAACCGGCATCCGCCTTTTCCCACTGAGCCAATATTCCAATCAGCCGGTGTTCCTGCACCTGGTCGAGAATGGCCGCGCCACCCCGCTCGCCTATGATCCCTCATTCTTTGATATGCCCGCCGACAGCCCGGTCAGGGCGCTCGGTCCCGATGCCGGGTTCGCAGGGTTCAGGGTGATGACCAAGGCGCGCGATGCCGACTGGCTCGTGTTCATGGGCGCGAGCTATTTTCGCGCGTCTGGCGCCCGCAAGCAATATGGCCTTTCCGCCCGCGCGATCGCCATCGACACCAGTTCGGGCAAGGAGGAGTTTCCGCGCTTCACGCATTTCTGGCTACAGCATGATGGCCCCAACGCGCTGACGGTTTATGCACTTCTCGATGGCCCCGGCGTTGCCGGCGCGTATCGCCTGCGCAACAGCATCGACGAAAACGGCGTGCATCAGGATATCGACGCGGCTATTTTCCCCCGTCGCGTCATCGCCGAGTTGGGCTTGATGCCGATGACCAGCATGTTCTGGTACGATCAGGCGCATCGCAGCAAAGCAACCGACTGGCGTCCGGAAATCCACGATTCGGATACGCTGCTGATCCGCTCCGCAAACGGTGCGGCGCAGGCCCGCCCGCTCATCAATCCCGATGCGCCGCATGTCAGCAGCTTTACCGAACCAGATGCAAAGGGCTTTGGCCTTCTCCAGCGCGATCGCAACTTCGACCATTATCAGGATGACGGCGTTTTTTACGAACGTCGGCC
>JBPPMC010000107.1:0-9590 GCA_051305835.1 Sphingobium sp.
ACCCGTTCAACGCCTTCCGCTCGCTCCTCGGAATTGCGGGCGAGGTGAAAGCTCGACCTACGCCGAGCTATATTCCGGTGGCTGGGCGCACCCCACATGTAGTGGGTGTCTGCGTTAACCGGATAGGCACGCGTTATTGATCGAACATGCCGATCTTGCGGTCGTCGAGATTGCTTAGGCTGCATTTTCCGTCTTCTGACAAAAAGTTTTTAGTTGGGCAATTCGATGACGAGATTGTCGAGCGGGAACAGCTTGCAGGCGAGCGCATAACCCCCCGCCTCTTCCGCCTCGCTCACTTGTAGCCTGCTCATTTTACCGGTGCGATAATTTCCGCTGGTCACCTTCACCTTGCACACGCCGCACCCGCCGCCGCGGCAGCCGACGAAAATGTCATTCAGCCCCAAGCGCTCCATCGCGATCAGGACCCGTTCCTCCTTGGGGCATTCGAAGCGGCTGCCATCGACGATCTGGACTTGATGCTTGATCATCGTGGTCAGCTTGCCGCTTTCAAAGTATTGGTTTTGCGCGCGGCGAAGGTCACGCCCGCCACCGCGAAATTCGCATCCGGGATCTCGCGCAGGATCACGCGGATCGACTCGCGAGGCACGCCGAGCGACTGCTCCGCGGCATCGGTCAGCGCGAGGATGAACGCCTCCTTCTTCTCGGTCGTGCGGCCCTCGACCAAAGTGACTTCCATGATCGGCATTTATGCTTCCACCGTGATGCTGACCGATCCCAGGTTCTGGACGGTGTTGCGGATGGTCTGGCCGGCCTTGAGGGTCGGCGCCGCCGTGATGCCGCCGGCCATGACGATGTCGCCGGCGTTGATCGTCTCGCCCGCCTCGCCGATCAACCGCGCGGCGGCGACCAGCGAGCGCAACGGATGGCCGAGGATCGCGGCAGTCGAGCCGACCTCGACGACCTCGCCGTTGATTTCCAGGATCACGCCGAGGTTCGAGAGATCCTGCATCGGATCGCCCCAGCCGCCGACCACCAGGCCCGAAGACGAGGTGTTGTCGGCGACCACGTCGACCAACGCGAACTTGAAATTCTCGAAGCGGCTGTCGATCACTTCCATCGCTGGGGCGACGGCCTCGACGCAGGCGAGCGCCTGCGCCGCCGTGACCTTGCCCGCGAGCGGCGCCTTCATCAGAAAGGCGATCTCCGGCTCGATCCGCGGATGGACGAAGCGCGACAGCGACAGCGCCGCACCCTCCTCGAGCAGCATCGCGTCGGTGAGCCGCCCCCAGGCGACCTCGTCGACCCCGACCTGCTGCATCTTGGCGCGGCTGGTGAGGCCCATCTTGACGCCGATCCGCTTCTCGCCGCGCGCCAGGCGGCGCTCGACCGACAGCTTTTGGATCGCATAAGCGTCGGCGACGGTCAGCTTGTCATTGCTGTGGGTGATCTGAGGCGTGGCATGCGCTTCGTGCGCGGCACGGTCGAGAATCTCGGCATATTCAGCAAGCGAAGTCACGCGGCCATTTCCCCCTTGGGCTCGGTCTCACCCTTGCGCGCGCTCAGGATATCGAGAGCGACGTCGACGATCATGTCTTCCTGTCCGCCGACCATCCGGCGCCGGCCAAGTTCGACCAGGATTTCGCGTGTGTCGAGTCCGTATTGTTCGGCGGCCTTTTCGGCGTGGCGCAGGAACGACGAATAGACGCCCGCATAACCCAGGCTCAGGGTCTCGCGGTCGACGCGGACTGGGCGATCCTGAAGCGGCCGGACCAGATCCTCGGCGGCGTCCATCAGCGCCATCACATCGCAGCCGTGCTTCCAGCCCTTGCGGTCGATCGCGGCGATGAACACCTCGAGCGGCGCATTGCCGGCGCCCGCGCCCATGCCAGCGAGGCTGGCGTCGATGCGGATCGCACCTTCCTGCGCTGCAACGATCGAGTTGGCGACGCCGAGCGAGAGATTGTGGTGGGCGTGCATGCCGCGCTGCGTCTCGGGCTTGAGCACCCGGTCATAGGCCTGCAGGCGGGCGCGGACGCCATCCATGTCGAGCGCACCGCCGCTGTCGGTCACATAGACGCAATGCGCGCCATAGCTTTCCATCAGCAACGCCTGCTGGGCGAGCGCCTCGGGCTCGAGCATGTGGCTCATCATCAGGAAGCCCGACACGTCCATGCCGAGATCGCGCGCGATGCCGATATGCTGCTTGCCGACGTCGGCTTCGGTGCAGTGCGTCGCGACGCGCACCGAGCGCACGCCGAGCGCATAAGCGCGCTTGAGCTCCTCGACGGTGCCGATTCCGGGCACGAGCAAGGTGGTCAGCACCGCCTTCTCGATCACGTCGGCGGCGGCCTCGATCCATTCCCAATCGGTGTGCGCGCCGAAGCCATAGTTGAACGAGCTGCCGTTGAGCCCGTCGCCATGCGACACTTCGATCGCGTCGACACCGGCATCGTCGAGCGCCTTGGCGATCGTGCGGACACTTTCGGTGCCATAATTGTGCAGGATCGCGTGCATGCCGTCACGCAAGGTCACGTCCTGGATGTAGAGCTTGGTCTGGGTGGGATAGAGCGTCATGCTGCAGCCTTCCGATTGAGCATGCGGGCCGCCAGCATCTCGCCGGCGGCCTTGGCGGCCGCGGTCATGATGTCGAGATTGCCCGCATATTTGGGGAGATAGTCGCCCGCTCCTTCGACCTCGAGGAAGACGCTCGTCTTGAGCCCCGCGAACTCGCCATAACCGGGGATCTTGACCGGGTTGTTCGATCCGAAGCGCTCGAACTGGACCTCCTGCTTGAGGCGGTAGCCGGGAACGTAGGATTGCACCGTCGCGATCATGTCGAGGATCGACTGGCGGATCTTGTCCTCGTCGACCTGGTCGGTCAGCGTGAAGATCGTGTCGCGCATGATCATCGGCGGCTCGGCCGGGTTGAGGATGATGATCGCCCGGCCCTTTTCGGCGCCGCCGACCACTTCGATGCCCTTGGCGGTGGTGCGGGTGAACTCGTCGATGTTGGCGCGCGTGCCCGGACCGGCCGAGCGCGACGAGACCGACGCGACGATCTCGGCATAATGGACCTTGGTGACGCGCGCGACTGCGGCGACGATCGGGATCGTCGCCTGGCCGCCGCAGGTCACCATGTTGACGTTGACCGCATCGAGGTTCGAATCGGCATTGACCGGCGGCACGGTGAACGGCCCGAGCGCCGCGGGAGTGAGATCGACGATCTGCTTGCCGTCGGCGCGCAGGATCTCGTCATGGACCTTGTGGGCGTAAGCCGAGGTCGCGTCGAACACGACGCCGATCTCGGGATAGGAACCCATCTTCTTGAGGCCCTCGATCCCGTCATGGGTGGTCGCGACGCCGCGCTCGCGCGCCATCGCCAGGCCTTCCGACTTCTCGTCGATGCCGACCACGACGGCGAGCTCGAGGCTGTCGGAGCCCTTGAGGATCTTGATCATCAGGTCCGTGCCGATGTTGCCGGAACCGATGATCGCGCATTTGATCTTCGACATTCGTAAATCTCCCAAAGCGCCTTCAGGCGCCCGCTTCGAAAAAGGCTTTGACGGTGCCGACACCGTTGATCCGCGCCTCGACCACGTCGCCGGCCGCGACGCCGGCCATCGGGCCGAGCGCGCCGCTGAGGATCACGTCGCCCGCCTTGAGCGGCCGGCCGGCCTTCGCCATCACCTGCGCAAGCCACAAGGCCGCGCTGATCGGGCTGCCGAGGCAGGCGACGCCCGCACCGACCGAGATCGGATCGCCGCGGCGCTCCATCACCATCCCGCAGGTGCGCAGGTCGAGCCCGTCAAGCTTCTTGGGAACGGCCCCCAGAGTGTACACCCCGCTCGACGCATTGTCGGCGATCGTGTCCCAGATCTTGATATCCCAATTGGCGATGCGGCTGTCGACGATCTCGATCGCCGGCACGACATATTCGATCGCGCGCAGCATTTCGGCGGTGGTCACGTCGGGATCGTCGAGGTCGCGCCCGATCACCAAAGCGATCTCCGCCTCGACCTTGGGCTGCACCACGCGCGTCAGCAGGATCGGCTGGCCTTCGGGCACGTCCATGTCCGCATAGAGCATGCCGTAGTCGGGCTGGTTGACGCCGAGCTGCTTCTGCACCGACTTCGACGTGAGCCCGGTCTTGCGGCCCACCAGCCGGCGGCCGTTGGCAAGATAGTGCGTCGTATTGGCGTCCTGCACCGCATAAGCGGCCTCGACGCCGCCGGCCGAGATCAGATCCCGGATCGGCGGGCCAGGATTCATCGTCTCGGCGGCGTGCCTCAACTGGGCCGCGGCCTTGTCGATGTTGCTTCTATCGAATGTGACTTCCTGATCAGCCATGGCGCTCACAACTTCACGCAGATGTTTTCGATCTCGGTGTAGAATTCGAGGCTGTGCACCCCGCCTTCACGGCCGATGCCGGATTGCCCGGCGCCGCCGAAGGCGGTGCGCAGGTCACGCAGGAACCAGCAGTTCACCCAGCAGATGCCGACCTCCATCTCGGCCGACACGCGATGGGCGCGGGAAAGATCCTGCGTCCAGATCGTCGCGCTGAGCCCGTAGGGCGTGTCGTTGGCCATCGCAATGGCTTCTTCCTCGGTGTCGAATGGAATGACGCCGCAGCACGGGCCGAATACTTCCTCGCGCATAACCGTGGAATCGGGAGCAAGGCCGGTCCAGATCGTCGGCTCGACGTAGAAACCGCCGTCAACGTTCTTCGGAACGCCGCCGCCGGTCACGACGGTCGCGCCTTCGTCGACCGCGCGCTGGTAATAGCCGAGCACCTTCGAGCGATGCTCGTCGCTGATCAGCGGGCCCATATATTGGGGATGCTTCGGATCGCCGGGCTCGAACGCCTGCGCCGCCGCGGCAAGCCGCTCGACGAACTTGTCGAAGATCGACCGCTCGACGAAGATGCGCTCGGTCCCGAGGCACACCTGGCCGGTGTTGAGGAAGGTGGCGCGAGCAACACCCTCGATCGCCTTGTCGATGTCGCAATCGGCGAACACGATCGCCGGGTTCTTGCCGCCGAGCTCGAACGAAATGTCGCGCAGGCCAACCGCGGCCTGCTTCATGATCGCCGTGCCGGTGCCGGTCTCGCCGGTGAAGGTGATCGCATCGACGTCCTTGTGGCTGGTCAGGAACTCACCGGCCGAATCCGGGCCGAAGCCGTGGACGACGTTGAACACGCCCTTTGGCATGCCGACCGCGTCCATCACCTCGCCGAGCAGCGCCGCGGTGCGCGGCGTTTCCTCGGACGGCTTGACGACGACGGTGTTGCCGCACGCGAGCGCGGGGCCGACCTTCCAGGTCATCAGCAGCAACGGGAAGTTCCACGGGCAGACCACCGCAACCACGCCCTTGGGCTTGCGCACCGCATAGTTCAGCGCCTTCGACCCGTCGGGAGTCGGGGTCATGAACGATTCGGTGGGGGTCGTCGAGACGACGTCCGCGAACATGCGGAAATTGGCGGCGCCGCGCGGAATGTCGATGTGCGAGGCGATCGAGATCGGCTTGCCGGTGTCGGCGACCTCGGCCGCGAGGAAATCGTCGAAGCGGCGCTCGATCTCGTCGGCGACCTTGATGATCAGCTTGACTCGCTCGGGAATCGTCATCTTGCCCCACGGGCCCTTCAAGGCGCGCTTGGCGGCCTGAACGGCAGCGTCGACGTCCTCCCTGCTCGCCTCATAGACGCGGCCGATCTCCTTGCCGGTCGCCGGGTCGATGTTGACGAAGCTCTTGCCTTCGCTGCCCTTGCGATAGGCGCCGTCGATATAATTCAAAACTTCCGCCGTCACCGTCGGCAAGGGCTCGTCGCCTCGCGCCATCTTCTTTCTCCGTTAATTCGAAACTTCAGTCGAACCGTTTGGCGCCGATCGCGGCAAGGCCGGCATTGGCATAAGCCGTGTCCATCGCCTCGCTGCCGCCCGATACGCCGATGCCGCCGACGATCTCGCCGTCGACGACGATCGGGAGTCCTCCGCCGAACATCACCATGTTCCTGCGCCGCGTGATGCCGTCGCGAAGTGCGTCGCTGCCCGAAACGATGCCCGGGATGTCCGCGGTCGGCATCTTGAAGCTCGCGGCCGTATACGCCTTGTCCCGAGCGATGTCGCTCGAATGAAACGGCGCGCCCGTGGCCCGCACGAAGGCGACAAGCTCGCCTGCTGCGTCGACCACGGCCGCCACCACCGCACAACCTTCGTCGGCGCCGGCCCGGAGGGCGGCACCGACGGCGGCATGAGCGGCCTCAGGACTGATCGTCTTGACCAGCCTGATACGCACGATCGGTTCACTCATGTATTGACGGCCATGAAGCGATCGTTGAGCTGCCGCTCATAGTAGAAGATCGCCTTGCCGGCCTCGTCCGCGCTCCACACGCGGCGGGGGTTGTCCGGATAATAATCATAGCCGCCGGAGAACGTCTCGTTGCGGTTGCCCGACGGATCGAAGAAGTAGATCGTCTGGCCGCGGGTGATGCCGTGGCGCGTCGGCCCGATATCGAGCGAGATGTCGTAGCGCGTGATGATGTCCGCGGCATGACCGACGTCGTTCCAGGATTCGAGGCGGAACGACGTGTGGTGCAGCTTGCCGTCCTCGGGGAAGCCGATGAAGGCGATGTCATGCGCCTTGTTGCTGCAGCTCATGAAGACCGCTAGCTCGGTGCCGTTGCTCTCGTCGACCACCGTCTCCGAGACTTCGAAGTCGAGCGCCTCGACGAAGATCTTGGTCGACCCGACGATGTCGGTGCCGTTGAGCGCGCAATGGTCGAAACGCTGCACGCGCATACCGCGCGGCTCGCGATGCCACACATCCGGATTCTTGGTCATCGGCGCCGTGTCCGAAATCTCCATGTCCGCATAGAGATCGAAGACATGCTTGGTCGGCGTCGTGAAACGGATCTTGCGGCCCACGCCCGGATCGGCACCAGCCGGGATCTCCTCGGTGCGAACCCCCATCGCATCGATCCGCTTCTTGAACACGTCGAGATCGCGGTCGCTCGCGACCTTGAAGCCGATCACGTCGAGACCGGGTGTGTCCGCCTCGCGCAGGATGATGCTGTGCCGATCGAATTCGTCGAAGCCGCGGAAGAAGGCGCGGTCGCCTTCGGTCTCGCCAACCTGATCGAGGCCGACGCGGTCACGATAGTGAGGGATCGCCTGCTCCATATCGAGGACCCGCATCTGGACGTATCCGGGCCTTAAGACTCCTGTGACAGCCATGTTCAACTCTCCTAATTTGCTAGCTCGTTCTAGCCGTTGAGGCCCTGTTTTACAAATTCGGTGACGAGGCGATTGAAGCTCGCCGCCCGCTCGATCTGCACCCAATGCCCGCAATTGCCGAAGGCATGCAGATCGGAATTCTTGATCAATTTCACAAGTCTTTCAGAAACTTCGAGCGGAATCACCTGGTCGAGCTTGCC
This sequence comes from Sphingobium sp., assembly GCA_051305835.1. Classification (GTDB taxonomy): domain Bacteria; phylum Pseudomonadota; class Alphaproteobacteria; order Sphingomonadales; family Sphingomonadaceae; genus Sphingobium. Next base: position 7,391 of record JBPPMC010000107.1, read on the forward strand.
GTGAAGGATCAGCACCTCGTGCGGGATCGCCGCGACATCCTCCTCGTTGCTGCACAGCATCTTGAGGTGGTTCTGGCGCGGTTTCGGGCCGAACGTGGCCGAATAGGGTTCGGCCGCGCCGGGACGCTTGCTGGCCTCGTAGCGAGACTCGATCAGCGACTCGGTGATGCGGCTCGGGTCGGTCGAGAGATAGGCGATCGTCTTGCGCATCATCTCCATCGAAGGCTCGTAGCCCCAGACGTAATCGAGGGCCTCGGTGATCGGGAACTCGACGCCGGCCGCGCCCATCAACACCGCGCGGTCAACGCGGTCGGGATGCGCGATCATGAACGCGATAGCCAGCGCGCCGCCGAAGCTGTTGCCGACCAGCGACGCCTTCTCGATGCCCATCGCATCGAGGAAGCCGGCGAGATGGTCGACCCAGATCTGCCGGTCCTTGATGCCGCCTGCCGGGGCGTCGGTGTAGCCGAAGCCGATCATGTCGGGTGCGTAGACGTGGAAGTCCTTGGCCAACTCGGGCAGGTTGGCGCGCCAGTTCGCCCACGCCGTCACACCGGGACCCGAGCCGTGGATCAGGAGCAGCGGCGGCCCCTCGCCCTGCTCATGATAATTGGTACGAACGCCGTTCACCGAGACGGTCTTGCCGATCTCGGGGATCGTAGCTTGTTTTTCCATTACTGCGTCCGACATGGAGATGACAGGAATTGACCTACAAGGGCGCGCCACCAGGAGGTCGTCTCACGGAATTCGCCGGAAAGGACCGGCTGTGCGCTCTTGTTTTAGTTGCACATAGAGGAACTCCTTACAAGGCGAATCTTGCCGTTCAGGCCCTCGAACACGTCGATAATCAGCGCTTGCGTGCTTCGCAAGCGCCGAGCCTGAAGCCGCGTTTCGACATTTTTCCCGATCTGGCTGATCTACGCTGTCGTTCAACCACTCCAAAAGCGGTTCGGGCCGGGGCGTTATCAGGCGAATCCCGTGCAAACCGTTGTCCTGATGCGGTTGCGGAGGTGGTCGAGTTGGACTAAGGCGCGGGGGGCGGGACCGGGCTGGGGTGCCGGGCTTGAAGTAGAGACAAGAGAGAGGATGAGCGCGATGTCGCAAGTGACCGAGCTGGGTTATATCGGTCTGTCCATATCGACGTTGAGGCGTGGAAGGATTATGCGGCGTCGATCGTCGGCATGGAGATCGTCGACGAGGGTGAGGGCGACCGCATTTATCTGCGGATGGACAAGTGGCATCACCGCCTCACGCTGCACATCGATGGCGGCGACGACCTGGCCTATATCGGCTGGCGGTTGCGGGTCCGTCCGAGTTCAACGAGCTGGTCGAGAAGCTGCGGCTCAACAACCTCGACATTCGCGTGGCGTCGTAGGAGGAATGCGCCGAGCGGCGTGTTCTGGGCCTGGCCAAGACGGTCGATCCGGGCGGCAACCCGACCGAGATCTTCTATGGTCCGCTGGTCGACAACTGGCGTGCGTTCCACCCGGGGCGGCCGATGTTCGGCAAGTTCATGACCGCCAAGGAAGGCATCGGCCACTGAATCTTGCGCCAGGACGACATTCCTGCCGCGGTGCGCTTCTACGAGATGCTCGGCCTCACCGGCTCGGTCGAGTACAAGCTTCCGCTTCCCGGCGGCATGGTGGCGCAGCCTTATTTCATGCACGTCAACGGGCGCCAACATTCGGTGGCGTTCGGCGCTTGGGCCGATGAAGAAGCGGATCAAGATGCTCGAATATACCGATCTCGACGATCTGGGGGTGGCGCACGACATCATCCGCCAGCGCAAGATCGACGTTGCGCTGCAGCTGGGCAAGCATTCGACCGACGAGGCTTTGACCTTCTACTGCGCCAACCCGTCGGGCTGGCTGTGGGAGCTGGGCTGGGGTGCCAAGAAGGCGGACAACCAGCAGGAATATTACAGCCGCTGTCATCGGTCGTGCAATTCTCCGCAAAAGTGGGCTTTGAAAATTCCCTAGTTGGTGGCCCCTTCATCTCATTCTGCCGGGGCTAGCCCCGGCAGAATGAGATGAGCCGACATTGTCCTCATCTCCTTTGCAGACGCGGAGACGGGGCCGATGATCCGACTTGGAGAATTGATGATGATCCTCGAACTACATCGGCAGGGTGTATCGATATCCGCCATTGCCCGACGCACTGGTCGCGATCCCAAGACCATCCGAAAATATATCGAACGGGG
>JBPPMC010000004.1:0-89582 GCA_051305835.1 Sphingobium sp.
CCAGCACGATCTCAACTTCACGCAGCTTGCCGATAATCTCTTCCGGCTTGTGCTTCTTGCTCGGCATTTCAATGGCCCTTCCGTGGTCCAGACTATCATAGTCTCTGGGCCACTCAGCGGGGGGCAGATCAAAAGCGGGAGGGGAAAGCATCACACATGAATTGTACTGGATGCGTCCATGACCGCCAGTCTGTCAGGGGCAGATCGCTGTGATTACTGGCACAGGCGGGGGTGCCGGCGGGGCCATCGCCGAACTACTGGCAAAAATGGTGCGGCAGTGATCGCAGCCGAAGTGCGGCATTGTTATCACACCATGGACCGCATCGCGGCGGGGGCGGCACGGCCGAACCTGCAACGCTGGACATAAATCGCCAAGATTCCGTCGATGCGCTGATACGGACGGTGTACGAACGCACGGGCGCGTTGATATATTGATGAATGCCGCTGCCCTTTTCGACGCAACCCCCATTGGGCAAGTGGGCGCGGATCATTGGCGCGAAAGATTCGATGTAAACATCATCGGTCTTGCACTGATCCCGGCTGCCACCCCTTCGGGCATCGTCGCAAAGCCGGGCGATATCGTCGGCCCGGCTTTGTTCCTCGCTTCACCCGGCAGCAGTCACATGGTCGGCCAGACAACCAATGTCGATGGCGGCATCACGTTGAACTGAACGGAAGGATATAGAAATAATATTTGGCGCAGCTTGGGTGGCCACCCATCCCGACGTCGCCGAGGTATCGGTCATCGGAATGCCCGACCCCCATGGGAGGAAGCGGTCACGGCCATCGTGGTGCTCCGTCCCGGCGCGACGCTCGACACCCCATTGATCAGGGCCTGGGCGCGCGACCGCATTGCGGGCTACAAGATGCCCAAGGTCGTGCATGCCCTAGAAGCGCTGCCGCTCAACGCCACCGGCAAGGTGGATCAATGACGCCTGCAGGCCCGCTTCGCCGGCCTCCAAGCCCAGCCAATAGACCGTCGGCCTTCCCATAACGGGTTTCTGGCTGGATTTTGCCGGCGAATGATCTCGATCTGAAGGTCGCGGGTATAGCCGAACGCAAGGACAGGAAGGCCGTTCGCTTTCCTTCTTAGGGCACGGGCTATCGCAATCTGCTGGACCGCTTTCGCAAGGCGAGCAAAACGAAGTGTCTCCGCCTGGGTCCGATGATCGCGCGCTCAAAGAACTATCCTGACCAACGTAGGCAGCTGTCGCCTCTGGAGCGACGTCTAAACCGGCGACAAGCCGCAGAAAGCCTCAAGGCTCAGGCGTTATACCCCGTCATGTGCTTCGCGGCCTGGTAGGCGAAGACCATGGCCGGGCCGAGTGTGGCCCCGGCGCCGGGATAGGTCGGAATGACAGCGGCCGTGCAATTGCCTGACGCGTAAAGACCCGGGATCGGCCTGGCGCTCTCGTCCATCACCTGCCCGTTGACGTCGGTCACTAGTCCGCCCTGCGTGCCGATGTCGCCCGGGGACAGGCGCATGGCGTAAAAAGGTGCCTCGGCCAGCGGCGCCAAGTTCGGATTGGGCTTGATCTTCGGATCACCGTAGAGCCGGTCATAGGCCGTCTCCCCGCGATGGAAGTCGAGATCGATGCCGGTACGAGCATAGCCGTTCATCTTTGCGATCGTATATTCCAGACCGGTCGGATCGATTCCCGTCTTGCGCGCCAGATCGGCGATCGTCCGCGCCTTCGCGATGAACCCCTCGCGGTGCCAACTTTTCGGGAAAGTCCAGTCCGGCCGCAACCGCTTGGTCAGCAGCGGACCCAATATATAATCCCGGCGATAGCGCGCGTCGAAAATCAGCCAGCACGGTACGCTGGGATGCGCCTCGCTGTGCGCTTCGTAGAGCTTCTCGACAAGGGTCTGGTAGTTCTGGGATTCATTCAGGAAGCGATTGCCCTCGCGATTGACGAGGCAGCAGCCCGGCAAGGCCTTCTCGATAATGATAAGCCGTGGCGCGTCTTCTCCCGGAATGTTGGCGGTCATGTTCCACCAAGCCTGGTTGAGAAGCTTGGTAGCGGCGCCCACGCCTTGCCCCGCGATCAGCGCATCGCCCGTATTGGTCCTGACGCCCGCGCTCCAATTCTCGTCGGTGGGTTTGGGCAGATGTTGTTCGCGCAATGCTTGATTATGTTCAAAGCCGCCGCTTGCCAAGATCAAGCCCTTGTCCGCCCTGATCCGGACCAGCGTGCCCTGATGCATGACAACCGCGCCCGTGACGCGGCCATCCTCCTGAACCAGCTCCATCATCGGCGCGTTGCGCCACATCTCCACGCCGCGTTCCTTGAGCGAGAGATAGAGGCGCGACACTGCGGCAGAGCCGTTCGCCCGATAGCGGCCCTTCTTGTTGCGAAGCAGCCAAGTCCAGTCGAACGCGTAACGCAAAATCGCCTTCGTCACCAGCCACTGCCAACCCCGCGCGCGCACCTTGATCGCGTAACCGTCCATGATTGTCATTGGAATTCGGTCGCCCATGTACCAGATGCGATGGCCGTGACTGACGATGGCGTTGTCCGCGCCCAGCAACGAGGAGTCGAATGGCTCGGGCTCCAGCGCCCGATTGCCCATTTTGGACCCTTCGATGTGCGAATGATAATCCGGATAATAGTCCATAGACATGTAGCGCGCATGCGTGCGCTCATGGAGGAAGTCCACCATCTGGGGTCCATTGCGCAGATAGGCATCCAGCATGTCGTCGCGACGCATCTGCTCGGGTATCGTGCGCTTAAGATAGGCATGCGCCTCCTCGACCGAGTCTTTCTGCCCGAGCGCCCGCGCATAGCGGTTACAGGGTGTCCAGATGACGCCGCCGGAGAGCGCGCTGGTGCCGCCGAACTTGTCCGCTTTTTCGACAACCAGAACATCTTTCGCCCCCATCTCGTAAAGCGAGACGGCGGCCGTCAATGCGCCAAGGCCGGATCCTATGACGAGGGCGTCCACCTGCTTGTCCCATGCGGCATTCGACATGCATCTCTCCTCTGGGCTTTTCCCGTCCGTCCCTTTTTGGAACGGCTCTGTTATTGGCGTTTACGTATGCTAGCATACGATATGGTAGGCTTCAATACCGCTGAAATATGCGCGGGTCTGGCCGGTGCCGCGCCGTGTCTGACGCCAGACAGCCGATCACGGCGGCGATGTTTCCCGGCTGCGCGATCCTGCCAAGCGGTGCCGTCCACGATCTTGTCCAGGAAGCTGGAGCGATCGACGAGCGCGCGGATCATGTCGGTTTCGGTCGTGCCGGGGGCAACGCCGTTCACGCGGACATCATGCAGCCACATTTCACCGCCCGTTGCGGGCCATCTGTTCAAGAGCGGCTTCCCATACGCCATAAGCCCCTGCCCCGATCATGCCGAAGCGCATATTGACGGGGGCGACGCAGACGAATGCACCTCCGCCAGTCGCGCTGCGACCTGCAAAAGTGCATGGCGCGCGAGCCAAAGCAGTCCGCCGACATTGGCATCCGTCACCTTTGCCTAGCCCGCTTCAGTGACATCGGTCAGGGAACGCATAGGGGCTGATGGCCGCATTTGCGACGACGATGTCAATCCGCCCGAATGCGTCCATCGCCGCATCGGCCCGATGGGCGACATTCGCGTCCCCGCATGGCCGGCAATGGCGGTTCAATCCCACCCCTTGCGGATGAAATCGGCGCGGACGGCTGCACACAACTCGGTACTGCAGGATCGCAGCGCGCCCCTGCCGCCGCGCTAGGCGATGAACGCAGCAGCGGCCAGCCTATGCCCCGTATGCCTCCGGCGATGAGGGCCGTCTAGCCTTCGATCGTAGGTCCGGCGCCCGCGAAATCGGGAATGCCTCCCGCTGCACCTTCGCGTCAGATGGGTTGCCCGTCGGCATCACCGGGTTCGAGCGGCAACTCGATGTCTATCGGTACTTCCTCTTCGGTCCCTGCGTCTTCCTCGACCTCGGTATCGACATTTTCCGGCAGTTTTCCGTCCACGATCTTTTCTCCATTGCTGATCCAACAACCATTGCGGTTTCCAGCGGTTCCGCAGACTCCTGACCCGCCTTGACAATCGGATTGACAAAATCGCCCCTCCATGACGTAATGCGCTTTATTACTAGTCTGTCGACTAGTCAGCAGGAGAAAAAGCATGCGCATAGACATGCCGGATGAATGCCAGGACAATCCTATCAAGCATCTGCCCAATCATTATGCCGGCGACATCGTGCGCGCCGGGATGGGCTTTTCAGGAACCACCTATCTGAAAAGCAGCCTCAGCCTGCGAGAGTTCGAGGCGGCGCGAGTACGGACAGCGCAGATCAACGGCTGCGCAGTCTGCCAGGCCTGGCGCACCGAGCGGGACGTTCCTGCCATCTTCGGCGTCGAAACGGGTGTGCGCGGTCCCGAGCCTGATCCCGCGTTCCACGCCGTGATTGCGGATTGGCGATCAAGCGACATCTTCTCCAACCGCGAACGTCTGGCACTCGAGCTGGCCGAAGGCATGGGCCAGGATCCCCAGGGCATCGCCGCCGCAGAGGATTTCTGGGCGCGCATGAAGGCGGCGTTCACTGATAATGAGATCGTCGATCTCAGCTATTGCCTCGCCGCCTGGATCGGCCTCGGCCGCGCCACCCATATACTGGGTATGGATACGGTTTGCGCGATCGCGCCGCCAGCACGCGTCGCGGCCTGACGGTTGTTGGCATGCCGCAGGGCCGGCTTAACCGCCTGGACCGTGCAGCATACCGACGGGCGCTTACTTCTTGCCGGACCGGAACAAGATGGTCAGCAAAAACCAGACCGTGCTGGGCTTGAGCAGCTTGAGCGCCGCGCGCGCCTGATCCGGGGTCAGCACGGCCCGCACCGGCAAGGTGCCCATGATCTGGCCTTCGATCAACAGGTTGCTGCCGTCCCGAGACATTTTCTCAACGGTCATCAGGCTGTCATTGTCCTTGGTGAAGAGTTCCATGGCATTGTCCTTTGCAAGGTCGATGATGGCGCCGCCATCCTCAATAATTGGTAAAACCGCTGTTCAGATCGATGCCCAGCTTCTGATAGATCTTCATCGCCGAGGCGCGCCCGCCCAGAGTGGCTAGTCCGCCGGGATGGGTCGTGCAGCCCGTCAGAAACAGGCCGTCGATGCCGGGTATCTGATATTGGGACAGCTCTGGCGTCGGCCGCGCGCCCATCAGCTGATCGGAGGTCATGGCGATCCCCATGATGTCGCCGCGCCGCATGATGCGGCTATGTGCGCTATGATCGGGCGGACATTCGATCAGGCGCCCGAGAATCTTCGACAAGTCGATATTCTTGGTGAACTTGCAGAACCAGTCGAACAGTGCATCCGCCGCCTTCTGCTTGTCCACCGCCCACCCATCTTTGGTTTCATACGGCGCGAAGCAATAGAGGTATAGCGCGGTCATCCCCTCCGGGGCACGGCTGGAGTCGAAATTGCTTTGCGGGCCACCCAGCGGCTGGAGCGTATCATAGGGAAATTGATTGTTCCTGTATGCGTGGAAGGGCTTAAGGAAATTATCCCAGTCCGGCTCCATGCATTCCACCAAAATGGCCTCGTCATAGGCTTCGCCACCGATCCACTGAATGCGTTCTGACAGCGCGATCTGCTGGTTGATCGCACCATATTCGCTCAGCTTTACCGCGGCCGCACGATCGGCGATGCCCTTGTCGACGCCGGGCACGAAGCTGCCGATATCCCAAGGATGGATGTTCGCCACCACGGCGCGGCCCGCCATGATTTCCTCACCGGTGTCGGTGATGACTCCGGAAATCTTGCCGCTGCTGCCTATCAGTTTCTCGACGGTCACGCTCGTCCGCAACTCGCCGCCATGATATTTCAGGCAGTCGATCAGCGCGTTGGTAACGCTTTGCGCTCCCCCCACCACGGTCGCCATCTTGTACTTATGGCCAAGACCAAGGATCAGGTACATGGTGAGGCCGGTGCCGGGATAGTCCGGCGCGCTCATCACTTCCGACGCCCATTTGGCCAGATGTACCTTTACATGCGGGGATTCGAACCGGGCATTGAGGAAGTCGATGACATTGCCTTCCAGCTCCGCCCGGATTTTGCGCCCCTTCTCACTGGAGTCGAGCAGCCGCAAAAAACCGTCATTGGGCATCGGCGGCATGAAGAAGCCGCGCGAAAGCAGCGGCATGATCTCGTTCGCTTCCTCGACCAACTGGGTATAGGCGCGCGCGTCCTTTTCCGAATAGCGGGCGATCTCCTTCACAGCCCGGTTGAAATCGGTGTAGCTGATCAGCCCCTCGCCATCGGGATAGAGCGAGGCGAAGGGCGCCGGCGCATAGCCGAATTTCAGGCCGAAGCGCGTTTCCAGCTCCAGTTCGTCATCCTTGAGCGCCGGGTTGGCGAGCAGCACAAGATAACCCATGGCATGTGGATCATGAATGAAACGGGGATCGGTGCGGACAGACACGACGCCGCCGCCGCATTGCTGTTCCCGTTCCAGAACGAGCACCGACAGCCCGGCCTTGGCGAGATAACAGGCGGTGGTGAGCGAGTTGCTGCCCGCGCCGACGACGACAATATCATGAGTCATGTCAGGATTTACCTCCTTGAAATGGGAGCAGTTGCGCCTTCACGGTGCGCTTGAGCTGGTCCCTGAAATATGGTTCGGATGCGGCCGCCGCCGACATGCGCACCATGAACGGGCGAGACACGATCGTCGTGACGATTGCGCCGGCCAGGGCAAAAAAACCAAAATCGGGGTCGGTTGAACCACCGGCGGGGGTCTCCCTGTCGCCGATCAGCGGCGCCAAGAGATCATGGATAGGCCGGACGAGCTTTACGAATATATATTCGAACCGCTCATCCTGCTGGACGATTTCCTTAAGGACAAACTGGGCGATCAGCGGCGTATCGCACACGACGTCGACAAGTTGGTCCACCGCCGCCGAAAGAGCCGAGATTTTGCCGTCGTCGCTGACAGGAGCGCGTAGACCTATATTCGCCAGAGCGGACAGGAGCTGGCCGGACACGCGATCGACCGCCATTTCCCATAATTTCAGCTTCGATCCGAATTGATGCACAATCAAGGCAGCGTCCACGTCGGCGCGCGAAGCAATGTAGCGCATGCTCGCCCCATCAAAACCCAAGGTCGCAAACGACTCGACCGCAGCGGACAAAATGCGTTCCGCGCCGCTGACAGCAGCTGCTGATTGGGCCATCTGCCGTGGCCGTCCGCGTGTGCGGGCTTGTGTGATTGGCATCCTCGCTCCTTGTCGCGCCATAAATCAACGATCGTTGAAATAATGTCAACTCAAAATGGTGATGCTGCGAACAAAGCCTCAGCGGGAGGTCAGGCTGCTCTCGTTCGACGCCTAGAAGCTAGGCGCCAAACCAGAACCACATAGCGAGAAGGGCGACGCCGATCGCGACAATCCATATTTCCAGGGGGAGTCGCAAGGGTAGCGGCGCATGCGCGACCTCCATGAAATGGAGGATGACAATCCGCACCTTGATGAGTGCGACGACAACTACCAGGTTAATCGCGAACGCGGGATTGTGCGCAAATTCAAAGCCCCAGGCGCTCTCGAACGACAGCAGCGTCAGCGCGACGAGAACCGCCCAGCAGATAATGAGCGGACGATCACCCTTGGCCAAGCGTGCCTCCCGCCAGATAAAAGAGCGCGAACAACATGATCCACAGCAGATCGACCAAGTGCCAGAAGATCGCCCCGCATTCGACGATCATGGTGCGGCGTCCGCTCGCGGGCTTTTTGGCCGTCCCGATCATAACCAACAGTGCGGCGGAACCGAGCAGCACATGAGTCAGGTGGATTCCCGTGAAGGCGAAATAATAGGTATAAAAGTCGTTGGTCAGCGGCGTAATCCCGTGCCGGATCTTCTCGCCATATTCGACCACCTTGAGGGCAATGAATAGGCCGCCGCAAGTCAGCGCCAGGCCAAATAGCCGGCCCGCGCCAGCAAGGTTTTCGCGCACCCGCCGTACGCCCATGGCAACGAACAGGCTGCTCGTGAGCAGCACCAGCGTGTTGGCTAGGCCTATCGCACCATTGAGCGTGGCATGCGAACGCGCGAAGATTTCCGGCTGCTGCCCGCGGTAATAGACGAAGATCAGGAAGAAGATCGAGAAGGCGAACAACTCGCCTCCGATCAGAACCCAGATACCCTCCTCACCCGGTACCCGTTTGGCTTCAGGTGTCCGCACCGTAGCCCATCGCTTCCTGCTTCTTGATCGCCTTGAGCAAAACCAAAAGCGTCAACGTCATCCAGACCCCGAAGATCGAGAAGGGGAACCAGAATACAAGGATGCCATTCCAGGCGAAGGGTCCGGTGCGCGGCAGGAACGCAAAGGCGCCGATCTCGAACATCAGTGCACCCCAAATCACCCAATAGGCGTACCAGCGCGGAAACGGATTGAGCGGATGATCGCGGCGCGACAAGGCGAGATAGGCGATCGAGACCATGTTGAAGATGAAATACTGGTCGGTGGTGGTCAGCGTCAGATTGGCCAGTTCGTGCATCAGCAAGGTGATCTCTGGCGCGCGATCCGCAGAGAAGGCGGCAACGCCCCAAAAAAGCGGTGGCAGCACAAGGAAGATTGTCATCATCATCCCACCGCCGAACTGCAGCATCGTCCAGATCGGAATACCCTTTTCCAGCCGGGCACTTTGGGCGGCAAGCACAACATAGATCGGCAGGGAGAAGGCTGCGACCCACGAACAGATGACCGCGCCGATCCGGATAGAATAGCTGTTCTCGCGGTAAAAGGCCGCAACCTGCGCTGCGCTGTCGGTTGCCGGATTGAGAGGGAGGAGCCCGATCAGGAAATAATAGGCGAGGCCGAAGACGACCATCATGCCATAACCCCACCAGAGCATGAAACGCTGCGCCTTCGCGCTGATCGTTGGATAAGTGGTCATTTGCATCGTCCTCGCCCTATTATATCCTCAGAACGCGTCGAGCGTGCCGACGTCATCCATGGCCGTTGTAATCCGCTCGATAAACGCCAGAGTGACATCTCGCGGCTGCATGTCGGGCATGCTGGGCGCCGGATGCAGGGTGATCGTCCACCAAGTCAGCGCCGTCATCAACTGCTGGCGATACCATAGCCAGCCATCTTCGAAACTGATCTTCGGGCCGCCATTGGCCTCTAGTTCCGCCAGATAGAGGGTGAGCAGATCCTTTTCCCAGGCCCGGCGGTCCTCGATCGTAAGCGCAGTAGCCAGCGTATAGGCAAAATCACGCGACCAGTGGCCCCGGGAGCAACACTGCCAGTCGCTCAATCCCATTTCGCCATTACCGGCAACGTACCAGTTTTTCAGATGCACATCGCCATGCGTGAAGGTTTTGGGCAGAACATTGTGCATAGCGATTGACTTTTCAGTCGCCGGCCAGATCTCGTCGGCCCGGGCGAACAGCCGGGGCGGAATGACGTCCTTGGCGTCGCGGAATCCGTATTCCGAACCCTCCCTCATGCCGAAAGCCAGCGTCGCCTCGAAAAATTCCGGCCATGTGCCAAAGGCTTTGAGATTTTCGACCAGTTCCGGCTTGGCATAGGCCGCACCATGAAAGTGACCGAGGAGCCGCATCTGGCTCTCGGCCCGGGCGCGGGTCATGACCGTCTTGTGATCGCAGAATTCCATGACCTCGTCGCTGATGTCGAGCAGGATAATCATCGAATTGAAGGAATGGCCGTCGACCTTTGCATAGACCGCCTCCGGCGATTCTATGGCGATATGCGGGCGAACCAGATTATAATAGTCGGCCTCGCATTGCGCTCCGCCCGCCAGACCTAGAATGATGCGGTTGGCTAGGCCGTGCGTCGCTTTACAGAACAACTTCCTGGGTAGCCCGGCATCGTTTCCCGCCTGGTTGTAGGTCACCGTGATCTTGCGACGGTTGGTGGACCCATTGTCCACCAGGCCGATCGTATGTCCGATCACCCGGGCATCAGCATGACCTGCGCACAGGACATCTTCCAGCCACTGGTCGGTCAGCGCATCATAGCTAAGCGGCAGTTCCTCTTTGCGGTAAACGGGTTTGAAGCCGGTTGCTTGATCACGTTCAAACGCTTCCTCAATCTGCTTGACGAGAGCGGACATCCTTGTCTCCTTTTCCCGGCGCCTTTGATGCTCATGGCCTCGAGTTGTTAGCATTCAACTGCCGGCAGATTTCGCCGCAGCGCGCCAGCCGTTGCGGAAAGCCCGTGTAAACCGTTTTCAGCATGGTACGCAAGCGCACTGTGCCCTTTATTCCTAATTCCTCAGTCGAGCTATGGACGACGCCACTTTAGAACGTCCCGAATGACCGAAAACTGTAACGGCCTGTTCCCAGCAGAAAGCCCAGACAGTGATACCGGAGCCTTTTTTTTACGGACCTATTCCCTTATGCCTGCTTCTATCAATGCCTTGGCGCCTTTCAGAAAAGGCGGGACATGGAGGAACGGCAAGATCGTCAGTTTCAGGTCATCTGCCAAACCGGAAATCAGCCGGGTAGACAGGATATTGGCGCCACTAGCGTTGCGGACATAGGCCCATACGCCATAGAAACGGAGCGTTTGCGGGCTGACATAATTACCGCCGGCAGATTGATAACGGGCCATGAAACGGTCCCAATCCAGCGACTTGCCGACCGTTACACTAACATAGCCCAATTCCTCGGCCGGATCACCGATATGCGCAAATTCCCAGTCGACCAAAGCAGTCATTCGCCCCTCGTCGATCAGGAAATTGTGAAACCCGATATCGCCATGGATAAGGCGCGGGCTGCCCGGGCTGTCGGGAATATTGTCAAACAGCCAGCCATAGAGCGCCATGAGGGCCGGTGACGGCGTATGCTGTTCGCGAAGATAGAAATCATACCAGTTGCGAATGTAGCGCTCAACGCAATCTCGCATCGGCAGATCCCACAGGTCAGTCTTGATCGTATCAGTAAGATCGCCCAGTTCGCGCAGCGGTTCGATCGCGTGCAACTGCGCCATCTTCTCTGCGAGAATGTCAGCCAGATCCGCCGGTATGGCCGCCTGTGCACCGAAAAAATTTCCCGCGACCTTGCCCGACGCGCGGCGCATGACGATGAAATGCCCGCCAGGCAGCAACGGGTGCTCGGTATCCAGCCAAAGCGCATCAGGTGCTGGAAAGCCGCGGTCGAATGCGGCGCGTATCACCGGAAATTCACGGTGGATCAGATGACATGACGTATCGAGTCCAGCATTTTCGCCGATATCCCGGCGAATGACATACTCGCCGGACATCTCGCGCCCCTCGGCAGCAAAAATCGTGGTCTGCTTGCCAAAGCCACCGGCCAACGCCTGGATGCGGCTTACCACCAAGTCCGGATCGTCGAATCGATCGCGCAAATAGGCCGTCAGCCGATCTTTCGTGATCTCATTCGCGCTATCTTCGATGGCACCTATGTGGGAGCCGATCTGAGACTCCCTGTCGCCAGTTTCCCAATCGACCAACACTTGAAGCAGATTCAGACGCTGGTCGGGTGGAATATCCGCGCTGTTGACCACCTGCATCGCCGACTGCGCGACCGCCAAGGTCGCAATCCAGTGCGCTTCCAGATCCGGAAGGGTGGTCATGCCGCTGCTCTGTGCGATCATCGCTCGAATTTTGCGCGAATCGATCGCATCTTTCAAGTCGTCGAGAGTCTGACTCAGCAGCGCAAATTGCCGCTTCACAAATGTTGCGCCGCCTACCTCCCGTGCCTGCAGCAATCCCAACGCGTGCGCCAATGACTGTGCCGCCGATCCATCGATCCCGCCGTCCGCCAACAGGGGTATCAATCGCGCAAATTCAGTTCGGGCGGCATCCAAAAGACGATTGGCGGGAATCAGCATGAACTCTCCTGAACAAGGCGCGTCGATCTATCGATCGCTTGCATATGATATACCCACATCGTTACCTGCATGAATAGGTCCGGCGCGTGATTCATTGCCTAGCCGACACGGCGATGCGCAATTCGCTGGACGAAATCGGTACGCTATATTACTTATTGGGTCGCAAGCTTACATTAACCGGCATAAGCTGGTACACAGGAAGGATCGGACAATGGCTACGGAAATCATTCTGCCCAAGCTCGGCTTCTCAATGAACGAGGGCATGTTGGCGGAATGGCTGGTCGCCGACGGCGGCGAAGCAAAAGCGGGCGAACCGCTGTTTGCACTGGAGAGCGACAAGTCCACGCAGGAGGTTGAAGCTCCCGTGTCTGGAACACTGCGTATCATCAAGCAGGCCGGTGAAACCTATGAAGTCGGCACGATCCTGGGCGAAATAACGTGATGACCATGCTCGGCGCCTGAAACTGCAAAACACGAAACAATTCTTCTGGAGGGGCGTGTCCGGCGCCGGAAAATCATGAAGCGTACTGACAAGGTCATCATTACTTGTGCCGTTACCGGCTCCATCCACACACCCTCCATGTCGCCCCATCTGCCGATCACGCCGGACCAGATTGCAGCGGACGCCATAGCGGCCGCGGAAGCGGGTGCCGCCATGCTTCATCTGCATGCGCGCAACCCGGAAACGGGTCAGCCAAGCCAGGATCCTGAACTGTTTCGTCAGTTCCTTCCCCGCATCAAGCAATCGACCAATGCGATCGTCAATATCACCACCGGAGGTGGGCTAGGCATGAGCCTGGACGACCGGCTTGCCCCGGCAAAGACGTTCAAACCGGAAGTTTGTTCGATGAATATGGGGTCGGTGAACTTCAACATTTCCGGCGCGGGAGCAAAGATCACTGACTGGCAGTTTGAATGGGAAAAGCCCTATCTGGACATGACGAAGGATTTCATCCTGTCGAACAGCTTCGCCCAAATAGAGCGGGCGATGACCGAACTGACCGCGCAGCGTACGCGGTTCGAATTCGAATGCTATGATGTCGGTCATCTCTACAATCTGGCGCATTTCGTCGACCGCAAGCTGGTCGAACCGCCCTTCTTCATCCAGGGCGTTTTTGGCATATTGGGTGGGCTAGGCCCCGATCCTGAAAATGTCATGCACCTCAAGTCCACTGCCGACCGATTGTTCGGTGAAGACTATATTTTTTCCGCACTCGCCGCCGGACGGCACCAGATGCGGCTTGTCACTCTGTCAGCGTTGCTCGGTGGATCGGTCCGTGTCGGACTGGAGGACAGCCTCTATGCTGGAAAGGGTGAGATGGCGACGTCCAACGCGGTACAAGTGGCCAAGATCCGCCGCATATTGGAGGAATTGAGCTTGACGATAGCGACGCCTGACGAGGCGCGCGCGATGATGCAGACCAAGGGAGGCGACAATGTCGCTTTCTGACATTGCCGTTCCAACCGGCGGGGTTGCCGAGGGGCTGGCCTTCGCGCAGGGACCGGAACTGGATGATGACGGTTTTATCCTACCTTCGGAATATCCCAATATTTTTGCAGCATCGCGGCCAGACAAAACCGCCCTGGTCTTCGAGCCTTACAGTTGGACCTATTCCCAACTGGACTTGGGGTGCAACGCCGCCGTGACACTGCTGGCGGCATGTGGCGTCGGCGAAGGCGGACGCTTTGCCTACATTGGCAAGAATAACGACCTTTTTTTCGTTATGCTGATCGCAGCCATTCGCGCCCGCGCCGTCATCGTGCCCGTGAACTGGCGCAACACGGCGCCGGAAACGCGTTATGTGCTGGAGGACAGCGCCGTAACCCTAATCCTGACGGACCAGGAATTCGTGCCGTTGGTGCAAGAGGCCGACGCCAGGTCGTTACCCCTCATCGTCGTGGACGCGGACGGCCCGGACGGGCTACGTGGTCGCATCGCTTCGTCCAGCGCCACCCCGCGCATCCCGCTCGATCCCTATGCGCCCTGCCTGCAACTCTATACCAGCGGCACGACCGGGCGGCCCAAGGGTGTGGTCACGTCGCAATATGCCCTCGGCATCCATCGCCATATCGAAAATATTTCCGGCTATTTTTCCGACTGGGGTGACGATGAGGTTCTTCTCTCACCCCTGCCCTCCTTCCATATTGGTGGCATGTCCTGGGTCTGCACGGCACTGGTTCGTGGCGCGACAGCCTATATCATCGCCGATACCCATCCGGCCACCATCCTCGACAATTGTCTGAACCATGGCATTACGCGCACGTTTATCGTGCCCACATTGGTCCGCGCGCTGATCGGGGAAATGGATGCGCGCGATGTGCGGGTGCCAACCCTGCGCGGCATCCATTACGGCGCAGCATCCATGGACCCGGCGCTGCTCGAACGATCCATCGACCGCATCGGCTGCCGCTTCCTGCAATATTTCGGGATGACCGAAATCACGGGAACCATGAGTATCCTTGGTCCCGAGCAGCATGATGCCAGCAACCCCGCGCTGCTAAGATCCGTCGGACGCCCCCTTCCCGGATTTAGCATCGCCATTCGGGGTCCGGAAGCGGAATTGCTGCCGACCGACACGCCTGGCGAAATCTGGGTCAAAGGACCGGGTCTGCTGATCGAATATTGGAACAAGCCGGAGGCGGCGGCCGAAGCATTGATCGATGGCTGGTACAGATCGGGTGATGGCGGCCGCCTCAACAAGGACGGTTTTCTGTTCCTCACCGACCGGATCAAGGACATGATCGTGTCTGGCGGGGAAAATGTGTATCCGGCCGAGGTCGAGGCTGTCTTGCGCGACCATCCGGCCATCTTGGATTGCGCGGTGTTCGGCCTGCCCCATCCCAAATGGGGAGAGGGCGTGACGGTTGCGCTGGAACTGCGCCCCGGTCACACGGTCGAGCCCGAGGAGGTTATAGCTTTCGCGCGCCTTTCGCTTGCCGCCTACAAGATTCCCAAGAGGGTCGAGATCGGCGTGCCATTGCCGCGCACGGCATCCGGCAAAGTGCAACGAGCCGTCATCCGTAAATATTTTATCGAACAGGCGGGATAAACCGCCCCATCGGGGAAGACATCATGTATCTGATCGCACGACTGGAACTGTCCTATGCCGGGCTGATGGAATTCATGGCCGTTGCACCCAAGGTCCGCGAGAAGATGGAAGCTCAGGGATGCACGATGCTGCACGCCATGGTGCAGCAAGTGGAGCGCTTCAACACCATCATCCACATCTGGAACGTACCGGATGCGAACAGCTATTTCGCCGCCATTACCAATCTACAAACCGATCCGGATTTCCCTGAAATCATCGCGGTCCTAGGCCGGTCGGTGGTGAACGAAACGTTGACGCTGGCGATCGACGCACCTTATGCACCACAGCGGGACTGAGCGCCGGTTCCTTTGGAGCGCGATGCCAGAGTATCGGGACCAGAGTATCGGCTCGGCTCTACCGATCCTCGCCGCCATCCATTCTGATACATTGCCCCGTTAAATAGGACGCCTGATCCGAGGCGAGGAAGGCGAACACGTCTCCCGCCTCCCGAAGCGAGCCAGGGCGCTGCATCGGTATACCCAGCATGTGGCTGCGCCCTATGCTGGCCAGCATCTCGTCCTGCGTTTTGGGCTCGCCATCGCGTGGCGGCTCCAGCCAGTCTTGGTGATCGGCATATGTGCCAGGTCCGACCCATCCGATCCGCACATAATTGGCGCGGATATTGGCCGATGCCTCTTCCACCGCGATGTGGCGCATCATCGCTTCCACCGCTCCCTTCGACATGCCCGAAGCGCCATTATAGAGGGCCAGTTTGCCGACATCGATCGTGGTCGTACAAGCGATGGAGCCACCGCCCGTTTTGCGCATGCGCTGTACGGCGCCACGAAACAGGCGGAAATAAGCC
The DNA here is from genome assembly GCA_051305835.1 of Sphingobium sp. Lineage (GTDB taxonomy): Bacteria > Pseudomonadota > Alphaproteobacteria > Sphingomonadales > Sphingomonadaceae > Sphingobium. The sequence continues at coordinate 15,709 of JBPPMC010000004.1, forward strand.
AGGGCATCACCGGCGATGAACGTGTCAATCTGTTCGGGCGTATAATCCGCGGTCTTCGCGAAGGGCACCCTCGCGCCTGCGGTCGTCATCACGCTGTGAACGCGCCCTGTCCAGGCCTCGACTTCGTCAAGCGCGGCCTCAATATCGTCCGGGTCGCGCATGTCCATCCGCCGGGCCCGAACCTGATAGCCTTCAAGCGTCAGTCGTTCCACCAGCGCGGCCGCCTTTTCCTCAGCATTCTGGTAAGTGAACAGTACCGGCACACCTGCCCGCCCCAGTCCCTCGACCACCCCTTCTCCGATCGAACCTGTTCCGCCAGCCATAAGAGCGCCGCCCGTTGGATAGGTGTATATGATGGCCATTGTCGTTCCCTCTCTCTCTCGTTGGCCGATCAAGGCTGGCGCGTTATCCGCCCCCAATTAACCCTCGACCAGCAACCGTTCGCGAATCACCGCAATCTTGTCGTCGTCAATTTCCAGAACCTGCCGAATGAAGTTCCCTGCCGACCCGTGCCGAACCTCGATCGTTTCGAACATCGCGGTCAGATAGGCAGGGTCGGCCCGCATGATCGGTTCCCAGATCTGCTGGTCGATACCAACCAATTTGCTGCCAAACGGGTCCTTCGCCATTAACTCACAGCCACGATCAAAGCACCGATCGGTCAGCACATAATCTGTCACGACAAGATCCCGCGACACCCCCAACAGGTCAAGCAGCAGGGCAGCGGCGATGCCCGTCCTGTCCTTGCCGGCAGCGCAATGGAAGACCAAGGGCAATGGCCCCTGTGCGATCCGGAGGAGCAATTCACGGTAGGATGGCGCTTGCTCATATACGAGTTCGCGATAGGCATTCGTCATCAGTGCGCGCGATGTTTCCGGCGTCGCATCCGGTCGGCGCATCGTTTCGGTCAGGTCGCCCGCACTCATTGGATGATCGCGCGCCCATATTTCGTAGCGTGCCGTTTGCGGAAGGCGAGAAGGACGACGTTCGCGCTCCCCGGTGGAGCGAAGATCGCAAATGACCATAAGCCCCAGCGCATCTATGATGGCATGGTCGCGATCAGACAGGTCCGACATCGTGCCAGAGCGATAAACCAGACCGCGCGCGACCATGCGCCCGTCAACGCCCGGGTAGCCGCCGATGTCGCGGAAATTATGACCGCCCTCCAACGGAATGATCCGATCCAACTCGTGCGCGGTGCTGGTCATAATGCCCATCATCCTGATATTGCCGGCTTCTCAATGCCCGACCGGTTCGACACGCGCCAGCAATTCGCGCGTGAAGGAAGCAATCCGCCCCAGGGCTTCATCCGACAATCCGTAACGGGGAAGGGGAAATCCGGCGAAGCGCCTGCGACCGCCATCGGTCCGATAGAGATAGGTAATCGTCTGGATCAGACTGCCGATCTGTCCGCCCGGATGCATGAAAGCTTCGCCACCCAGGAAGCGCCCGCCCGCTGCTTCGCCAAGCTTACGCACGATACCGAGATTCTTTTCCCACAGGCGCCGGCATATGATGAAGGCTCCGAAGGGCGTGTCAGACAGCACCGCTCCGGCTTCCGGGCTTTCCAGAAAGGAGCGAACCGGTACCGAAGGATGGTCACCCCAAGTGTTGCTGAACAGCAGAACGGCATCGTAGCGCCGGGTGATCGCGTCAGGCGGATCATAAGCGACGGGGACGATCACCCCCTTCTGCGCGCCCTGCGTCCATTTCTTGGATGCTGCAATATTCATCGGTCGCGCCAACACATCGGACGGATCGCTCATGGTCATACGACATAAGATCGCTTCCCAGCCCGCGCCTTGTGCCGCATCCGCCGCAAGCGAGGCAGCCTTGGCTGCTTGGCCTGTCATGGAATAATAGAGGATCAGGCAGCGCATGGCTAAATCTCCGTTCAGGCGACGCTAGCGGAACAGCGATCAAGGACGACAGCGTCTCGTTCCACGGCAACAGCCCGGAAGCGTAACGCGCCAGCGCCTTCCTCGAAAAATTCGAAGCGGATGGTCTCGCCCGGCATCACCGGTTTGCTAAAACGCACAAACATGGACTTGAACCGGGCGACGTCATTACCGCAATAGCTGGCGAGGATGGCGCGGTTCGCCAATCCCTTGGTGCAAAGGCCGTGCAGGATGGGCCGGTCGAACCCCGCCTTTTTGGCGATGGCGGGGTCTGCATGCAGCGGGTTCCAGTCGCCGCTCAGCCGATAGATAAGGGCCTGGCGCGGCAGGGTCGGAATCTCAACGACATTGTCAGGCGCACGGTCCGGGACCGGCTCCGCTGGCGCCATCCGTTCGCCGAAGCCACCCTCCCCGCCGTTGCCGCGCAGGAACAGCGTCGACCGCACGGTTGCCAGATGATCGCCGGTTGCGTTGTCATATAGGAGCTTTTCCTGGTGCAGCAGCGCACCGCGCCCCTCGCCCTTATCTTCAAGCCCCGCGACGTGATATTCGCCCCGGATTTCACCCGTCGCCGGCAGCGGCTTGTGAACCGTAAGATGTTGCTCCGCATGCAATATCTTGACCCAGTCGATGCCGTATACAGGATCCTGTGCCCAGAAGCCGGGGTGGCAAAGGACGTTCGCGTAGGAAGGAAGGCAGCGAAGTTCCTTTTCATAGACAAAAGGCAGCTCGCTCTCATTCAAAGGATCAGCGCCATAGCCCAAACCCAGCGCGTAAAGGATCGCATCCCGTTTGTCGTATGGCTGTATGATCGGATCGATCCCCATCGCCCTGATTTTCTCGATGTCCATGGAAGCCCTCATCCCCTCCGGTGCGCTCGCACTCGCCCTATTGGTTCGTAATAGGATAATATGCTAGCAATCTTAATCGACAAGCGCCAGCGGGTAAATGCTATGCTAGCATACTATGTTGACACCATCACTTTGAGGCGTATGATCAGGGGCAAGTGAAAGGCAGCCGCGTAGGCAGATTCTTTCCATTATCCGAGGAGTAGGAAGCATGGGTAGCCAGACCAAGATCGCGCCGGACTATCGCGATAGTCCCGCCCCGCTTTTCCAGCAGGTCATTGCCGACGATCCGATCCAGGCGCCTGCAGTGCTGCGCGAATATTCGGAGGTGGACATCCCTGTGGCCCGCGTCTCTCGCGACCAGTACCGCAGCCCCGCATTCGCGGCCTTGGAGGACGAACGCCTGTGGCCGCGCGTATGGCAATTCGCCTGCCGGGAGGAGCAGATTCCCGAAGTCGGCGATTGCGTCGTATATGAAAGCCCTGGCGCGTCTTTCATCATTGTCCGCAGCGCCCCGGACGACATCCGTGCCTATTACAACAGCTGCCTGCATCGCGGCATGAAGCTGTGCGCGGAGGATACCAGCGTCGCCAAGCTATCCTGCCCCTTCCACGGCTTCACCTGGAACCTGGACGGTACACTGGCCCACGTCCCTTCACGCTGGGATTTCCCTGGCTTGAAGGATGAGAATATGAATCTACCTCAGGCGCGGGTCGAGTCATGGGACGGGTTCGTCTTCATCAATCGCGATGCGGACGCGCCCCCGCTCAAGGAATATCTGGGCCATCTGGTGCCTCATTTTGCCGAATGGTCCTTTGGCGACAAATATCTCGCCTCGGTGATGCGCAAGACGATGGACGCGAACTGGAAGACGTGTATCGAAGCCTTCCTCGAATCCTATCATATCGCGGGTATTCACGCGCAGGCGCTGCCATTTGGCGGCGACGCGAGCACGCAATATGATGTCTGGGCCGATGACCCCCACGTCAGCCGTTTCATGGAACCCACCGGCGTCATGAGCGATCAATTGCCTCATGCGCTGTCGGAGCAGGAGATTCTCAATTCCGCCCTGTCGGTCGTGTTCGCAGGCGCAACGCCGCCAACGCTGCAGGAAGGGACAAAGGCCCGGCATTATATGGCCGCCGGCATGCGCGCCGCTCTGGGCGAAGCGCACGGCGCCGATTACTCCGCCGTTTCGGATGTCGAAGCGAACGACGCCGTCCAATATGCGCTGTTCCCGAACATGGTGATCTTCCGCTCGCTCGGCTACCCCTATGTCTACCGCTTCCTGCCGGTCCGAGGCGACCCTAATCGCGCGACGTTCGAGTTCATGATCTTCAAGCCCAAGCCTGCCGATGCCGCCTTTCTTCCCGAGGTCGAGCGGGTCGAACTGGGCGAGAACGACACATTCGCGGCAGCTGGCGTTCTTCCGCCCTGGCATGGCGAGATCTACGATCAGGACGTGGCAGGCCTGCGCCAGTGTCAAGCCGGAATGCGCGACGGTGGCGATGCCGATATCATGTACTCTGCCTATCAGGAGGTGCGTATCCGCCACTTGCACCAAACGCTGGCGCGCTACCTCAGCGACGATCCGACCGACGCGCCCGGTCGCCGCTGAGGGGAAGAGGCAGCTTATGGAAAGCCGCATCCACACCACGCCCAACCTGTTCATCTCCCGCTGGACGATCGATCCGGACAAGCGCGAAGCGTTTCTCGCTATCTGGGACGGACTGTGGCGCGCTCATGCCGGTGCGATCGAGGTCATGACGCATTTTGTCTATTATGGCTGGGGTCGCGATCCGAACCAGTTGGTCGTGATGGAATCCTATCGCGACGAGGCTGTCGTAACCGAACTACGCAAGGATGAAGGGTTCAAGCAGGCCGTGCGCGCGATGCTCGATTGCTGCAGTGCGCCTATGACGATGGAGTTGCTCAGCGGGCTGGATGGTGACAGGTCAATTTTCGATCTCTATCCCGCTGGTCCATCGGCCGTCCATCCCTTGGATGCAGGCCAGCAGACCGTGTTTCTCTGACGTGCTTTCCTTTTTGAAAAGATCCCATGGCCGCCCTTATTCCGCCTTTTACGACCAGCAACCATAACCGTCAGATCGTGCTTGCGGCCCGCCCGCAGGGCAATCCGAAGACCAGCGACTTCGCGATGCGCGAAACGCCCGTCGTGGCGACGCAGGACGGCCAGTTTCTTGTGCGCAACCTCTATCTGTCGGCGGATCCTGTGCAACGTGGCTGGGCATCCAATCCGGCGCTGACGCCTATCGACGCGCCAATGCGGGCGCTGGCCGTAGGCATCGTGATTGAAAGCCGCGACGCGGCCATTCGATCGGGCGATATGGTTTATGGTTTTTTGGGTTGGCAGGATTATGCGCTGGCGACCCACGCTGACCTGCTGTCGCACATCCGCGCGCCGCGCGCGCCGATTTCCACCTATGCAGGCGTGCTGGGCATGCCGGGCGTAACCGCATGGCTGGCGTTGAACGACGTTGCCCCGCCTTCGCCAGGCAAGGCCATCCTGGTATCGACGGCAGCGGGAACGGTGGGCAGCGTCGTAGGACAAATCGCACGGCACGCAGGAGCCCACGTTGTGGGACTGACGGGCAGCGATGAAAAGGTGGCCCGCTGCACCGACCGCTTCGGCTATCATAGCGCCCATAATTACAAGAATGCAGAACTGGCGACGGTCCTTGCGCAGGCGCATCCGGACGGCTTCGACATCTATTTCGATAATACCGGGGGCCACATTCTCGATATTGCCATCCGCAACATGGCCCGTTTTGGCCGTGTCATCCAATGCGGCACTGCCGCCACGCCAAACTGGTCACCACCACCTACTGGTTTGCGGAACGAGCGCGAGATATTGCTGCGCGCATTGACCTGGACCGGCTTCGTGATCTTCGATCATGTGGCACGATTCGGCACCGCAATCGATAGTTTGACCGATATGTTCCTGGCCGGTCACCTTAATCATGATGAAGTGATCGAACCGGGCATGGAACGGATTACCGGCGCGCTTGAGGCGCTTTTCTCCGGCGCAAATTCAGGCAAGACCCTGATCTATATCGGCGAAGACTAAAGAAGACTAAAGCGGTTTGCGATCCGATTACATCGGATCAACCGCTCCAGCTTTTTGATTTTACGCGATTTCCGAGCTATCAGATGATCCATCTGATTAGAAATCGCTCTGAAGCCTATCAGATTTACTTTGGCCGCCAGACCCCAATAGCCGGTCGGACGGGCTGCACCGTGCAATCATCCTGAAATATGCCCTCCAGCATAAACGGATCGGCCGCGATTAATGCCCGAGCCGCGCTTTCGTCAGCCACTTCAATCAAGAAGGAACTGCCGGCCGGCATTGCGTTTGGCCCATCGCCATTCAACATTGCACCAGCAACCTTGATAGCATCTCCGTGGCTCAGCCAATAATCCAGATGCCGCTGCCGATGCTCCTGCCGCTTATCCAGCATACCTGGGCGATCGGCAGCCAATATGATGAAGAACATGTGCTATGCCATCACAATGCGTTCGACGCCGGACGTGCCATTATTTCGCAGCCAAGGCGTCAATTCGGTCGGCACTCTCCTCTGCAGCGGTCCCGCCGCCGCCCTGCTCCACGAGTATCTCTTTCAGATTTCCCTTCACTAGCGCCAAAACCTTCTCGCATATCGCGACTTCTTCCTCCGTCGCACCAGAAAGAACGCGCTGATTCATCTGTGACGCCACCTTGACCATCAGGCTGATGAGACTGAATCCCTGCTCCGTAATAAAAACCCGCTTGGCGCGTCGATCGGTCGCATCAGCGCGTCTTTCGACATGCCCCGATTCTTCGAGCCGGTCCACCAGACCGCCCACGGTAACCTTGCCCACTTCCATCAATCGGGCGAGATCGACTTGCATCATCCCGTCGTTGCCGCCGCGCGACAATGTTGTCAGGACCGACCATTGAGATCGCGTAATGTCGTAGGGGCGCATCATCTGATCCATGACGGTGCGCCTGATACGCGACACGTCATGCACCAGATAACCGAAGGTGAATTGCTGTGCGGACGGCCTGTCCTTAGACTTCACGGCCGGCATCGTGGTCTGTTTCTTGGTCTTCATGCTCGTTCATCTTCAAGGCTATGCGCAAAACCACGCCGCTCCACCATGGCGTAGCATGTCGCGCGATGCAGCAAAAATCGTAACCGCATATGATATGCATGGTTATAATAATATCCCACAACAGCAATCCGATTCATTCGCGCAACGACCGAAAGCAGGCGCGCAACTCCTCCACGAAAAGCCCAGGCTGCTCAAAGGCGGCAAAATGGCCGCCCTTGTCTACTTTGTTCCAGTGGATGATATTACTGAAAATTCGCTCGGCCCATTTGCGCGGAGGTGCCATGATTTCGTGCGGGAATTGGCTGTAGCCCAGAGGCAGATCGATTGCCATTGGCCTGAAAACGCCCATGCTTTCCCAATACAGCCGCGCCGACGACGCACCGCAATTGTTGAGCCAGTAGAGCATGATGTTGTCGAGCATTTCGTCCGGGCTGAAGACGGTCTCGGGTTCTCCGTTACAATCGCTCCAGCCCCGCAACTTTTCATAGATCCATGCCGCTTGCCCGATGGGCGAATCAGCCAGTGCGTAGCCGATCGTCTGTGGCCGGGTCGCCTGAAGCCTCGCATAAGCGGACTCAATGCTGGCGAAATGCTTCGCCGCCGCCAGCGCGGCCTGTTCATCCGCATCAGTATCATCGCCGAGGTCCGTCGGCGTGATCGAAAGCATATTCAGATGCACGCCGACCAATCCCTGCGGGGCCTGAACACCCAGCGCGACCGTGATCGCCGATCCCCAGTCGCCACCTTGCGCAACATAGCGATCATATCCCAATCTCCGCATCAGTTCCGTCCAGGCGCGCGCGATCCTTTCGACGCCCCAGCCTGCCTCCTGCGGTTTACCCGATAAGCCGTAGCCCGGGATCGAAGGCACTATCACATCAAACGCATCCTCCGCCTGACCACCATGTGCAACTGGATCGCTGAGCGGACCAATGACCTTGTGAAATTCGATTATCGAGCCGGGCCAGCCATGCGTCAGCAAGATCGGCATCGCCCCGTCATGCGGCGAGCGAATATGCAGAAAGTGGATGTCCAGCCCGTCGATGAACGTCTTGAACTGACCAAAGCTGTTCAGCATCGCCTCGCAACGGCGCCAGTCATATGGGCCCTGCCAGTAATCGACAAGCGCGCGCAATCGGTCGATCGGCACACCCTGCTCCCAGACTTCGCCTGTCTCCCGGTCCGGCCAGCGCGCGTGGTTCAGCCGCCGTTGAAGATCGTCGAGATCGGACTGCGGAATGGCGAGGGTGAAGGGTCGGACGGCCTCATTCATTCTAACAGTCTCCAATGGCATGCGGCGCGACTACTGCGCTATTCATCGATGATCGCTACGTATCAGGGTTTCCACGGATTGGGCGGCCACCGCCAGCGCGTCGGCAAGCGGCATGGCACGTAGCGCCGCCGATAATATCTCAAGCCCCATCGGCCCAGAATATCCGGCCTGTGCGACTGCGTCGAGGAATGCTCCAATATCATAGACGCCTGCTCCGGGCAGCCTACGATGATCAACCGTATCGGTGAACATATCGCGGATGATAGCGGCGCCGATGTCGGAAATCTCCACGCCTGCGATCCATCCGGAAGGGATCGATGCGATTGATCCCACCGACACATCATGGCGCGCAAAATGCCAGCAGTCGAGCATCAAGCCCGCGCCACGCCCTCCATTTTGACCCAGTACAGCCAGTCCAGATTCAATATCGGCGATGTTGGAAAAGGCGATAATTTCAAGCGCGACAGGGATTCCGGCCGCGCGTGCTTGCTCCGCCACCGCTGAGAACCGGTCGGCCATCGTCATTGCTGAAACTGGCGCGGCGGAAAAGTCGCCGGTCGCTTTAACGATCCGCGCACCGATCCGGCCTCCCAGATCCAGCATGACTTCCAGAGACCGGCGCCATGCGTCATCATCCAGCCACCAGTTCGTGAGCGCCTCTACCTCTACATGGCGGATGCAGTGGTCGTCCAGCATGGCGCGAATCCCCGTAGCACCGTGGAGCGCAACATTATGCGCCAAATCCGCTTCATTAAGGCCGATACCGGAAAAACCAGCGGCGGCCGCGACGCGGACCCGTTCTTCCAACGGGATGGGGCATGATACGGCCCCCGCTTGCGGCCGCTGCCCGGCTAGCATCCAATGGGCCGCCAGCAGATCATGCCGCGCCATTCCTCTCTCCTTGTCCTTTTGGCGAGGCCCTTGGCAACGCTCGTCGATCGTATTAATATGCTACCATACGGATAGTAGGCAAACGATAATCGCCGCGCCACGGAGAGAGGAAAATAGCGTGTCCCACACCCATGCGTTTCACCAAAGCGGCGCCCGGCCTCTAGCGGGCGAACGCTATGTATCGCGCGCCTTCATGGAGGCCGAATGGGACAATGTCTGGACTAAAAGCTGGTTGATCACGATTCGCGCCGGCCAGATTCCCGAACCTGGCGACTTCATGCTGGAGGATGTCGGTCAGGAGTCGATCCTAATCGTCCGCCAGCAAAATGGCGCCATCAAGGCCTTCTACAATGTGTGCCAGCATCGCGGGAACAAACTGGTAATCGAGCCGGAAGGAAGCATGCCCGCCTTCACCTGCCCCTATCACAGCTGGCGGTTCGAACTGGATGGCAGGTGCAGCTATGCGCAGGACCCCGAAGATTTCCCCGGTGGCGATCCGTGCGCGCGCGCATCGTTGGTCGAAATTTCCTGCGATCAATTTTCAGGCTTCGTCTGGATCAACATGGACCCGGACTGCGTATCCCTGCGCGAGTCGCTGGGGCCAATCTGGGAAGCCTGGTCAGCCTATCCGCTGGAAGCAATGACCCGCGTACAGGCAACTTCGGTCCGCATGCCGTGCAACTGGAAGCTGCTGCTCGACAATTTCCACGAAACCTATCATCTGCCCACGGCCCATCCCGAAGGCATCGAATATGCAGAGGACAGCTATCTCGAAACCCATATTGAAATATATGAGAACGGTCATGCGCTGGGCCAGACCAAATGCTGCCTGCCAGCCCACCGCCTGCCAGCCCACAGGGATAGACTGACGGAACCGGTCGCGTCGGACTTGGCGCGCTGGGGCCTGGACCCGGAAAGCTTTAGAGGACGCGAGCGCGATGCCCGGAACGCCGTTCAGAAGCAGAAGCGGGTGCTGCATGCGGAACGCGGGCTGCATCACTATGCCCGTCTGAGCGATGCGCAATTGACCGATGTGTTTCACTACACGCTGTTTCCGAATTTCGCGACGTCGATCAACGCCGACGGCATGCTGTTCCTGCGGGCAATGCCGCACGCGACCGATCCCGAACGCTGCATGTTCGACAGCTGGTATTATAATTTCGGCGACATGAGTTCGCACAAGGCGCTGGTAACGCTGGACGGAGAAGAAGCGCAAAAGCCAGTCGAACGCGAGATCATCGATTATGGCGAAAATAGCCTGGGCGTGGTGCTGGACGGGGATGCGTGGGTTATGGCGGGCCAGCAGTTGGCCATGCACTCGCGCGGTTATCGGGGGGCGATCCTGGCCAATCAGGAACGGCGGATCGCGCAATATCACGACATGATTGACCGCTATATCGCCGGCTACCGCCCCAGCCCCAGCGGCCGAAACGCGGCGTGACCGCGTCCGTCAACCATGTCCGCCGGCTGGACCACGTCAACATCCGTTCCGACCGGGTGCGGGATAGCGTCAACTTCTACGAAGGGCTGCTCGGCCTGTCAGCGGTGATCCCGCCGGGCATGCCGCCCGGCATCGAAGTGACGTGGCTGTGCGATAGCGGCGGCTTGCCCATCATCCACATCACCCGTCCGTTCCCGGGCGAAAAGATGCTGCCCGACGAGCATACGGGGCAACTTCACCATGTAGCATTCGATTGTCACGGTCATGACGCCATCATATGTCGGCTCAACGATATGGCGCTTCGTTACGAGCTCAATGCTGTCCCATCCGTAGGACTGCGACAGATCTTCGTAATCGATCCCAATGGCGTGCGACTAGAAATGAATTTCACTAGCGATTGATCGTGCGCCTCATTCAGGGAAGGGATTGAAGATCGGACTGACCCCGTCCCAATCCATGCTGGCTTGCTGGATCAACGCAAACAGGCCCTTCACTTCGGGCTTGAGCATGGCGACTTCCAATATCGTAGCTTCGTCCGCGTCCATCGCGAAATAGGCGACCTGCGATCCGTCGGCGAACTCCGCGCCTTGCAGTCGCGTGCCGCCCTTGGCGGTGATCCAGCGCTCCGTCTGCGCCATATCGTCTGCAAATACGCACAGATGATGAATGCCCTTTTTCCCATCAGCCAGAAATTCCTGGAAAATCGAGGGTCCGCGCGGTTCGATCAGTTCGACCATCAGGTCGCCGGAATAGGCCACGGCGGCGCCGAATTCGGCGACATGGTCCTGCCCGCGGTAATCGCCTTTCACGACGTCGAACGACGGAAAAATGAAAAACGGACCCACCTCCATTATCTGCGTCCACCAGTCAATCGCGGCCTTCAAATCCGGCACCATGTAGGCGATCTGATTGATGCGGCTCACGGGTTTGTCGGTCATCGTCATTTATCCTTTCCGGCTCAGGCTGATGCCCACTAGTTATCCTCAATACCATATGCTAGCACTCTATTTGAGCGATGAGAATGACTCACGCAAGTCTGATGGAGCGAGAGGATGCGCCGGACCAAAAGTCCCGACCTGCAAAATAAGACGGCCCTTATCACGGGCGGTGCGCGAGGCCTTGGCGCAGCGAGCGCCTGGGCGATCTGCGAAGGCGGTGGCAAGGTGATGATCGCCGACATCTTGACCGAACGAGGTGAACAAACCGCCGCCGAACTGCGCGAAGCGGGCCATGACGCCCATTTCACCACGCTCGACGTGCGCGACGAAGCGGCATGGACCGCGGCGGTTGCTAAGACGGTCGCACGCTTCGGCCAGCTCAATATTCTCGTCAACAATGCCGGCATCGCGACGGCCGCGACGATCGAGGATTTGACGGTCGCCGATTTCAAGGCAATCCTCGACATCAATCTGCTCGGTGCCTTTCGCGGCATGCAAGCAGCGATTCCCGCACTGAAGGCGGCGGGCGGCGGCGCGATCGTCAACATCTCGTCCAACTCTACCCAGAGGGTGAGCGCCATCACCACCTCTTATGCCGCGACCAAGGCGGCGCTTGCCAACATGACCAAGTCGGCGGCAATTCATCTGGCGCAGACCGGCACGGGCATCCGCGTCAATTCGGTCCACCCCGGCCCGCACGCGACGGAAATGCTGCTGGGCAGTGATGCCAAGGCCGACCTGCCGCAGGTTCAGGCGCTGCGTGACGCGATCCCGATGAGCCGGATGGGCAATGCGGAGGAAGTCGGCGCGGTGGTCGCCTTCCTGGCATCGGATGCGGCTTCCTACGTCACGGGCGCGGAACTGTTCGTAGACGGAGGGCTGACGCCGCACTGATCGCGGCGGCCCCTCATTCTTCCATCGCAAAGGAGCTGGGATCATGCTGACGCCCTATGACGAATTTCCGGTGCATCAGGCGCCCTATACGTTCAGCCATATTCCCTCGACCGACTATAATTGGGACGATGGCTATTATTTCGGCGTCTTCAGCCCGGATGAGGGTGTGTTCCTGGCCACCGGAGCGCGGATCAATCCCAACAGCGACATGATCGGCGGCTATGCGCTGCTGAACGTCGCGGGCCACCAGACGACCGTGCGCTTTAACCGTTGCTGGCGTGGAAATTTCGATGTCGCCATCGGCCCCTGGCGAGTCGAGTTCACAAAACCGCTGCTCCAGATGCGGCTGGTGCTGGAGGATAATGGTAGCGGCCTGAGCTTCGACATCCTGTGGGAAGGCACCTCGCCGGCGTTCCTTGAAGATCACCATGTGGCCGAGCATCGCGGGCGGCGGACCACCGACCAGACCCGCTATTCCCAGCCCGGAAAGGCCAGCGGCTGGATAAAGCTGGGCGACCGGACCTGGGATATCGATCCGGCCGGATGGTCCGCTGCACGCGACCACAGCTGGGGCCTCTATGCCGAGCGCCCGCCGCTCTCTCCGGTCGCTTCGCTGCTCCCCCCGCGGAAGCCCGACGCCGGGCCGAAACGCGCGCTGCGTTTCTGGACCTGTTTCCGCACCGATCCATTCAGCGGCTTCTTCCACATGCACGAGACTGCCGATGGCGAGCAGCGGAAGATGAATGACGTGTTCGGCACCCCCTTTGGTGGCACTATATTCCGAGGCTGGGAGGGCCAGCCGATCGAGCTTGTCAGCGGTCGTCACGAGGTGGAATTCCATCCCGGTACCCGCATCATGAAACAGGCTACGGTACATCTGGAAGACCGACAGGGCGGCCAGTGGGGGGTGATTTTCGAAGCGATCGGCATGCCCTGGGTCGTACAGACCATGGGCTATCATCCGGGGAGCTGGAGTGACGGCGGCACCTTCTTCACCTATCACGGGTCGGAAGAACTGGCACTGGAATGGGACCAGTTCGATTTCTCGGTCCAGCCGTTCAATTACACGCCCAACAAGGTGCGAGGCGAGCAAGCCGCGACGAATTTCGGCGAGGGGACCGGTACCGATAAGGACGGGCAGCAGATCCAGGGGCCGGAATATCTCGCCCGCGTCACCACCCATGCGCCCGATGGATCGATCAGCACGGGCGCCGCGCAGGTCGAGCTGTTTATCAACGGCCCCTACGCACCGTACGGGTTTGAATAAGCATGCGATTCACGGCGGCTGAGCTGGCGCCGATCCTTTCCGTCCATCTGGGCGGACAGGTAACGGTAGAAGCGGTGGAGGCTTTCCCGCGCGGCTCCTCGCGCGAGACCCGCTTCGTAACCTACCGGCTGAACGGCGCTGCGCAACAGGCGCTGGTGCTGCGCAGCGACTACCCCGCCGGCAGTACCGACCCCAATCCGCTCGATCGCGAGTATTTCGTCTACGACCGGCTCAACCACGCGGACGTGCCGACCGCGCGTGCTCTTTTTTGGGAGGATGATCCGGCGCGGACAGACCGACCTTTCTATGCGCGTGAGAAGATCGAGGGCGACTGGAGTATCCCTCATTTTTCCGACCCCGATCCCGCGTATGACGCCATGCGCATCGCCATGTCCAAGGCGCATATCGCCGCCCTCGCCGATGTCCACGCAGTCGATTGGCGGGCGCTGGATTTTGCCGCCCGCCTGCCTGTCCCGCGCGACGAGGCCGATGCTGCGCCCAGTGCCCTGCGCCATGCCTACAATCAATATCTCGCGCTGGCGACCGAACCCATTCCGTTGCTGATCGAAGCGATCGAGTGGCTGACCGACCATGCCCCGCCCGCTTCTCGCCTAAGCCTGTGCAAGGGCACCAATGGCTATGGCGAGGAGGTTTTCCGTGACGGGCGGCTGGTTGCGCTCAGCGATTGGGAAGAGGTCACGATCGGCGATCCGGCATCCGACTTCGCGTTTATGCAGGGTTTTCTGGTCGATATAGAACGTGACGGCGAAACATTGTGGGGGCTGGCGCCGGCGCTGGACTATTATGCCGGTCTGACCGGCATTTGCATCTGCCCGCAGGTGGTGCAATATTATCAATTGATCCGTTCGCTGCGGCTGGCGATCATGTCACATAATTCCGCCGCTTCGCTGCAGCGCCCCGATGCGCATATCCGGCAGGGATGGACCGCTAGCGAAGTGCAGCATCTCGCCAAGCATGTGCTGGCTTCGGCCATGGGCATGGTGCCGCCCATTTCCGGCGCACGCTTCATACAGCTCAACGCTTCCGTGGACATGGAATAAGCCGATGATCCATCCTTCCGCCGCGCAAATCGTGCGCAACATCGAAGCGACGCTGGTCGATGTGGTCGAACCCGCCGTCCAGACGACCACGGCGCGCAGCGCGCTGGCCACGATCCGCCATCTGTTGCGCCATGTCGCTCTGCGTATCGACGAGGAAGGACAAATACTGGCGGACGACATCCCTGCTCAGGTCCAGTTGCTCGACAAGATCGCCGCCTATCTGGCCGAAACCGGATATGCCGGTCAAAGCGACGCCGTCCACCTGGCCCTCACTCAGGCGACCGAGCCTGACGCCCGCTATCCCACCCTGGTCATCATGGGCGCCCGCGCGTCGCGGTTGCGGCAGGCAGTTCAGGACGCCCTGATTTTCTTGCAGGGCGAGCGGGACGCTCGTGGTGCCGACCCGGCCTATCTGGCGATTCGCGCCGCTATCCGTACCTATCTCGCGGCCGAAGTGACCGCCGAAGCCGCATTGATAAACCCTGCCTTTGAAGACAAGGGGCCAAGGCGATGAACGGCAGTTGGAAAACAAGCAGCTACACCGGCGCGAGCATCCCTTTCTCTCAGGTCTTGCCCGAGGACGACTATCTCCATCCGGTCGGGCCGAACGCACATTTCACGACGATCGAGACCAATCTCTACGGCTTCAATATTCCAGAGCATGACATCAACTGCAATATCTACCTACTTTGGCATCATGCGCTCAAGACCATGTCGCTCCACATCTTCGTCCACAAGGGACGGCGGATATTGCCGCACCAGTTGGCGGCCGACTATTTCAAGGAACATCTCTATCTGCCCGCGCAGACGGACGTCGCGGACTTAACCATCGAAGCCGGGTCGATGACCTATCGGTCCAAGGTCGACGTGCCGCTGGACGATATTGTGATCGAAGCCGACGATCCCAGCCGCAACTTTTCCCTGCGCTTGAACTATCGCGCCGCCCTCCCGCCCGTCGGGC
Source organism: Sphingobium sp. (assembly GCA_051305835.1). Lineage (GTDB taxonomy): Bacteria > Pseudomonadota > Alphaproteobacteria > Sphingomonadales > Sphingomonadaceae > Sphingobium. The sequence continues at coordinate 31,294 of JBPPMC010000004.1, forward strand.
GACCGGGGGGAAAGCATTTCACGCAATTGCTGGCGACATCGGGCGCGTTGGTGCTGGACGGCATCACCTACCCGATCGATGGGCATTACATGCGCGATCGGTCCTGGGGTTATAATCGGCCCGAGGAGCCGGAGCGGACCCCGCCCTATCGCTGGATGACCGGGTGGATCGATAATGGGGACGGTGGCATCCACAAAAGCTTCGTTATCGCCTGGGTTGATACCGGCATGCTCGACGGACCTGACTTCGGGCCGAATTGGCACAATCGGATCAGCGGTACAGACGGTTTCGGGGCCAATAAATGGGAATCGGGCGGCAGCACACCCAGCCTCAACCTGCGCAGCGGCTGGATATCCGTCGATGGCATGCCACGCCCGGTAGTTCGGATCGACACCCGCACCCTGTTCGACGATGCCAGCCGTTTCCTGGTCCGCGCATTCGAAGTCGATATAGAGGACGACCAGGGCGAAGTTCACACGGTCACCGCGCGCACCATTTCCATGATCCCCAAAATGTATTGGCAAAACCTGATCACCTATATGCATTTTATGGAACTGTCCTGTGACGGCCTGTCGGGCCATGGCGACCTGATGGACAGTTTCAACGGCGATCATATCCGCAAATTCGGCCTTTAAACCGTTGGAAAATCGGTACTTTCTGACACGGTCCGCCACGTATCTACCTCCGCCCGTCGGTCGTTGAGCGCCGCGTCGGCGAAGGCGAACGCGTCGCTGCCCAGCAACAGCCGAAGCGGGGGAGTATCGCTGTCCATTGCGGCGAAGATGGCGGGCGCTGCGGCAGCGGGATTACCCGCCTGCTTGCCGTCGGCGCTGCTGGCATATTCGCGCACCTTTGCCAGGAACGGATAGGCCGGATGCGGCTCGGAGGCCTGAGCGATCGACCGGCCGGAAAAGTCGGTGCGGAAATAGCCAGGCTCGACAATCAACACGCCCACACCGAAGGATTTGACCTCCCCCGCGAGCGACTCGGACAATCCTTCCAGCGCGAATTTGGACGCGGCGTAGAAGCCGGCGCCCATATGGCCGCGCAACCCTGCGATCGAAGACATATTGACGATATAGCCGCCGCCCAGCGCGCGCAGGTCAGGCAAGGCCGCGCGTATTAGCTCAAGGGGTCCGAAAAAGTTGACGTTTAACTGGGCCTTGATCTCCGCGTCCGTGCTTTCCTCCACACCACCCAGAAAACCATAGCCGGCATTGTTGAGCAACACATCGAAACCGCCAAACTCTCGTGCAGCGTCCATAGCTGCGGCAATTTGGACCGGATCGGCCACGTCCAGCGCGACCGCCTTCGCCCGACCGTCCGATCCGGCAACGAGCGTGTCAAGCGTCGCCGGATCACGCGCCGTCGCGATTACCCGACCGCCATTTTCCAAGACAGCCTGAGCGATCGCCCGCCCAAACCCGCTCGATGCGCCCGTTATGAACCAGCTTTTCGCGCCCCAACCAGACATAGACATTCTCCCCGTAAGCGGCAGACGCATCATGGCGCCGATAATATGCTGGAATACGATCAATTGAAGATGTCAGCAATCGCTCATCCAACTTCTATCGCTTCCGCCAGCCTTGACTTACGCAATCTAGCATATAGTAAGAATGCGTACCAAAACCGGCAGGGCGGTATGCGGCGTGCGACCGTCCGTCGCTAGGGAGAGAATGCGTGGACATCAGTTTTTCCGAAGACCAGGAGGCCATTCGCGACAGCGTTCGCAAGGTGTGCGACCTGTTTGACGATGAATATTGGTCGCGGTGCGATCAGGAAAAAGCTTTTCCCTTCGAATTCCACAAAGCGATGGCCGACGCCGGATGGCTGGGAATTACGATGCCGGAAGAATTTGGCGGCGCCAATCTGGGGGTTACCGAAGCCGCAATCATGATGCACGAGGTCGCGGCCAGCGCCGGCGGCTATTCGGCGGCCAGTACGTTGCACCTTAATATCTTCGGGCCCCACGCCGTCGTCGTCAACGGCACGCCGGAGCAGAAGGAGCGGATGCTCAAGCCCTTGATCGAGGGCACCGACCGCGCCTGTTTCGGCGTGACCGAACCCGATGCCGGCCTGGACACAACCAGCATCACCACCTTCGCCACCAAGGTGCCCGGCGGCTACCGCGTGACGGGCCGCAAGATCTGGACCTCTTCGGGTCAGGTCGCCAACAAGATCATCCTTCTGACCCGCACAACCCCCAAGGACCAGTGCAAGAAGCCGACCGACGGGATGACGCTATTCTACACCGATCTCGACAAGAGCCAGGTCGAAGTGCGGCGCATCCCTAAAATGGGCCGCAACGCGGTCGATTCCAACGCGACCTTTATCGACGATTATTTCGTGCCTGATGAGGATCGGATCGGCGAAGAAGGCAAGGGTTTCCATTATATTCTCCACAGCCTCAATCCCGAACGCATCCTGGTCGGCATCGAGGCGGTCGGCCTTGGCCGGGGGGCGCTGGCCCGCGCCGCCAGATATGCGGGCGAACGCAAAGTGTTCGGCAGGCTTATCGGTCAGAACCAGGGCATTCAGCATCCGTTGGCGGAAAACTGGACCTATCTGGAATCGGCCTATTGGATGATCATGCGCGCGGCCGACCTCTACGACGCAGGCAAGCCCTGCGGCGCCGAAGCGAATGCGGGGAAGTTATTGGGCGGCCGGGCGGCGTTCGATGCCTGCACTCGCGCGGTCATGACGTTCGGCGGCATGGGTTACTCGACCGAATACCAGGTTGAGCGACTGTTCCGCGAATCCATCCTGCTACGCATCGCCCCCATTACCGAGCAATTGATCCTCAGCTTCATCGCTGAAAAAGTGCTCGACCTGCCCAAGTCATATTGAGCAAAACCAGGAGAGGTTTATGTCCAACTATCCCATACCAGATGCTTCAACGCTTCTGGAAATCTACAAAAAAGCGACACTCATCAAACAGAATGACGAACGCATCATCAAGCAGATGATGGCCGGCAAGCTGGTCATGCCCTATTACAGCCCGCGCGGGCAGGAGATCATTCCCTCGGCGCTTTCGGTCAGCCTGACCGACGATGATTATATCTGCACGATCTATCGTGGCATTCACGACATGCTGGCGAAGGGCTTCCCCCTCAACGAGCTTTGGGCGGAACTGGCCGGCAAGGTCACCGGCACCTGCAAAGGCAAGGGCGGGCCGATGCATCTGACCTGCCCCGAAAAGGGCATGATGGTGACGACGGGCATTGTCGGTTCCTCGATGCCGATCGCCACCGGCCTGGGCTGGGCCGCCAAGTTGGACGGCAAGAATCGCGTATCGGTCGCAAATTTTGGCGACGGCGCGGCTAATATCGGGGCCTTTCATGAATCAATGAACATGGCCGCCGTCTGGAAGCTGCCGGTCATCTTCCTGTGCCAGAACAATCTCTACGCCGAACATACTAGCATCGCCTATTCGCGCGTGGTCGAGAAGATTTCGGAGCGGGCGGCAGGCTATGGCATGCCCGGCATCACCGTGAATGGCAATGACCCGGACGAGATGTACGGCGCCGCCAAGGTGGCGATTGACCGTGCCCGTGCAGGCGAAGGCCCGACCCTGATCGAGGCGATGACCTTCCGCTTCAATGGCCATCTGCTAGGCGAATCCGGCGGCTATATGGACAAGGATCTCTATGCCGAGGCGCAGACCAAGGATCCGATGCCGGTCCTGCGCGCGCGCCTGATCGCGGAGGACATCGCAAGCGAGGATGAATTGAAGTCGATCGAAGCCGATATCGACGCGCGCATCGATGCGGCGCTGACAGCGGCGATGGATGCCCCCTTCCCCGATCTGGCCGAATTGAAGCGCGATGTGTTCGCCGAAGAAATTGCGTGAGGATGCCATGACAGAGATCAAGAATATGACGATCGTCGAGGCCATCAACCTCGCCCTGCACGACGCGATGGAGGCTGACCCCACCGTCCTCATCCTGGGTGAGGAAGTGGGCGACGTACAGGAAGGCGGCGTCATGGGCGTCACCAAGGGCCTGTCCACCAAATATGGCGAGGACCGGGTCAAATCGACGCCGATTTCGGAGCAAGCGATCATCGGCGCCGCGATTGGCGCAGCCGTTGGCGGCTACAAGCCGGTTGCCGAGATCATGCTGATGAACTTCATTGCGGTGCCGATGGACATGATCGTCAACCACGCCGCCAAGCTGCGCTTCATGTCGGGTGGCCAGACGGGCGTGCCGATCGTGATCCGCACTATGACAGGTTCGGGCTTTTCTACCGGCGGCCAGCATAGCGATTATCTGGAAGCCTGGTTCGCGCATACGGCGGGCATCAAAGTCGTGGCACCGTCCACGCCCACCGATGCCTATGGCCTGATGCGGGCTGCTATCGACGATCCCGATCCCGTGCTGTTCATCGAAAATCTACCCAGCTACTGGACGCCGGCACCCTTCACCAAATCGGTCGTGCCGATCGGGAAGGCGCGCATCGCCCGCGAGGGCACCGACGTCACCATCATCACCCATTCGCTGATGGTCACCCACAGCTTGGCCGTGGCCGAGAAACTGGCCGCCGACGGCGTGTCCGTGGAGGTCATCGACCTGCGCACCATTTCGCCTTGGGACCGGGACACCGTGCTTGCATCGGCGCGCAAGACCGGCCGGGCCGTGGTGGTGCACGAAGCGGTCAAGCAATTCGGCATCGGTGCGGAGATCGCGTCGGTGATCACCGAAGAATTGTGGGGTACGCTCAAAGGCCCCGTCCAGCGCGTCGGCGCCGCCTACAGCGCGGTGCCTTTCTCCAAGCCATTGGAACAAGCGCATGCGCCTACCCCCGACAGCATCGCCGCCGCCGTGCGGTCCGCGCTTGCCTGACCCGCTTCCCGGCCGCCCTTCGGGACGGCCGGGACCCAAGGAACCCAGACGATGATCCAATCGGCGGACGATGGAAGCTATCTTGTCGAACTGGACGAGGGCGTGTTGCGCCTGTCGTTCAACCGGCCGCAATTTGGCAATGCCATTCCCAGCAATGCCGTGCCGCAACTGACAATGCTGTTCCAGGCCGCACAGGCCGATCCAGCAGTGCGCTGCATCTTGGTGCGTGGCGAAGGCAGAATCTTTTCGGCAGGTGGAGACGTTGCCGCCTTTTCCAAGTCGATCGAGCAGGACGCCGAAACGCGGCAGGCCGATTTCGCGCAGCGTCTGCCCCGCGCGCGCGCGCTGGTCGAGGCGATCGCGGCCTACGACCGACCGATCGTCACGTCCGTCCGCGGGGCTGCGGCGGGCGCGGGCCTGTTCTATCCGCTGGTCGCCGACTATGCGATCGGCGACGATAGTGCGACTTTCGTTTTCGCGCACCAGAAGGTGGGGCTGTCGCCCGATGCTGGCGTGACGGCGGTCTTGCCACAGGTTGTCGGCATCCGCACGGCGCGCATGTTATTGATGACCGCCGCCAAGGTCGATGCGCAGGACGCCCTGCGGCTGGGCATATTGCACGCCGTCGTGGATGCCGATGTTCTGGAGGACAAGGCTATGAAGATGGCAAAGCGGCTAGCCCGGGCCCCGCAACGCGCCATCATCCTCGCCAAGACGATGACCAACGCCACCCCCTTCCGTAGCTTGGCGGACATCCTCGACGCCGAAACGGCGGGCATCGTCAGGTGCGTCGGCGATCCCGATTTTGCCGAAGGTGTGCGCGCCTTCATAGAAAAACGCCCGGCGGTTTTTCCATCGACGCAGGCGACGGTCGACCAAGCCAACTAACTCTCCAGCAGATAAATTCTCGTCGTCGCGCCCGCCTGCCGGGCCTCCGCATAAGGCCGATAGGCGGGGCTGGCGAGCAGCGCACGGGCGGCGTCAGCCGTCGGAAATTCCACGATCGCCAGCGTATCGGGGCTGTCCCCTTCCCCTTCCAGCCGCTCGGGCGAACGGGCCAGGGCCAGATAGTGGCCTCCAAATGCGGCGATCATCGGCGGTACATCACGCCGATATGCCTCTGTCCAGCCAAGGTCTGCATAGCGTACGTCCACCACCATATAGGCCGGCATTTTTTGCCTCCTTCCGCAGGAGCGATCAGGCCTGCTTCGCCGGGAGAGCGAGCAGCGCAAAGGAAAGAATGATAGGCACGAAACCCAATATGTAGCCGATAACGGGAATCAAGGCGCCACCGGTCGCAGCGATCCGGGTGACAGCCCAGGCCAACACCGCCAATGCGGCCAACCCGCACAACAGGCGGGCCTGCCGTGACAGAGGGGGTCCGTCAATCACGCCCACCTGCTGTCCGAGGAAAAAGCGAGACCAGTCACCTTGGGCCTGTCCTATCGCGCGCAACACATAGGCTGCAACGATGATATTGCCCCACCATAAGACCATCCACACCCAGGCGACGATATCCAGACCCCGTCCGCCCCGCTCGCGCAAGATGATCCACCCCACCATGAACAGCAGACCGGTGACGAGATCATTGTTGATGAACAACTGCCACGGGTTCGACGCGCCGGCCAGGAACGTGTCGAACCCGACACCATGGTCCACGCCGCTGTTCAACAGCACATTGGCCAAGTTGGCACCCATGATCGCGATCACCACCCAGGCGAGGATACGCGCGCTCCTCACCGCCGCTGACTCATCTTCCAGACATAGTCATTCCAGTGGACTTCCTGGCTTTCACCATAGCCGGTCCGGCCGTTCCAATCCCATTCAACGAGGCCCAGATGGCATGTCATGTTCGACCAGCCGCCCCAGTTCGTTTGGGCGATCAGTTTGCCGCTTATGCTGTAGTGATCGCCCTTGTCGTCGTCGAATTGATAATCGTGCGTCACCGGACTGTGTCGATCGCCGGTGCGCGTCGTCAGCTTCGACGATTTGACCACGCGGCGCTGCTCTCCCCCCACCACAACCCAGCCATCGTTGAAGATACGCGCCGGGGGCGCCATGATGTCTTTCCAGTCGGGGTTGCGTGCCGGATCGTCATGCGATCCGACGTTGAACGCGAAGTCGGCGCCGAAGGTGCCTGTCACCCAGGTATAGGGCGGCGCGGGATTATGATTTTCCGGGCGCGGCTCGGCCCAGCTACGGTCGCGCACGGCAAGGCAATCGACCTTATATGCCTCGCCACGCAGCAGCAGATCGCCGGTCACATGCATGACCTGTTCGAAATGCTTGTTGTTTGCCCGCATGATGGGCACGTCGGTCCCGCGAATGTCGACAGCGACACGCGTCTCCCTCTGCGCATCATCGAACGTCAGGCGGACATGCTCCAGCGGCACGATAGTCTGAACCCGCATGCCGCTGGGCAATTGAATGTCGCTGCCATCACCGATCACGCCGATAGACATGAAGTCCCGGAATTCGAACAGCTCGCATTCCAGATGGCTCGCCTTATGCCCCTTGTAGATCATCAGGCCCGACGTCACGACCTTCAGAGTGGGATGGACCCAGCAATAGACGAAGCAGTTGATCGCGGCCTCGGGCACATGGAAGTTCCAGTACCATGTCTCGGTCAGCGAGTCGGCGGGCTCGCCCGTACCGTGGAAATATTCGTCAGTAGCGACATGACGGCCGAAACCACTCCCCAAATTACTGTTCCAGTCGGTATCGGACATTGACCTCTCCCAGGCTGACGAGCGGATTTTCCGCGTTATTGGAACGATAGATCGCTGACACATAATATGCTAGCGTCATTTATAGGATCCGCCCATTGTCCATGGCGATTCATGAACTGGACAGTCCAGTGCCCTTGAAAAATAGCGTATGTAGCGCTATTGTAACCTAGCATACCAAACGCCTGCCACTGCAGCGCTATAAGGAGAGTATCATGGCAACAGCCCTCGATCGCGACGTCGTGCGCGGCTATGGCAACAAAGATCGCCCGCTGCTGAGCGAATTGTGGGGCAGGGACTCTGTCGGTCCCAATACAGCGATGTCGGCCCACGGCGATTACCAGCCGAACCGCCGTGAAATCGACTATGCCCGTTATCATGATCCCGCGTTCTTTCAGCAGGAATTGGACAAGATCTGGACCCGGCAGTGGCTATTTGCCTGCCGCGAAGAAGACATTCCCAATGTCGGCGACCGCGTACCGTTACAGGTCGGCCCGCACAGCTATTTCATCGTCCGTTCCGCCCCTGAAGAGTTCAGGGCATTTCACAACAGCTGCCTGCATCGCGGCACCATGCTGTGCGCCAAGAAGGAATCAGCAGAGAGCATCCGCTGCCCTTATCACGCCTGGGAATGGAATGTGGACGGGCGCCTGAAGCGCATTCCCAGCCATTGGGACTTTCCCGAGATTACGCGCCTCAATGGATCGCTGCCCGAAGTGAAGCTCGATCGGTGGGGCGGCTTCATCTTCATCAACGCCGACGAGAATGCCGGGCCGTTGCTCGACTCGCTCGGCCCGATGCCGGAGCACTTCAAGGAGTTCCAGCCGGAAAATCGCTATACTAAGGCGCGCTTCCGCAAGCTGGTCCATGCCAACTGGAAGATTACCCAAGAGGCGTTCCAGGAATCCTATCACCTATACGCGACGCATCCCGAGGGTGTGCCCTTTACCGGTGACAGCCAGTCGCAATATGATATCTTCAAGACCCCCACCGGCGCGGTCGGGCGTGAGGCCGTTCCGTCCGCCGTCCCCAGCATGCATGCGGATTCTTCCGCCACGGCGCTGGCCGCTGGACTGGCCCTCGCACAGATCCAGCAGATGTGGCATTATCCCGACGCTCAGATGCCGGAACTGGACCCCGAAGCAGACATTCGCGCGCAGGTCGGCCAATGGGCGCGGGACGTATATGAACAAACTTATGGCCGCCCGAACCATCAGCCCGATGCGGTGATGCTCGATAGCTCGCTCTATTTCCTCTATCCGCAATTCACCCTGTGGCTGTCGGAAGCAGTGCCGTTCGTCTACCAATTCCTGCCGCATGAGAGCGATCCGAATTACTGTTATTTCGACGTCCGCCTACTGATGCCTTGGCCCGAAGGTGAACCGCGCCCGCCTGCTGCGGACGTGATTGAGATTGACGAGCATGAAAGCATCGCCGCAAAGGCGCCAGCCTACAGCTTCCTCGGCATGATTTTCGATCAGGACATGAGCAACCTTCCGCTGGTGCAGCGCGGCCTCAAAGCGGCCGACCCCGCAGCACCTCATTCGCGCTTAGGCGCCTACCAGGAGGGTATGATCCAGGCGTGGCACGAACTGATCGACCAAGACCTGGCGCGCTGATGCGTCAGAAAGATTGACGAGGGTGCCGGGCATTTGTCCGGCGCCCTTTTTTATTGGGCGGAAGATTGGAACGACTACAGCCGACTTCTGCCCGTCACGCCTGAACGAACGAAAGGGGAGACCATATGAAGACGCTGAGGATTTCTGCCGCATTTTTCTGGATCATACTGGCAAGCCTGACCGTCCGCGCGATCCTCGCAAACGGGGCTGCGGCGGCGATGATATATGTCGACGGATTTTCCGATCCGAACCGGTGGCTCGCGATGCTGAACACGGACTTCGCGATCCATCTCCTTGCCGCCGGGGCGTGGGTCGCCTTCCGCGGCCGGTCGCCTTTGGCAGCAGTCGGCGCAGGCATCGCCGCGGCTGCCGCCGGCATGCTGTTTACCCTGCCCTATCTTATCGTGCTTACGTTTACGGAAAAGGACATGCGCGCCGTGCTGCTCGGCCGTCATGCTTAGGCGCCATCAGTTTCCCACTTAGGCGCAACGACTGTGCTGTCATCCCGTGTCGAGAAAGCCGCACGCTCGTTCCTCGACTTTGCTCGAAAACGAATGGGAACGAGTCGAAAAACCATCATGCCCAAAACGGATGGATGAACTCGTAAACGGTCCTTCAGCAAGAAGGGGCAGCCATGCCTGGCCGCCCCTTCTTCCCTTTTCTCAGTCGAAAACCCGTAGCTCAGAACTTGAAGACAAGCTCGCCGCCATAGGTCCGCGGTGCGCCCGGAGCGGTCGAGAAGGCCGAACCGGACGCCTGTGCATAATAGTTGATGTTATACTTCCGGCCCGTGATATTTTTCATCCAAAGACGAATCTGAAGATGTTCCAGGCTTGCCGGCGTCAGTCCCACAGCGCCGTCGAGCATGAAGCGCGAAGGCTCCTTAATCAAGTTATCGGCATCCCAGTTGAAGCTGCTGGACCAGTTGCCGTTGACATCAAGGTTGACGAGGCCCGTACCCGCAATATCCTTTTCATAGGTGAACCCGCCGCTGAACTTCCACTTGGAAGCATAAGGCATGCGATTACCACTACAATTGATGTTGATCTGATCAAGGTTGCCCGGCGCCGTCGGTGAATAGACGTAGGACGCGCAGTCCAGACCGCCATCGCCATCGACATCGCCAAATTCGCGATACTTGGCATCCAGATAGGCGCCCGCCAAGCGCAACGTGAGGCCATCTGCAACCACAGTCGTGGCGTCGAACTCTACGCCCTTCGTCCGTGCAGACCCGGCATTTTTGAGAAACACAAGTCCGTTCCGTTGTGCGAGGATTTGCGGGTTGGACAGGTCGTTCCAATACCCTGCAATATTAAAACGAACCCTCCGGTCGAACAATTCCGTCTTTAGGCCGACTTCATACGCGTCCACAACCTCTGGGCTGAGAGCCTTCTGGTCGAGCGGCAAGGTGTTGAACGTCCCTGCCTTGTAACCACGGCTATACGTCGCATAGCCCATAATATCATCGGTAAACTTGTGGTCGAACGTTCCCTTGTACGTCCACTTCTTGAACGTCCGGTTGGCATTCGGGTTGTCGCCACCGACGATGGCGTTGCCCAATGGCCCGCCAAAATCGTTATTCTGATCGAACTGTTGCGCGCGAAGCACGAACGGCCCTGGACCGAACACGCCTGGCAGGAAATTAATGTCCGTGCTGCCAGCCCCCTCAACCTTGTCGACGGTGTAACGAAGGCCGCCAGTGACGTTCGTCGTTTCGCCTAAGGGTACGGTAACCTGGCCGAACCCAGCGTAAGACTTGACTTTCTGCTTGGCCTGAATCTCGATATAGTCGATGCCGTTCGCGTTCTGGCCGGGCCCGCCAATAGTCGCCGGAGTAAAGCCGCCATCGGCATTGAGGTAATAGGCCCCCAAGATCCAGTTGACGCTGCTACCAGCGTTTGATTTCAGCTGGAACTCCTGCGAAAATTGCTTGTCGAGTACCTCGAGATTATAAACCAGCCACTTATATGGACTGTAGTTTCCTGCGGAATGATAAGTCTCATCGTTCTTGCGATAGGCCGAGATGCTGACAAAATCGGCAAAACCAAGTTCCTGGTCGATGCGCGCAGACGCCCCCCAACCTTCTGACTCGTCATACTGTTCCTCGCCAAGAGCAACGTCGTAGAAGCCCAGCGTTGGCAAGACCTGGGAAGGCGTCGGTGCCTCGGGGATTGGACCGGCACCGTTATGGGCTGGATCGGGTGAGCCGCCGGCGGTACCCGGGAACGGCCGGGAATAGATGCCGATCTGACTTTTGGAATGCTGATAATAGCCGATCAGCTTTACCGCGGTCGTGTCAGTCGGTTCCCACAGAACCTTTCCACGCGCGCTGACGCTTTTTCCCTTCCAATAGTCGTCGCCACCAGGGTTATATCCCTTCGACGTATCCAATGTATCAACCAGCGACTTGTTGCGGCCCCATCCCTTGTCCTGATTGTGCCAACTGAACGACAAATTTGCAGCCAGTCGGTCCGTGATCGGCAGGTTGCCGTACAGCTTCAAGTCCATGGTTTCGTAATTGGAGTAACCCACGCGGGCTTCAAGTTCGCCCTTCTGGCTGGGGTCTTTGGTGTAGATGGAAATCACGCCGCCTGAAGCGTTACGTCCGAAAAGCGTGCCCTGCGGCCCCTTGAGCACCTCGACCCGGTCAACGCTTACCAGATCAAAGAATGCAAAGGCTGCCCGGACGAAATAGACATCGTCGATATAGACCGGGACGCTGGCTTCATTGCCCGCCGTTGTCACGGGGTTGCCGATGCCACGAATAAATGTCGTGACGGTTCCCGTCGCCTGGCCGATCTGCAACGCAGGATCTATCCGGTTGAGCTCCTGAACCGAAGTTATCCCCTGCGATACCAATGCATCGCCGGAAACCGCCGTAACGGAAAGCGGGGTATCCTGGACATTCTGCGACCGCTTCTGCGCGGTTACGACAATGTCTTCCAGCTGATAGGCATTGCTCTGCGGCTGGGCCTGCGGTTCAGCTTGCGCATGCGCGACAGTCGATACCAGAGACATGGTCGCAACTATTGCTGAGCTGATCAGCATCTTGTGACGCAACTTGTTCGTGCATCGCGTGGAAATCATAAGAACTTCCGGCATCATCATCCTCCCTAGTTTATATAGCCTGATAATTAGCATCTATGCTTATAGATTACTTTAGAACAACGCCGGGAAATCCGGTTCGACCTACACATCGCCCTCAACACCGCAGCGGCCCAACAGCCTTTAACCTGTTACGATCACTTCAAATGCAACGCGACGAATATTAGATGCCTCTTATATCGTATGCACGCGCACTTATAGCTTGCGTGCATTTCCGGTCAATGGGGAAAGCTCTAAATTGCACGGCAGGCGGAAATAGGAACAACAGCGTGACCTAAATGTCCCACTTCTTATGCCGGGTCAGAATAATCAGGCGGCTCCCACCAGGGAAAGAAGGTCGGCATGTCGCTGGAGACGCGTTCTGGAAATACAGGTAGCCGCTTGTCGAGGAAGCTTCTCACGCCTTCGCCGACGTCTCTTGCGCGTGCGCGCTCGAAGATGCCACGGCTCTCCATTCTATGTGCGTCCATGGGATGAGCCATGCCCAGCGACCGCCACAACAACTGTCGCGTCAGAGCGACCGACACAGGCGCCGTGTTCAGGGCGATCTCGCTCGCTATGGCCTGCGCCGCCGGTAATAGGTCATCCGGTGCATGAAGCGAGCCAACGAGCCCTGCCGCGAGAGCCTCGTTTGCGGAAAAGGTCGCGCCGGTCAGCGTCCATTCCAGCGCTTTGGTGATGCCGACGATCCGAGGCAGGAACCAACTGGAGGCGGATTCGGGCACGATGCCCCGTCGAGTGAAAGGCAAGGCGAATTTAGCCTTGTAGGAAGCCAGGCGGAAATCCGCCGCCAGCGCCATGGTGACGCCCATCCCTGCCGCAGCTCCATTGAATGCGACGATGACCGGCTTGAGACATTCGTACATGCGCAGAGTGATCAACCCACCGAAGTCGCGCGTCGCTGGATTGGACCAGTCGGCAGCGACGTTCTGGGGCGGTGCCGCTGTCAAGGACGATGCGCCGGGCGATAGATCGGCCCCTGCACAGAACGCCCTCCCCGCTCCGGTCAGGATCACCGCACGAATATCATCGTCGAAATCGACCCGATCAAACAGCCCGGCAAGATCCTGCGCCATCTGGCGGGTAAAAGCATTGAGTTTGTCCGGGCGATCGAACATGATCGTCGCGGCCTGATCCTGCACATCGAAACGAAAATGTTCAGGCGCATTCACGATAAATCCCCTCTGCTTCGCACGACGTGTCGCGGCAGCCACTATGCGCACGTCATCTATGCGCGGTTTAAAATATAGTGTGATAGCATATGATAATTTTGCAACCTATATGCGTATAAAATGGTATCTCCATGTCATCCGATATTAAGATCGAGAACTTCAGGGACCATCGGCCATGGCGTCACAGCAGAAAAAACAGAAGGATGACACGAAGAACGGTGCCCAAGCCGCCCCGCAGCGTCCGGTCGTCAAGCCATTTCGTTTCGGCTTTTTAGTTCATGATGTTTCCCGGATGCGCCGCACCCTGTTCGATGAGGTCATGCGGTCGCGCGGGGTCACGCGATCGCAATGGTCCGTGCTGGCGACTTTGTCTCGCGTCGGCAGCGACGGCATGATGCAGGTCGATCTGTCTCGCCATATGGACGTCGGCAAGGTGACGATCGGTGGCCTGATCGATCGCCTGGAGACCGCAGGCATGGTCGAGCGGCGCCTGGATGCCGACGATCGCCGCACCCGCCGCATTTTCGTTACGGACAAGGGGTTCGCGGTGATTGCCGAGATGCAGAAGGTCGGCAGCAAACAGAATAAATCGATCCTGGATGGCGTGCCCGCCGAACATCAGCGCATCACCGAGGAAACCCTCGCGCTGGTCAAGGCGAATATCCGCCAGATGCTGCAGAAGGACTGAGCGGCCCGTCATGACGCAAGGTGATGAACGGGGACTCTATTATGGGTTGGTGCTCAAGGATGGTATCGCCACCCTGACACTGGATCGCCGCGACCGGATGAACGCGCTGCACCCGGCCGCGCACCACGAATTGTCGGGAGTGTTCGATCGGTTACCGGGTATGCCCGGCGTGCGCGTGGTCATCGTCACCGGCGCGGGAACACGCGCTTTTTGCGCGGGTTACGACCTCAAGGACAGTCTGGAAACCGGCGTGATGGAGCTGGCCCCGACGGGCTTTGCTGGCTTCAACGGACGCACCGACTACCCCCTGCCGGTCATTGCCGCGGTCAATGGCATGGCGCTGGGTGGCGGGTTCGAACTGGCGCTGGCGTGCGACTTCATCGTCGCGGCCGATCATGCGACCTTCGCCCTGCCCGAGCCCAAGGTCGGCTGGGCCGCGCTGGGCGGCGGTATCCAGAGATTGCCCCGGGCGGTGGGTATGAAACGGGCGATGGACATCATTTTGACTGGTCGCACGGTCGAAGCGGCCGAAGCCATGGCGATCGGCCTCGTAAGCGAAGTGGTCGAGAGCGATCAGCTCATGGACACGGCCCGCCGATGGGCCGCGCAGATTGTAGCCTGCGCGCCGCTTGCCATCCGGTGTTCAAAAGACGTCGCCTACACCTCCTTCGACCTGCCCGACCTCGCCGCGGCGCTCGACATCGCTAACCACCCTTTGGCAAAAGAGGTCATGGACAGCGCCGATGGTGTCGAAGGCAAGCACGCGTTCGTTGAGCGGCGCGCACCGCGATGGACCGGGCGATAGGCCGGTACAAGGAAGGATCAAGGCGATGAGAAGCATTGCAGTCCGTGCTCAAACAATCTAGTACGCTTACGGATTAAACGATAGCTGACTATATGGAGAGAAGTGAGTCATGACGATCGGCGTCGGAATCATTGGGGTTGCGCCGGGACGCAGCTGGGCTGCCCTGTCCCATATACCTGCGCTCCGTGCGCTGCCCGATTATGAAATTCGCGCGCTTAGCACGACGCGACAGGAAAGCGCTTCGGTCGCCGCGGCGGAATTCGGCGTTGCCAAGGCCTATGACAACCATCAGGCGCTGGTGAACGATCCCGACGTCGATCTGGTCGTGGTCGCCGTCAAAGTGCCCCACCATTTCGAACTAGCCAGCGCCGCGATCGCGGCGGGCAAGCATGTCTATTGCGAATGGCCTTTGGGCAATGGCCTTGCCGAAGCCGAACAGCTTGCCGCGCTGGCAAAGGCCAAGGGTGTCGTCGGCGCCGTTGGGCTTCAGGCCTGCTCCGCACCCAGCTTCAACTATGTGCGCGCCCTGATCGATCAAGGCTATGTCGGGGACGTGCTGTCTACCACGCTGGTCGGATCGGGCATGAACTGGGGTGCATATGTCGACCAGCCCAATGCCTATACCGCAGACAAGGCCAATGGCGCGACCCTGCTGACAATCCCCTTTGGCCATACGGTCGACGCGGTAGCGATGTGCCTGGGTGAATTCACGTCGCTGACCGCGACGCTCGCCAGCCAGCGGGATAGCGTCACGGTGGTACCCGATGGCACGCAACTGCCGATGACGGCGGAAGATCAGATCGTGGTTTCGGGCGTGCTGGAGGGCGGCGCTATAGCCGCTATCCATTATCGTGGCGGCGTGTCGCGCGGCACCAATTTCCGCTGGGAAATTAACGGTACGAAAGGCGACATTGTGGCGACCGCCGATGCTGGCCATGCCCAGATGTTCCCCCTCACGCTGTATGGAGCACAGAGCGAGGACCAAGCGGTCGTCGCGCTCGAAATTCCCGCAGAATATCAATGGACCCCCGATCTGCCGATCTTCGCGCAAAATGTCGCGCAGGCCTATGCCCGGCTCGCGAACGACTTGCGCAGCGGCACATCCACCTGCCCAACCTTTGACCATGCGGTGAGGCGCCACCGTCTAATCGCGGCGATCGAACGATCTACCACCACCGGAACACGCGTCACCTTCTAGGCGTCGCAATCTATTTTTCTACAACAGTGAGGTAAAAATCATGAGTTTGCTTGAGGGGAGAGTCGCCATCGTCACCGGCGCAGGTCGCGGCGTAGGACGTACCTATGCCCTGAAACTGGCCGAACAAGGCGCCAAGGTCGTCGTCAACGATTTGGGCGGTGACGCTTCGGGTGGGGGCGCCGATCTGTCGCCCGCGCAGGAAGTGGTCGCCGAGATCAAGTCCAAGGGCGGCGAAGCCGTCGTTAACGGCGGCGATGTGTCCGACTGGGCCAATGCCAGCGAAATGGTCCAGCAGGCGGTCGACACCTTCGGCAGGCTGGACATTCTCGTCAACAATGCGGGCATTCTGCGCGATCGTATGCTCGTGAACATGACCGAAGACGAATGGGACATCGTCGTCAAAGTCCACCTGAAGGGCACGTTTGCGCCAACCCATCATGCGTCCAATTATTGGCGCACCGAAAGCAAGGCCGGACGCCAGCCTGACGCACGCGTTATCAACACGACATCCCACTCCGCGCTGTACGCCAATATCGGCCAGGCGAATTACGCTGCGGCCAAGGGCGGCATCGCCAGCTTCAGCCAGGTTGCAGCCCGCGAACTCAGCCGCATCGGCGTGACCGTCAACGCCATCGCACCGCGCGCCGAAACGCGTATGACCGCAGGTTTGCGCGAATGGACGCCCGAGCAACTGGAGCGTCGGGATCCCGAATGGATCGCGGGTTTCGTTGCTTGGCTCGCCAGCCCGGAGGCCAGTTATGTCAGCGGCCGAGTCTTCGAAGTATGGGGCTACGGCATCACCGTCGCGGAAAGCTGGCAGCATGGCCCAAGCTGTGAAGCGTCGAAGGATCCGACCGTGCTCGGCGAGCGCGTGTCGAAGATCCTGAAGTTCGCGCGGTCGAACGCCGGCATCAATCCGGGCGAATGGCTCGATCCCTGATCGCCAGACCGAAAGTGGGGTGGCGAGGATGATCCCTTGCCGCCCCGCCCTCTTGCTTCCATGATTGGTCAATAATGTCCCTAGATGCCCTGTTCCAGCCGATTGCCATCGGCACGCTCGAATGCCCCAACCGCATCGTCATGGCGCCCCTGACGCGCGCCCGTGCGGATAAAAACAGCGTGCCGACGACCTTGCAGGGCACCTATTATGCACAGCGTGCCGATGCGGGCCTTATCGTGTCGGAGGCTACGGCGGTCGATCCTCTCGGCATGGGCTGGTACCGGGCACCCGGCATCTGGTCGGACGCCATGGTAACAGGTTGGCAGGGCGTGACCGACGCCGTGCATGCAGCGGGCGGGCGTATCTATTGCCAGCTCTGGCACATGGGACGGCTGGTTCTGCCCGATTATCTCGGTGGCGAACAGCCGATCGGCCCTTCCGCTATCGCTGGCGAAGGGGAAACCATGGCCCCCCCGCCGGACGATTATGACGGCGGCTTCCTGCCCATGAAGGCCTATGTCGTCCCGCGCGAAATGACGCAGGCGGACATCGATCAGGTGATCGCCGCCTATGGCAGGGGCGCGGCCAATGCCAGGGCGGCCGGGTTCGACGGCGCCGAAATTCACGGTGCGAACGGCTATATTATCGACCAGTTCCTGCAGTCGAAGACCAACCGACGAGAGGACAGCTATGGCGGCAGCGTCGAGAACCGTATTCGCCTCCTCAGGCAAATTATCGAGGCGGTAATCGCCCAGATCGATTCGGGCCGTGTCGGCCTGCGTGTCAGTCCGACTAGCGAACGCAAGGGTATGGGTGATGATAATCCCGGCGCGCTGACCGAAGCGATTGGCGCGCTGGCCAATGAATATGGCCTCGCCTACATCCACCTGATCGAGCCGATCGCATCGGGCTTCATGGAAAAGCCCGACTATCCGGTGATGGAGCGGCTGCGAGCCGTGTTCGGCGGCACGATCATCCAGAATGGCAGCTTCGACGCGGAGACCGCCGGTAGCTATATTGCCACCGGGAAGGCGGACGCCATTTCCTTCGGCCGTCCCTATATAGCCAACCCGGATCTCGTCACCCGCTTCCGCAATGGCAGTCCGTTGGCGCCCGCCAATTTTGACTATGCGTATGTCGGCGAGGAAAAGGGCTATACCGACTATCCGATCTGTCAGGACGGCTGACGGATCAGAGCGCCGCCAGCCCCCGGGGAAAAGCAGGATGCACCCTATCGCCCAGTGCGATCCGCGCCCGTGCTTCCGCGGCACGGCCCTCTGGCGATGGATTCACAACATCCCCCGCCGTCCAGCGCGGAATCAGTGGCGCGTAGCAGGACACCAGTGCGCTTGATCCCGCCGGTAGCGCGGGCACGCTACCCCAGTCCGTAAGAGTCGCCACCCGGTCCTGCGTCCGATAGAGTGCGATATGGCGAGAATCCGCATGCGGTTCGAGCATCTGGTGCGACGACATTGACGCGAACGTCCCGGACACGACGCCTGGCAAGTTCATCAAAGCGGGCATACGCACGGCATCGTACCAAGCGATAAAATCCGGCGCTGCATCGACGGAAATCCGCTCCAGCACATAATCGCCGTCATGGATCGCCGCACCCGCCTTCTGCCGATGCACATGGGGCGTGTAATAGGCTTCACGCATGGTGAAGCAGAAACTGTCGCTGATCAGCATCATCGGTGTGAATACCGGGGCATGGCCTGCGCTCAACCGCTCTATGTCGTGACATTCATAGACGGCCAGATACTCGAAGGCCCGATCCGCCACGACGTCGGCACCATCCCGGACCTGCTCAGGCGTCAACCGCAAGCGCTGCACGGCCGACGAACCTGGCAACCGCATCACGTCGCGGACATGGACATTACTGTACCAGTCGTTGAAGTCTTCGTGTCGCCCGTCGTTCGGGTTCGACAACACGATCAGAAGATCGTCCATATATCCTCTCCTCTTCAACCCTTTGTCAAAGGTGCATGCCTCCGCTCGCCGCAATGATCTGTCCCGTCACCCAGGCCGCATCCGGCCCGGCGAGGAAGGCGACGACGCCGACGATGTCCTCCGGCCGCCCCAGTCGCCCGAATACACTGGCGCCTTCCAGTATCCCGACAATGGCGGGATCGTCGAGCATCGGCCCCAGGAAATCGGTCGCGGTAGCGCCAGGCGCGACCGCATTGACCGTAATGCCGCGCGGCCCCAGACCGCTGGCCAGCGACACGGTCATGGAATTGAGCGCTGCTTTCGCCGCCGCATAGGCAATCGTCGTGGGATAGGCCGCCATCGATACGACCGAGGAGATGTTGATGATGCGGCCGTGATCGACAAGCAGCGGCAGGACGCGTTGGGTCACGAAGAAAGGCGCCTTCACGTCAACGGCGAACAGGCGGTCAAAACTGGCCTCTTCCGTGTCCAGAATGGTACCGCCTGCCCCGACCCCGGCATTGTTGACCAGGATATCCAGCGGTTGACCGTCAAGTTGCGTCCGCAACCCGGCCACAAGCTGATCAACTCCCGCAAGAGATGACAGGTCGGCCGCAAGAAGCATCCCGATGCCGCCCGCCTGTCGGATCACGGCCAGTGTTTCTTCTGCGGCACCCTGCGCGCTGCCATAATGCACGAGGATCATGGCGCCGTCGGCCGCCAGCCGCATCGCGATCGCGCGCCCGATTCCTCTCGACGCACCGGTCACCAACGCAGTCTTGCCGTCGAGCTTGCCCATCACCCTCTCCTAGTTGTCCCTGCCGTGCCATAAACGGCCGACGGCGCTTATTTTTTGAACAAATCGCGCCCGATGATCTGTTTCATCACCTCTGCCGCGCCACCAGCGATGCGGACAATGCGTGCGTCTATATACGCCCGAGCGATCGGATATTCGGTCATGTACCCATAGCCGCCGAAGAACTGGAGGCACTGATCGACCACCTTCACATGCAGGTTCGTGACGACCAGCTTAACCTTGGCCGCTTCTACGCCCGTCAGTTCGCCTTCCATGAACCGTTTGATGCACCAGTCGGTGAAGACACGCGCCGCCATCACTTCGGCAGACAGTTCCGCCAGGACGAACTGGGTATTCTGGAAATCCGATAGCATCTGGCCGAACATCTTGCGCTCGGCGGTGTAGTCGACGGTCCACTGGATCGCTGCCTCGGCCACGCACACGCTGCGCACGGCCTGTGTCAGCCGCTCCTGGGCCAGCTTGCCCATCATGATGCCGAAGCCACCGCCCTCCTGGCCAAGCAGCCGATAGCCGGGGGCCTGCACATCCTCCAGGAAGATTTCGGAAGTATCCTGCGCCTTCAGGCCGATTTTCTCCAGATTGCGGCCGCGCCTGAAGCCAGGCTGATGCGTGTCGACCGCAATCAGGCTGACTCCCTTAGCGCCCGCTTTGGGATCCGTCTTGCACGCCGTGACCATCACGTCGGCAAGCTGCCCATTGGAAATATAGACCTTTTGCCCATTGAGGACATAATCGTCGCCTTCGCGGGTGGCGCGGGTGCGGATTTCCTTGACGTCGGATCCGGCACCCGGCTCGGTAAGCCCCAGCGCTCCGATGATGTCACCCGACACCATTTTGGGCAGGACTTCCTGCTTCAATTCCTCGGTACCGGCCTGAAGAATATAGGGCGCGACCATTTCGGAATGCACCATGAAGCCGGGGCCGGTAATGCCCTTCTTCGCCAGTTCCTCGATAATCACGACATTGTAGAGCCAGTCCGCGCCAAAGCCGCCATATTGTTCGGGCACATTGGGGCAGAGAATGCCGACCTCGCCAGCGCGTTTCCAGATCTCGCGCGGGACGCATTCGTCCTTCTCCCATTGCGGATGGCCTGGCACCAATTCCTCGTCGACGAAACGGGCGACCGTTTCGCGGAACTGCTCATGCTCGGCCGAGAAGATTCCGCGCCCGCCGTTATGGTTGTGGAAAAATTCAGCCATGTCGCGCCTCATGCATCGCTATCGTCTTTTGCGCCTGTTTGAGGTGCGGAATATCCAGCATTTTTCCGTCCAGTCCCAATGTGCCCGAATCCGGATTGGCAGCGAACAGGTCGACCACCCGGCGGGCGAAATCCACCTCGTCGGATGAGGGAGAAAAGCTCTCGTTAATGATGTCCACCTGCGCCGGATGAATCGCCACCCGGCCGGAAAAACCCTCCGCCCGCGCGGCCTTGCACGATGCGCGCAGCCCTTCGGGGTCGCGAAAATCGACGTAGAGCGTATCGACCGCCTCGCGGCCCGCGGCATGCGCGCCTAGCAATGTCAGGGATCGCACCATTTTGTAGGTGAGGGTCCATTCGCCGCTGGCGTCGGTATTGCCGCTCGCGCCGATCGCGGAGCTCAGATCCTCCGCCCCCCAGGTCAGGCCATAGAGCCGCTCCAGTTTCGCTGCGGCATAGTCGCCCAGCCGAAAAGGCGCGACCGCGGTTTCGGTCGCGACGGGCAAGATCTTGATAGACCCCGGCTCGATGCCAGAGGCCGTTTCCAAGGCGCTGAGATAATGGCCGACCTGCGCAACGTCCTGCGGCCCGTCGACCTTCGGCAGCATGATGCCATCGGGCGCGGCCGGCACGATTGCCGCCAAGTCCTCCAGCGTCCAGGGCGTGTCGAGTGGATTGACCCGCACCCAAAGCTGCGCCTTGCGTGTATCGCGGGGCCGCTCCTTGATGAAGGCGGGCACCATTTGCCGCGCGACCGGCTTGCGCGCGACCGCGACGGCATCCTCCAGATCGAGGATGAAGGCGTCGGCGGTGACGCCATCGACCTTGCCCAGCTTCTTCTCGCTGTCGCCTGGAATGAACAGGAAGGACCGGATTGGCAGGGTCATACGGCGGCCGGCTTCTTGAGCTGCAGCCCGGAGCGCTTGCACGACGCCACCAGCTCATCCTTCTGGTTATAGGCGGTGTGCAGGAAGGTCACGATGCCCTGGTCAGGGCGGGACTTGGATTCGCGCAATTCGATCACCTCGGACACCACATGAATGGTATCGCCCGCGAACAAGGGATTGGGAAAGCGGACCTCGTCCCAGCCCAGATTGGCGACTGCGGTACCCAGCGTCGTGTCGCCGACTGAAATGCCCACCATCAAGCCCAAAGTGAAGGCCGAATTCATGAGCAGCCGCCCATAGGGCGTCCCTTTCATATATTCGGCATCCAGGTGCAGTTGGGCGGGATTGTGCGTCATGGCCGAGAACAACAGATTGTCAGTCTCGGTCACCGTCCGGCGGATGGGATGGTTGAACACCATCCCCACGGTTAGCTCATCAAACCAAAGACCCGGCATCAGGCAAGGCCCAGCACAGAGATGGCCGCAATGCCCTGATAGGGAACGCCCCCCAGATTATGGGTCATCCCGATCGAAGGGCTGGACAACTGGCGCGCGCCGGCCCGGCCCAGCAGCTGGTTGTAGACCTCATAGGCCATGCGCAGGCCGGAGGCACCGATGGGATGGCCGAAGCATTTCAGGCCACCGTCGATCTGGCAGGGCATCGCCCCGGTCGCATCGTAACGACCGTCCAGAATGTCGAACACGGCACGCCCGTCGTCGGAAAAGCCCAGATCCTCCATCGTCACCAGTTCGGTGATCGAGAAACAGTCATGCACCTCGCTCAGAGATACCTGGGTCTTGGGGTCGGTGATCCCGGCTTCCTTATAGGCGCGCGCGGCGGCGACGCGGGTCGTGGCGACATAGCTGCCGTCCCAGTCGTTCGTCTGGGTCTCGCGGCCGGAGCTTGTAGCCAGTTGCAGCGCCTTGACCGTGACCAGATCCTTCTTACCTAGCGCGCGTGCGATTTCCGGCGTGGTGACGATAGCACAGGCCGACCCATCGGATACGCCTGAACAGTCGAACAGGCCCAAAGGGTCGGAAATCATCGGCGCGTTCATGATCGTTTCCATCGGCACGGCCTTCTGGAAATGCGCCTTGGGGCTGTGAACGCCATTCTGGTGGCTCTTCCACGACACATGGCTGATCGCCCGCTTCAGATCCTCTTTGGATGTTCCGTATTTGGAACGATAATAGGGCGCGAGCTGGGCGAAGCCAGCCGGTGCGGAGCCCATGGGCATCCACATGTCATTAAACGTGCCCTTGAATGGCGGCGGAAGGCCGCCAAAGCCGGTATCCTTTAGCTTTTCGGCGCCGATGGCGAGCGCGATGTCGACCGCGCCGGACGCGACAGCATAGACCGCGCCACGCAGCGCCTCGGTACCTGTCGCGCACATATTCTCAACCCGGCTCACCGGAATGCCCTCCAGCCGCAAAGCCATCGCGGCCGGGATGGAGGAGTTGCCGACATTGATGCCGTCACCCCAGCAACCGAACCAGGCCGCCTCGATCTCCTTGCGTTCGATTCCGGCGTCCGCCAGCGCCTCCTCGAACGCTTCCTTCATCAGTTCGGGCGACCCGGCGTCCCAGCGTTCACCAAACTTGGAACAACCCATGCCCAGGATGGCGACCTTGTCCTTGATACCCGTAGCCATGTGTTGCTCCTCAAGCCGCCGCGATCGGCGTAGATTTCCAGAAATACCGGTTATAGCCTCGCTGCCGGTCCTTTTCCTTGATCCGGTAGACCATCCGCAGTTTCGCGCCAGTGTCGATGCCATCCTTGCCGATGTCCACCATCTCCATCAACATGCGCGCGCCGCTTTCGAAGCGCACAAAGCCAACCCACAGTGGCGGCGATGGATGATAGGACAACCAATCGGCGGTGGACGTCAAGACCTCGGCCTGCTCGTCGCGCAGCGGTACATCGCTGAACTGCTCACTTGGCGCATGGCAGCGGACGCAATATTGCAGCTGCGGGAACTGGACGGTGTCACAGTTGCCACAGCGGCCGGCATTGAAGCCCTCCAGCTGGTCAGCAGAGCGATATTGTTCGGTCAACGCGGTCTTCGCGTTCTTTTCCGAGCGCATGCCCCATTCGGCCTCCAGACCACCGGCGAAAGACAGCATTCGCAGATAGCTGTCGGTCGGCAACGCATCGGCCACGGAACCTTCAACGCCGCGTGCCGGACGGGCCGAAATGATTGCATCGGTCGCTTGGAAGACCATCACGTCAGCACCTTGACCAAAACCAACCAACAGGATGCGGTCGCCCGGCTGTGCCTTTTCCAACGTGGCGCATAGCATCAGCAGCGCATGCGCGGCTCCGGCATAGCCGACCCCGTTTTCCAGACCCCCCGCGACGGCGCCTTCGAACTTCAGCTTTTTGGCGACAGCGTCAGCCGCGCCCTTAAGATAGGACGGCATGACGAAATGTTGGATGTCGCCGATCGCCAGTTGCGCGTCCGCCAGCGCAGCCTTGACGGCCGTAGGCACGATCTTGGCATAGCCTTCATCACGAACCCAGCGTTCTTCCCAGACATAGTCGCTCTGGACGTCCGACGAACGGAAATGATCAACAAATACATTTGTAACGGTAGCCGACCCGACCAATCGCGCAACCACATCCCGATCCGATACGACGAATGCCGCAGCGCCTGCGCCGAACGCGATTTCCTGCACACTGGCCGGCTTGCCGAAGGGATTGTCCGAACCGATCACCAAGCTCGTTTCGCTGCCCTTAAGCGCCTGAAGCAAAGCCGATGTGCCCGCCCGCTGCGATCCGGCGGAGTCCGAACTGGCCACAGCAGCCGATGTCCCGACAGCCCGAGCTACGATAGCCGCGTTCTGAAGGTCGGCGTAAGGCAGGCTGGTCGATGCCAAGCGCACTGCACTGATAGCGGCAACATCGCTTGAACCGAGCGCATCCCGCGCCGCCTCGACGCCCATGGTGATCGCATCTTCGTCCCAGCTCGTAAAAGCGCGACTACCCTTGGCCTGCCCCTTCAGGCCCGGCGCCATCCAGCCATGCGCGGCGGCGATGACCGCGCGATCCAGTCGTAGGCGGGGAATATAGGCGCCAAAGCGCGAGATACCGAAGTTCGTCATGCACCTCACCTGTTCGAGGCTACAGCCTCGCATGATTCTTGCAGCCAACACGGGGGTCTGCGGGTCAGGCTTCGCTCAATCGGAGCCCTTCAACGCAGATAGTGCGCTGCCGTACGTTATGCAAGTTACTTATTGTCATGCACACTGAACGCGGGCATTTAGCAAGTGATTGATAGCTGGAAAGGCCCTGCATGTGATACGTATTCCTCTGTCTGACGTCCCGGAAAGCGGTGCCCGCGTAGTCACCGCAGACGGCCGCAAGATCCTTCTTTGCCGCAGCGCGGCGGGTATCCATGCGATGGATGAAATGTGCCCACACCAGCGGCTGTCGCTCGACGGCGGGCGCGTCCGGGGCAATTTCATCATGTGCCCGCACCATGGTGCGCGCTTCAGTCTGGAAGATGGACGGTCCTTGTCGCAGCTTACTCCGAACGGCCTCACACTCTATCAAACACGCATTGTCGCCGACGATCTCGAAATCGATCTCTAAGCGCCATGACTAACTCCAAACCATGGTTTGCGGTCGGGCTTCTCGCCAGCCTCTACGTCATCTCCTATATCGACCGGCTGATCCTCACCCTTCTCGTCGAGCCGATAAAGGCAGATCTAGGTCTGACCGATCTGCAGATGGGCCTGCTGATCGGCCCGGCCTTCGCGATCCTATTTTCGGTCATCGGCCTGCCGGTGGCATGGCTGGTCGATCGCGGCAATCGCAAGGGGCTGCTAGTGGTCGGCGTCCTGCTGTGGAGCCTGTCCACATTCCTGGCCGGCTATGCGACATCCTTTGCAATGCTGTTCATCATGCGTATGGGATTGGCCATAGGTGAATCCGTGCTGTCGCCCGTTGCCATTTCCCTGATCGGCGACCTGTTTCGCCGCGACAGGCGCGCAGCGCCCAGTTCGGTCTTCATCGCCGCTGGCACGACCGGGGTCATGCTGGCCTATGTTGTCGGCGCCGCCGCCATCGATCTGGCGCAGAGCGGCGGCTTACGTTTTCTACCGGTAATCGGAACTCTGCCCGCTTGGCGACTGACGCTTACACTGGTTGCGCTCCCCGGCTTTGCCATCGCCCTGGTGGCCATGCTTACATTGCGCGAGCCCAAGCGCGGCACGATGGAAGATGCGCCGACGTCCGGCAACGCATCCGCGTCAGCCTATGGCATCTTCGACCGCCGCAGCGACGCAACCCGCTTCTACACCTGCTTCTTTTTGGGCAACGCCATATTGGGGATGATCCTCTATGGCGCGCTGGCCTGGTATCCGACGTATCTCGTCCGCAGCCAGGGGATCAGCGCATCCCAGGCCGGCTATGTCTTTTCCACCGCGCTCGCCCTCGGGGTTGTGCTGACCATGGCAATCCCCACCTTGTCCCAGCGGATTGCGCGCTCCGGTCGCCGCGATCTTCTGCTGTTCGTCCCTCTCATCCTGATTCCGGTGGGCCTCATTTTGTTCGTGGCGGCGTTGATGCAGGCTAAGCTGGTCATCGCGTCGATCCTGATAGCCCTAGGCTTTAGCCTGCTGAGCGCGATAAACGCCCTACCCTCGATTACCGTGCCGCTGACATCTGCCCCGGCGACGCGCGGCCGGCTCGTGGCCTCGATCCAGCTGTGCAACAATATCGTCAGCCTCAGCCTTGGCGCTTATCTCGTCGCCCTGCTGGCCAAGACCTATTTCCCCGGACCCAAAGGCCTGGGTAGCGCCATGCTGTCGATCGCGCTGGTCGCCGGACCGATAGCCTGGTCCCTCTTCTATCTTGCCTGGCGCTCCTATCGCCGCGCGGTTATGCGCGTGCCATGAAATAGGGCGCCGGACGATCCTATCGAACCGTCCGCCGCCCTGATACTTCGTCCTCAAGCGGTCCGGGGTAAAAAAGTCCCCTGGACGCCCGAAGATGTCAGCCCTTTTTGCCGTTCAGATAGAGATCCTTCTCCGCGAGGAACTGCTGGATGCGCTTTTCCTGCTCGGAGAACACAATGGTGTCGTTGAGGCCCTTGGAGTGCATGCCGCGTTGGAGTGTGACCATGTTGGCGATGTCCTGTTCGACCACTTCGCCGCCTTGGGGGTCGTCATGGGTAGTGCGACGGCGCGGCGGGCGGATCTGGCCCGAAACATCGACATGGTCCTCCACGCCCATATAGGCGGGGGGACGACGGCCCTCGCCGACCTTGGCGGACAGCACGATCACGTCGTTGTAGCCCTTTTCCGGGTCGGTCGGGTGCGGGCGGAAGCGCTGCAGCAAAATGCCCTCTGGATGCATGTTGAGCGTGACATTCGGAAAGAGCGAGGGGTTCCAGTCGTCGGTCAACTGGTTGTCGGTAAAGCCGGTGAAGTCCATGCCGTAGACATTGTCAGGCTTGCGCTTGGCCGCCTGGATCGCCCGCCGCACATGACGCGCGTCGCCCTTGAACCCGACCGGCTTGATGCCCGCCTCCTGCATCATGAAAGCGAGGCCGGCATTGAGAAACCGGGTGTCGGGCCAGCGTGGCGAAACCACCGCCACCGGGAACAGGTGCCGGTTATGGCCATTGGGATAATGGTCGTACTGGACGTTATAATCGTCGACATAGGGTTTGATCTGTGGATGCGTGGCGTGCGCGTGATAATTCTCGTTGAAGACCGAATACATCGTCTTCCAGTTCGCCGGCACCTCGATGCTGAGGTCCTTGACCACATGCATCTCGTCCATTCTGTAGGAAGCGAGCATGGGCAGAAGATCGGCATAATAATCCTCGAACGGCATCGGGTCCGCGTCCATGTTGACGAAGATGAGGCCGCCCCAGTCGCGCACATGCACCGGCGTCAGATCCAGATTCTGGCACAGCGCCTCGGGCCCGAAGGTCTCGCGGTCGGTGACGCGGACATTCTTACCGGCCATATTGTAGCGCCAGCTGTGCATGATGCAGGTGAAGGACGTTGCGCCCTTGCCGAAATCATCCTGCACCAGTTCGTTGCCGCGATGCTTGCACACATTATAGAAGGCGTTGACCTCGCCCTCCTTGCCGCGGGCGATGATAATCGACTGCGGCCCGATGTCGAAGCGGAACCAGTCGCCCACCTCGGGAATGTCGCTCGATATGCCCGCGAGCAGCCAAACTTTGCTCCACAGCTTCTCTTCCTCGCGGGCCTTCTCCGCCGGGTCGATGAAGGGGCGGACCGACACGGCGCGATAGTTGGCGATGTCAGGGTAGAGGTCGTTCAGCCGGTATGGCGACTTCTTCTCGTAATCCGCCGTGATTTCGCCCGGCTCCAGCACCAGATCCTCGGGATCGGGCCGCATCCCCTTGATCGGCCTGTCGTTGAAGCGGATTTCCGCATAGCGTGCCTTAGTAGCCATATGCCTTACTCCCGACGCGCGCCTGTTCAGAACTGGCGTTCAGAACTGGACGCGCTTGGTGAAGCCTCCGTCGATTACGAGATTGCTCCCGGTGATGTAGCTGGCCGCCGGGCTTGCCAGGAACGCGATGGCCTTGGCCACCTCGTCCGCCGCGCCCATCCGGCCCATCGGGATCTGGCCGACGATGCCTGCATAAAGGTCGGGCGCCAGCGCCTTGGCCGCTTCCCAGTTGCCGCCCGGATAAGTAATCGGGCCGGGCGAGACCATGTTGACGCGGATGCCTTTGGGTGCCCAGGCTTGGCTCAGCTGCTTGCCATAAGTGATGACCGCCGCCTTGATCGCGTTGAACGCCTGCGGCACCAGGAATGTCTCCAGCGCCGCCGTGCTCGACATCAGGATGATCGAACCTGCCGAAGACTTCTCCAGATAGGGTTCCAGTGCTTCGCACGCGTCGACCGCGCCCAGCATGTCGAGCCGGTAGCTTTCGTCCCAGTCGCCCGAGCCTTGGGCGCCCGACGAACTGATCGAATGAATGAAGATGTCGCAACCGCCGAGCTTGTCGGCGAGACCCGTCAGCATCGCCTTGTAGCCCTCGCGGTCCTCCAGTACGAACTCCTGGGTCTCGACCGTCCCGCCAATCTCTTCCTTCAGATCATCCAGCGCATCGCCGTTGCGCGAGAACAGCCCCAGGCTTGCGCCCTCGGCAGCCAGTAGCTTGGCCGTCTCGCGACTGATCCCGCGCGTCGCTCCGCCCAGAATGACCTTCTTGCCTGCAAGTCCCAAATCCATCGCCGCTCTCCTGATATTAAGATCCGTTGAAAATTCGTCAGCCTTGTGCCCAGTAGACCGCGTCCATACTTTCGCCCGCGTCGAACCGCGCCTGAATCGCCTTCATGCTCGCTACGCTGTCGGGATTTGCGAACAGCGTCTGGCTGATCTTTTGGTCGTTTTCGATGCCGTCGCTCTGGTTGAGATCTTCCGCTTCACCCAGCATCTGCTTCATGCCGGCCACCGATTGCGGCGGCAGCGCCGCAATCTCGCGCGCCAGCGCCAGCGCCTCTGCCACAGCGTCGCCTTTGGGCACCACCTTGTTGACGCCGCCCAGTTCATACAGGCGCTCCGCCGTCAGCGGCCGCCCGGTGAGCACGACCTCCGCCGTCACCGTCCGCCCGATCAGCCGCATCAGCCGCGATGTGCCGCCGATGCCGGTGCCTGCGCCGATGATGACTTCGGGCTGGCTGAACCGCGCGCCTTCTTCGGCCACCCGCAGATCGCAGGCCCAGCCCAACTCACAGCCCCCGCCGGACGTGTCGCCGCTGATCGCCGCGATCGCCACGGCCTTGCCGCGATTGAGGATTTGCAGGCAGCGGAACCAGCCGGCCGGGTCACCCGACGCTGCGCGTCCCTCCACCAAGTTCACAATATCGTCGAGATAGGCATGCTCCAGCCAGTGGCCGTCCACGGACGACGCCAGCACAAATACGCGCGCGCCCTCCACGATTGCGCCTTCCAGCGCGTCGGCCAGCGCTGAAACCGTCGCACATGTCGTGTTGTGATTCGCCGCGCCGCCATCGCCCACCGTCACCAATGCGATGCTGTCCTCAGGCCAGTCCACGGTTATATTGGATGCCATCTGCGTAACTCTCCTTACGGTTCCGAATAGGGTGTCTGCACCATTTCGAAATTCTGTGCGTGTGCGCGCAGGCTAGCGATCATCACTCCAATGTCAATATGGTATGGTAGCACATTATAAGGATGTGACCAATTTCATCTCAGGTCCTGCCCCGGATCGCCCATCGCGATCAGGTTTGCATGCATGGCACTTAACACCCGCTCAGCAATGTCGATTTCGTGCGGCGAAACACCGGCCAGAACGGCATCGTTGAACCCTTTGGTAAGGCGAGTCGATTGATTGAGCGCATCATAGCCCGCATCGGTCAGCCGAACGAGCTTTTGTCGTCTGTCGAGGCTCCCGCGCATCCGCACCACATAGCCCAGCGCTTCTAGCAGTAGCAGCTTCTCGCCTAGCGACACCGGTCCGGCATGCATATTCTCCGCGAGTAAGGCCTGGCTGACGCCCTCCTCGCCATATTGCGACAACTGGATCAGGATCCAGCGTTGCGCGCGTGTAAGGCCCACCGGCTGAAGCACCGCATCCAGCCGCGTTCGCCGCATGCGCGCCACGTCATGCACCAGGAAACTCAGACTTATCCGCAACGGATAAGGTGCGCGCGGTGAGAACGTGTTTTCCAGCATTAAAGGCCTTTCGATCGGTTGAGGATCTACGCTGCAACAGCGCAGGATCATGGTTCAACCCATTTGACATATATAGTACGGTACCGCATTATATATGTCATGCGCCGTACAATTATCGTAGCGTCACCCAATGACCGACCTTTTTGACATGACCGGCAAAGTGGCGCTCGTTACAGGCGGAAGCCGTGGCTTGGGCCGCGCGATCGCTCTGGGCCTTGCCGACCGGGGTGCCGATCTCGTCATCGTCAGCCGGACGCTGGCAACCTGCGAAAGCGTGGCCCGCGAGATTGAAGGACGCGACCGACGCGCGTTGGCGCTCGCGGGACATATGGGACGATGGGGAGAGATTGAGGCGGTCGTCCAGCGCGCCTACGCCCACTTCGGCCGGATCGACATATTGGTGAACAATGCTGGCATATCGCCGGCGGCCGCTTCGTCGTTCGACACGTCGGAGAAACTGATGGACGCGGTTCTGGCACTCAATTTCAAGGGGCCGATGCGGCTAAGCGCCCTGATCGGCACGCGGATGGCCGCGGACGGCGGCGGCTGCATCATCAATATCAGCAGCGCAGCCTCTGTCCGGCCGACGCCGGAAGTCGTCTCCTATGCCGGGGCCAAGGCCGCGCTTAATGCGATGACCATCGCGCATGCCCAGGAATTCGCGCCGTATGTGCGCGTCAACGCGGTATTGCCGGGCTCCTTCCGCACCGACGTCTCCCGACACTGGCCGACCGACAAGGAGGCCAAAACGCCTGCGGTTCTGAAACGTTTCGGCGAACCCGAAGAGATCGTCACCACCATCCTCTACCTCGCCAGCGATCATAGCCGTTTCACCACCGGCACGCTGATTCGCGTCGATGGCGGACGCCCCTAGGAAAGCATCATGATCCCCAATCAAACCGAAAGCTCCCGCGCCGTCGCAGCCCGCGTCCAGGCGTTCATGGACGCTCATGTCTATCCCAACGAAGCGCTGTACGAACGACAATTGCATGAAGGGCCCGAACGCTTCCACATGCCCCCTATTCTGGACAAGCTGAAAGCCAAGGCGCGGCAGGAAGGTCTCTGGAACCTGTTCCTGCCCCATAGCGATCGTGGTGCGGGCCTGACAAACCTGGATTATGCGCCGATCGCGGAGATCATGGGCCGGGTCCATTATGCGTCGGAGGTCTTCAACTGCTCGGCGCCCGATACCGGCAATATGGAGGTGCTCGACCGTTATGGCAGCACGGCGCAGAAGGAGCGTTGGCTAAAACCCCTTCTCGCCGGCGAAATCCGCTCTGCCTATTGCATGACCGAACCGGGCGTTGCCTCGTCCGACGCCACCAACGTCGAAACCCGCATCATCCGCGACGGCGGCGACTATGTCATCACTGGCCGCAAATGGTGGATCACCAACGCCTATCATCCGCTCTGCAAGGTTTATATTGTCATGGGCAAAACGGATCTCGATGCGCCCCGTCACCTGCAGCAGTCGCAGATATTGGTGCCGGTCGACACACTCGGCATCACCCGCGTCCGGCCGCTGCCGGTGTTGGGCTATCTCGACGAGCCCAAGGGTCATGCCGAACTGATCTTCGATCATGTGCGCGTGCCTGCCGAGAATCTGATCCTAGGCGAAGGGCGCGGGTTTGAGATTTCGCAAGGCCGTTTAGGCCCCGGCCGCATCCATCACTGCATGCGGATCATCGGCCAGTGCGAGCGAATGTTGGAGCAGACCTGCCGCCGCCTGCTGTCGCGGGTCGCTTTCGGCAAGCCGCTGGCGCAACAGTCTATCTGGCAGGAGCGCATTGCCGACGCCCGGACCCAGATCAACATGGCCCGTCTGCTGACCCAACATGCCGCATATCTGATGGACACGGTCGGCAACAAGGCGGCCCGCAGCGAGATCGGCCAGATCAAGGTCGCCGCCACCCGCATCGGCCGCTCCATCGCCGAACTGGCGGTGCAGGCACATGGCGCAGCTGGCCTGTGCGACGATTATGGTCTGGGCTTTTCCTTCACCCGCATGCAGATGCTGCGCATGGGTGACGGGCCGGACGAAGTGCATAACCGCGCCATCGCGCGCACCGAACTGGACAAATATCGCCCGGCCAGGATGAATGCCGCACCATGACAGGACGCCAGGAGCAATTTAGCGGCGTGGAAGCCCCACCCGCCCATCTCGCACTCGACCTGAACCGCTTGGCCGACTGGCTCGCGCCAAGACTGCCAGATATGGGGCACGGCCTGTCCGCGACCAAGTTCAAGGGCGGCCAATCCAATCCGACCTATCGCCTGACCGGGCCGGGCGCGGCCTATGTCCTGCGCCGCAAACCACCGGGTGAACTGGTCGCCACTGCGCACCAGATCGATCGGGAATTCGGCGTCGTAAGGGCCCTGGCGGGCACCGGCGTCCCGGTCCCGCGCACCTATCTCTATTGTGACGACATTGCCGTCATCGGTTCCGAATTCTACATCGTCGACCATGTCGCGGGCCGGATCTTCTGGGAAGCGGATATGGGCGACGTCCCTGCCACGGATCGCGCCGCAGTCTATGACGATATGAACCGCATCCTCGCCGCGCTCCATGACCTCGATCCGCAGGCGATCGGTCTCGGCGGCCTTGCCAGCTCCGGCGGCTATGCCGCCCGCAACCTCTCCCGCTGGTCGAAACTCTACGCGCAGGCCGCGCTGGTGGCCATCCCCGATATGGACTGGCTGATCAGGGAACTGCCCCGGCATCTACCCGAAACGGAGCGGACCTGTCTCATCCATGGCGACTATGGGCTCTCCAATCTTATCATCCATCCGGACCGGCCGCAGATCGTGGCAGTGCTGGACTGGGAGATGGCGACACTCGGCGATCCGCTGATCGACCTTGCCCATCATTTGCGCGCTTGGTGGGATCTCCCCGATTCCGGCCTGGCGGCAACCAGCCTCTCGGGGCTGGACCTTCCTTCACTCGGCATCCCATCGATGGGGGCCTATGTCGCCGGTTACTGTGCCCGGCGCGGCGTCGAACAGCCAAATATGCACTGGTATCTCGCATTCGCGCAATTCCGCTATGCAGCGATGGTGCAGGGAATATTGAAGCGCGCGGCTGAAGGCACTGCCTCCAGCCGCGTCATGGTTCACAGCCAGGAGCGCGTGATCCGCATCGCCGCCATGGCCCGCGCCACGCTGGAAACACAGCCCGGATAAGGGGCCGTCGGCACGCCGACGGCCCCTTATCCGGAACGGTCAGGCCGGCGCGCCCGGCAGGAACGGCGTGTAGACGCCCAGCGTCATGCCGCCATCGACGGAAATTTCCGCGCCGCAGACATAGGATGCATCGTCGCTTGCCAGGAACAAGCTGGTGCGCGCCACTTCCTCAGGCTCGCCGATGCGCTGGATCGCCTGACCGACATAATATTTGGACAGTTCCGACGCTTCTTCGTTGGTGACGTTACCCATGACGGTATTGATGCCACCGGGGAACACCGCGTTCACGCGCACGCCCTTATGGCCAAGTTCCATGGCCGCCGTCTTGCTAATCCCGCGCAGCGCCCATTTGCTCGCCGAATAGGCCGTCAGGCCATTCATGCCCCACAGGCCGGATGTTGAACAAATATTGACGATCGAGCCCCTGCCCCGGGCAATCATAGCGGGCGACAGCGTCTTGATGCCCAACCATGCGCCAACCAGGTTGATCCGCAGCACGCGTTCGAAATCATCCTTGGTCAGGTCCAGAATCCCGGCGGGATGCACGACGCCGGCATTGTTGATCAAAATATCGGGGGCGCCAAAATGATCCGTCACCGCTTTCGACAGCGCCTCCCACTGATCTTCCTCGGACACGTCGAGCGTGTGGAAAAAAGCAGCTTCGCCGATGCTCTGCGCGACAGCTTGGCCATCGGCTTCCAGCATGTCCGCAATCACGACCTTGGCGCCTTCTTCGGCGAATATCCGCGCCGTCGCTTCGCCCTGCCCGCGCGCGCCACCTGTAATGACGGCGACGCGGCCCTCCAGCTTTCCAGTCATGCGATTCTTCTCCCATATGTGCACTGACAATGCCACGCCTATACTAGGATGCTACACTATAGTATATATGCTAACCACAACGACGGAAGAGGATAAGGCGATATGAGACTGACAGGCAAGGTGGCGCTGGTGCTAGGCGCAGCGGGCAAAAACAATATGGGGCAGGACATCGCACGGCGCCTAGCGACCGAAGGCTGTAAGGTCGTGGTCGGCGGTCGTCACGAACCCGAATTGCAGGCGCTGGCGGACGAAATCGACGGCGCTATCGCTATCGTCGACATCACCTCGAGCGAACAGGTCAATGCCGCTGCAGACGTCGCCGTTGCGCGTTTCGGCAAGCTCGACATTGGCGTGAACGCTACCGGCTGGGGCCTGTTGAAGTCTACCGAAGAGACGAACGAGGCCGATCTCGACAAAATCCTCGCTATCCAGTTCAAAGGACCGTTCTTCTTCATCCAGGCGATGCTGCGCACAATGGGAACCGGCGGATCGATCATCCAGATCTCGTCGGCCACCGCGACTATCATGCTGGAAAATCACGCCGCCTACATGGGAACTAAGGCAGGGATCGACCATGTCATCCGCACCGTCGCCAACGAATATGGCGCACGCGGCATCCGCGCTAATTCCGTCTCGCCCGGCCTGACCGAAACGCCGATGGCTGGCGCGACCTTCGACTATCCGGAAATGATAGCGGCCTTCACGCGTGAATATCCGCTGGGGCGGGTAGGCACTCGTGCAGACATTGCCGCAGCAGTCGTCTGGCTGGCGTCCGACGAATGTTTCATGACCGGCCAGAACCTCCAGGTAAATGGTGGCTTGACCTTGCGCCGCAACCCCAGCCTGCGTGACCTGGGTGAAATCGCGGCCAAGGCCACCGCGCATCTGCAAAGTTGATTGCTTGACCGGACGGGGTGGTTCAGGAAAGACATCATCCCCGTCACGGCGCGGGTGGGAAGACAATGAACAGGGACATGACGAATGGCTAAAGGGCGCGCCACCAATAG
The DNA here is from genome assembly GCA_051305835.1 of Sphingobium sp. Lineage (GTDB taxonomy): Bacteria > Pseudomonadota > Alphaproteobacteria > Sphingomonadales > Sphingomonadaceae > Sphingobium. The sequence goes on from JBPPMC010000004.1 coordinate 66,916, forward strand.
GGTAGAGGACGATCCATCCCCGCCCAATGACGAAGCGCCTTTTCCGCTATTCAAGGACAGCTTGGCCTATCAGGCGCAAATGTTTTCCCGTTTTGCCCAGAACGACTATATGGCCCGCATTTCCGGCACCGGCATCGCCCCGGCGCAGGCCTATGTCCTGGGCGAGCTTTGGCTCGACGAGCCGCTTTCGCAGGTCGACCTTGCCCGACGACTGGAAATCGGCAAGGCGACGATCGGCCAGACACTGACCCGCCTGGAGCGCGCCGGCGTGGTCGAACGCAAACGCGTCGCGTCCGACCGCCGCGTCATCATGGTCCACCTCACCGAGAAGGGCCGGAAACTGCGTGCCCCCCTTCGCATCGCGACGATCGAGCAGAATGATCTGCTTGAAGCAAAGCTGGGAAAGGACGCGGTCGCCGACCTGACCGCCAAGCTCAAGCAGATCAATCAGTTATTGGGCGATGCCCGGCCTCGCGCGCTTTTGGATTGACCGCAACGGGCTAGGCGATGGCAAAGGGGCGGAGCGGGTTGCTCCCGTCAAAATCCTTGGCCGCCGACCGAACCAAATCATATACGCCAAGCAAGACCGGCGTCGGCTCGTACAGTTCGACAAAATGCCCCAGCGTCGCCACACAATCCATCATGGCGAAACCTGCGCCTGAATGCACTTCGGCATAGAGCGCGGTCGTGTGCCCGGCCGCTTCGAACCGTGCCATTTCCGCCTGCATGTCATCGACGATGAGCGCGACGTGGTGCATCCCTTGCCCGCCATCGGGATAGAGGTCATGGAAGACAGATGGCCCCCCATCATTCTGTTGCACGAATTCCACCATGACCTCGCCCCACTGGCCATAGGCCGAACTATGGTCGAGTTCGGCCGGCTGCCCACGATGGCGGCAGAGGCTGAGCGGTATATGCTCCGAAAGATAATAGGGTCCCGACCCAAAGGCGCTGACATGTGCCATGGCGGCAGCTTTGACGTCAGGCACGAAATAGGCGATCTGGCGGATCGGCGTACGGATCAGCGTCATCAGAGGGTCTCCACCATCAGCCGTGTGATTTTAAGTTCATCGATCCGCCAGGCGCCATCCTCGCGGACATAAGTCTCATGATAATGACCATAGCCGTAGAAGCGCGCGAACGGTGCCCCCGGTGGCATGCGTAATATGTCGGCCAGTGCCCATATGCCGGTGGCGCGATCTTCCGACAGAATTTCGATCTCGGGCATATGCCCGTAATGGGCGCTGGTGATCGGATTGATCCCGACACTGACATAAGCGGCGATAGCGTTGCGACCACGAATCGGCTCTTGGTCGGATTGCTCTGGGTTTTCCTCTAGCGCGCCGCGAACGTCGAACACGGCATCGCGGGCAAACAGCAAGGCGAATCCCTCCCAATCCTTGCAGTCCATCAGCCGGAAATAGCGCGCCTTCAGCCGCTTGATCTCTTCAATCGCCAACAGCGTTTGCAATGGTTCATGCATGGGCGTTCCTCTCTCGATTGATCTGTACGCTAGCTTTTGATATGCTGGCATCCTATTAACGTATAATCACAGGAGAGCAGCGTGGCAATCATCGAACAGGACGTCCCAGGCAGTCTAGCCATGCCTGATATCCAGCGCTGTCCCTTTCCATTCCTTGATCGCCTCCTTGCAGAATCGCCGGTCTACAAAGACCCGCTCACCAATATGTATATTGTCACGCGATACGAGGATATCGGCCAGATTTCCGCGCGACCTGACCTTTACTCCAACAAGACGACCGTCGTCGTGGGCCGTCATGATTCGCCGGTCGCGCAGGAGGTGGCGCGCCGTTATGCCGAGCGCGGCTTCCCCGAAATGCACACCCTCGTCACCAATGATCCGCCCGAGCACGGCAGTTATCGCATGCTGGTCGAAAAGGCATTCACCCCCAGCTACGTCAAGGGACTGGAACCTTATATCGAGGCGCTGGTCGATGAACTGATCGACGGCATCCTGCCGCAGGGCCATGCCGACCTTTTGCCAGAATTCGCCATCAAGGTGCCGATGTACATCATCGCCGACCAGCTCGGCGTCGACCGCGCCGATTACGAACGGTTCAAGCTCTGGTCGGACGTCACGGTGGAGCGCAACAATCCGCTGCTCGATCCCGATCGCGAACTGGAGATCACCGATCATTTGATAGACATGCAGAATTATATCCATGCGCGCGCCGTGTCCTACCGCGACACGCCGGTCGACAATCTGCTCAGCCGCCTCGTCCATGCTGAGGTCGATGGCGAGAAATTGAGCGACCCCGCCCTGATCGGCGTCGCCCATCAGCTGCTGGTCGCGGGCAATGAAACGACCACCACCGGCATCACCACCGCCATGTGGTTGCTGCTGACCAAGCCCGAGCTTCGGGCCGAAATCGAAGCCGATCCGTCGCGCATCCCCAGCTTCATCGAAGAAGTGCTACGGTCGCATTCGCCCGTTCCCCATATGTGGCGCGTCGCCACCCAAGCCAGTCGAATCGGCGACGTCGATGTGCCCGAAGGCGCGGTGCTGATGCTCAGCTATCTCGCAGGCAATCGCGACCCGGCGCAATGGACCTGTCCGGCCGATTTCGATCCGGCCCGCAAGGGCGTGCGCAACCATCTGGCCTTTGGCCGGGGCATTCATTTCTGCATAGGCAACCAGCTCGCACGTGGCGAAATGCGGATTGCCATCCGCCGGCTGCTCGAACGCCTGCCGAACCTACGGCTTTCGCCCGACTATCCGCAACCGCAGTTCATTCCGCATTTCGCCATCCATGCGCTCGATCATCTGCAGGTTGCGTTCTGATCGCGCAGCGCCGACGATCCTCCGGCCCTACCCGGCCGCATCCGTTCCAGGAGCCGACATGAATTTCGACCATTATTCCATGCTGACCTTTGCCCGCGACGGGCGCGTGCTCACCATCACGATGAACCGGCCGGAGACGCTGAACGCCGTTAGCCACGCGCTGCATGAGGAAATGGCAAGGGTGTTCTTCGACGCCGCCGACGATCCGGATAGCGATATTATCGTGCTGACCGGCGCGGGCAAGGCGTTCTCCGCCGGCGGCGATTTCGAATGGCTGGAACAACAGGTGAAGGGCAACCGCGTCCCTTTCGTCCATGAAGCCAAGAGCATGCGCCGCATCGTGATGGGACTGCTCGACTGCCCCAAGCCGGTGATCGCCAAGGTCAATGGCGATGCCATGGGCTTTGGCGCGTCAATTGCGTTGCTATGCGACATGGTGATTGCCGCCGACCACGCGCGTTTTGCCGACCCGCACGTAAAGCTGGGCTTGGTGGCGGGCGATGGTGGCGCGCTCATCTGGCCGCAACTCATCGGCTTTACCAAGGCCAAACATTATCTGCTGACCGGCGATGCGATCGGCGCGGTCGAGGCGGAACGTTGCAATCTCATTACCTTCGCCGTGCCCGGTGCAGAGCTGGATGATTATGTCGCCAAATATACCCAGAAACTGGCGCGGGGCGCACAGACAGCGATCCGTTATACCAAGTCGGTGACCAACATCGCGCTGCGCCAGTTATTCAGTTCCGTGTTCGAAGCGGGTGTCGCTTATGAGGGGCTCGCCACCTACACCGCAGACTTCGGAGAAGCGGTGCACGCCGTGCTGGAAAAGCGCCGCCCCGAATTCACCGGGAAATAAAAGCCATTCATCACTTCCCGACTTCCCAACAGCGCACTAGTATGCAACCATATCATATACAGGCGGTCCAGTACCAACAGCCGTCGGGAGAGCATGGACATGGACGACACTCTTGAAGCCAGATTGCGCCTGGCGCTTGACCGACAAGAGATAGAACATGTCCTCAAACTCTATTGCCGCGCCATCGACCGGTGCGACCTGGAATTGCTGCGCACGATCTATCATGCGGATGGCACCGACGATCATGGCGCCTTCTCGGGCAATGCTATAGAGTTCGCCGAACTGATCATCCCGTCACTACAGGAAAGCATCCTGGATGGTATGCACACCGTCACGCATTGCACGATTGATGTAGATGGCGATTTCGCGACATCCGAAGCTTATTACTGGGCCTATCAGCGCACGCCCGGCGGCGAAGCGGCCGTGACCGGCTTTTTCGGTCCCGATTATGCCGCGCGCGCTACGGCTGACGGCACGATCGACGGCTGTCACGACTATTATTGCGGCGGCCGCTACATCGACCTGTTCGAACGGCGCGACGGGCAATGGAAGATCCTGCGCCGCAAGATCACCAACGAATGGAACGACATCCGCCCCAGCACCCGGATCACCGAGGGGGGCTATGTCGCGCACTACAACCTGCCGGGCCGGCGCGACCGGCAGGACCCGGTCTATCTGAACGACATTCCCGTGCGCGCCTGAGCGCCCGACCAGATAACCTAACAAGGAAACAAATCATGTCCCATGATTTCGACGTCATCATCATCGGATCAGGCGCAGCGGGTATGTCCGCCGCCATCGAGGCGCGGCTGGCGGGTGCCACCGTCATGGTGGTGGAGGCTGACGATCATCTGGGCGGCGCCACCCGAAATTCAACCGGTGTCGTCTATGCTTGCAACACTAGCACGCAGAAGGAAAAGGGCATCGTCGACAGCGCTGATGCCACCTACGACTATATCATGACACTGAACCAGCATGCGGTACGTCCCGACCTTATCCGCCATTATTGCGATGAAAGCGCAGCGATGCTGGAATGGCTTAAGGACAAGGGCGTGGAATTTCCGGCGAACATGCTGGTTCATTCCGACATTACCGAAACCCAGCGGGGCCATACGTCCAGCACCTTCGGTCTCGGCATTGCCGATGCGCTGATCAACCGCGCCGGCGCGCTCGGCGTTGAGAGCGCGCTGGGCACCCGTGTCGATGGTCTGATCGTTGAAGACGGCAAGGTCGTGGGCATTACGGCCGATGGCACCCACCTGCGCGCGCCGAGCGTCGTCATCGCCACCGGCGGTTTCGGTAACAGCGCCGATATGCTGGAGAAATGGTATCCGACCGCCGCCTATCATGGCGACCGGACCTGGGCAGTTCACCGCGACGCGCCCTTCATCCTGGGCGACGGCATCACCCTGGGCCAGTCCGTCGGTGCGCAGATCACGGGTCATGACACCGGCCTGCTCAACCCTACGCCGTGTTTCGACAGCCGCTATGTCGAAGCGTTCCTGCCGCCCTGGGTCATCGCGGTAAACAAGAATGGCAAGCGCTTCATGGCCGAATGGGACAGCTATGCCGTGACCGGCTACCTGATGAACGAACAACCCGACAAGCGCTGCTGGGCGATCTTCGATCATCCCACCATGGTCGCCAATGGCGACGACCTTTCCTATGCCGATCCTTATAATAGCGGCCTTGCGACGTCGAGTTGGGAAGAAATCACCATCACCCGGGAGGTCGAAAAGGGCGTCGCCTACCGCGCCGACAGCATCGGCGCAGTCGCGCGGCTGGCCGGGCTCGACCCCGAAGCGGTGGAAGAGACCGTCCGCATCTATAATCGCGATGCGCGCGAATTTGGCGCAGATCGCCTGTTCCACAAGGATGGTAACGGCCACCCGCTGGCCCCGATCGAGACCGCGCCCTTCTATGCTGTGGAAGTGCGCGCAGCGATCATCGGCTTCACCGCCGCTGGCCTCGACGTCAATCTCGACTGCGAGGTACTCGACACCAAGGGGCGGGTGATCGAAGGCCTCTACAGTGCGGGCGAAGTGCTGGGTTGCTTCCATGGCAAGCGCTATGCCGGTGGCGGGACCAGCATCGGCAGTGCCGTCGTGTTCGGTCGCCGCGCGGGCACACGCTCCGCCCAGCATGCGCTCACCGAAGCGGTCCCTGCATAAGCCTGATGGACAGGGAGGCCGCCATCGATGCATTGCTGGTAAAGGACGCCCTGCGCGACCTCGCCATGCGCTATTGCCGCGCCATCGATCGCCGCGACCCGGACCTGCTCCGCTCGGTCTATCATGACGACGCTATCGATGATCATGGCGCCGTTTTTTGCGATGGCGCTGTGACCTTCATCGCGAAGCAGGGGGAAATCATGGCCCCTTTTGCGCTGACCGCCCATTATGTCTGCAACAGCTCTTACAGGCTGGACGGCGACCGGGCGGATGGCGAACTCTATTTCCTCGCCTATCACCGTGTCGATCAGCCGGTTGTCCGGCATATCCTCGTCACCGGCCGCTATCTGGATAATTATGAACGGCGCCGTGGGGAATGGAAGATCGTGCACCGCCGACTCGTCTGGGACAGTTTGATCACGCTGGATGCCGCCCCGGCCGACATGGATCAATTGTTCGCGCTGGGCGTGGCTGGCGGCATGCAGGAAGACCGATCCTACGACGCTCTACCCCTGATGGGACGGGGCCAATGACATAAGGGAGAGAGCAATGGATTTGAATGGCAAAATAGCGGTCGTTATGGGCGCTTCGGCAGCGGGCGGTACGGGCTGGGCAATCGCCGAAGGGCTAACCAAAGCCGGTGCGACGGTCATCGTCGCTGCGCGCAATTTCACATCATTGCAAACACTGGCCGACAAAACCGGCGCACATGCCATCGCCTGTGACATCGGTGATCGCCTGCAGGTGGAAACGATGGCGAAAGAGATCGAAAGTCGCTTCGGCCGCATCGACATAGCCGTTAATTCCGCTGGCCTGCCCATGATTGGCATGATCGCCGATGCAACATCCGATGCGCTGCAGCAGGCGCTCGACGTCAATTATCTGGGGGCTGTCCACTTCATCAAGAACATGGCTGCCATCATGAACGATGGCGGATCGATCGTTATGATTACCTCCTACAGCGCGGCGCAGCCGATCGAACCCCATTTCGCCTATGCCTGCGCCAAGGCCGCCACCGATTGTCTCGTCAAATATGCCGCCCTTGAATATGGCCGCCGCGGTATTCGTGTGAACTCGATCCAGCCAGGTCCGATCAAGACCGACTTGGCCGCGCATCTCTTCGCTGTCCCTGGTGCCGAGGAAGTGTTCACCCGTGAAATTCCGCTGGGTCGGGTCGGCCTGCCAAGCGACTATGCCGACGCGGTGCTCTGGCTCTCGGGTCCCTGCTTCGTTACCGGCCTCAATCTGCCGGTCAGTGGCGGCAACCAGTTGACCCGTATGGCGCGCATGGACGAACTGCCCTTTGGCTTCGACAGCTATGACGCGGATCGGGCTGCGTGAACAAGAGGATCGGCTGGCGGCGTGCTTATTCCTCGGCTTCGTCGACCGGATATTGCAATGCCTCCTGCGCGATCGAAGCCACCAATTCCCCCGCACGATTATAGATGAGTCCGCGCGCTAGATTGACGCCATTTTCTGCGTTCGGCCCCTCGGTCTCGAACAGCAGCCAGTCGTCACACCGCATGTCCCGATGAAACCAGATGCTGTGATCCAGGCTTGCCACGAACAGATGGGGTCCGGGCAGCGCGATAGTGTGCGGCGTGAGCGGCGCGCCTGCGAACATGAAATCGGACAGAAATGCCAATATCTGACGCTGCCCTGCGGGATCGTCGATGCGTTCCGCGCCGGGCGCACGCAACCAATAATGGCGACGACCCTCTTCATTCCGATCGAGGAAACCGCGTCGGTCCGGGATGCGCACCTCAATGGGATAATGGCCTGTGAACAACGCCCCGTGATTCAGACCTTCAGCCGCCAGCATCTCGGCAAAGACGGCACCGTCAATTGCCCCTTCGGGCTGGAAGGGAATAGGCGACAAACGGTAGTGACTGAAGCCCTTGATGGGCGTGCGATAGGAACAATCCATCGTGAACAGCCGTTGATCGCCCTGCCACGCCTCCACGCGGCGCGTTGAAAATCGCCCACCGTCGCGTGTCCTTTCCACCTGATAATCAATCGGATCGCTATCGACTCCGGCCCGCAGAAAATAGCTGTGGAGCGAATGGATGATCCGGCCCGGTACAGTGCGATCGGCCGCCACCAGCGCCTGCGCAACGATTTGTCCGCCAAAGAGGGTGCGATAGACATTGCGCTGGTTGTGTCGGTTGCGAAAGCGATCGGGGCCGACCTCTTCCATTTCCAGCAGGGTCGGAACATCGTGAGTCCAGGCTTGGTCATGAATACTTGCGTCATATCGCCGCACAGCGGAATCCCCTTGGTCTGATCATGCATGGCTATAGGCAATCACCTAATGATATGCTAGCGAACTAGCTATAGAATCGGATTTGAGAGGACAGATGCAGTTATCCTACAGCGACGAGGACAAGGCCTTCCGGGCTGAGGTTCGCGCTTTCGTGGAAGCCAGTCTGCCCGATGACCTGGCGCGGCGGGGCCGCTACGACTATCATCCGCGCCGGGAAGATCAGGCGCGGTGGGCGGCCATTCTCGCCGAAAAGGGCTGGTCCGTTCCCCATTGGCCTACCGCCTATGGCGGGCCTGGCTGGACGGGAGTCCAACGCTTCATATTCGAAGATGAAATGCGCCGCGCCTACGCGCCGACGATCGATCGTGTCGGCACGGAACTCGTCGCGCCGGTACTCTATACGTTCGGCTCGGAAGAGCAGCGCCAGACATATCTTCCGGCGATCCGCACTGGCAAAACTTTCTGGGCTCAGGGCTTTTCCGAACCCGGATCCGGCTCTGACCTATCCTCGCTGCGCACGCGCGCCGTCCGTGACGGCGATTCCTATCTCGTCACAGGCCAGAAAACCTGGACGACCGAGGGGCAACACGCCGATATGATTTTCATGCTGGTGCGCACCAATATGGAAGGCAAGGCCCAAGCGGGGATTTCGGCGCTGTTGATCGATCTTAAGAGTCCCGGCATTACCCGTCGTCCCATCTGGACCATTGACGAGGGGCTTACCGTCAATGAATTTTTCTTCGATGATGTCCGAGTTCCAGTCGACAATCTGGTGGGCGAGGAAGGTGCAGGCTGGTCATATGCCAAATTCCTTCTCAGCAACGAGCGTACCAATAGCGCCGAGGTTCCCCATACCAAACGGGACATCGCGCAGCTGCGGGCTATTGCTCAGATCGAACAAAAAAATGGCCGCCCGCTGCTTGAGGATAGCGCCTTCCGCGCAAAGCTCGCCGGGATCGAAATCGACACTGCGGCGCTGGAAACCGCGGTATTGCGCGCCCTGACCTCGACCTCTCATGATGGTGGCGCGATCGCTTCCTTGGTCAAGGTTCGGGGGTCCGAACTGCGTCAGCGTGTAGCCGATCTCGCGGACGAGGCGCTGGGCGATCACGGTCTGGCCGTCTGTCTCAACCCGCAGGGCGAACATGTGATGTTCGACGACGGCCTGACTTCGCCTGTGCCCGATCATGGCGTCGGTATTGCAGCCAAGGCGCTGTTTCGCCGCGCGACTACGATTTATGGCGGCGCCAACGAGATCCAGCGCACGCTGATCGCCAAAACCGTGCTGGAATTGTGAGTATAATGGACTTTACCTACACCCCCGAACAGGAATCGCTGCGCGACAGCGTCCGTCGGTTCGTCGAGCGCGAATATGGCTGGGAGGACCGCTTCCGTATCATCCGTTCCGCCGCTGGTATCGCCCCGGGTCATTGGGCGATATTTGCCGAACTGGGCTGGTTGGGCGCTGGGCTTTCCGAAGAAGCGGGCGGCTTTGGCGGTAGTGCGATCGAAAACGCGCTGATCGCCGAAGAATTGGGGCGCAGCCTCGTCACCGAACCGTTCATCGCCCATGTTGTTGCGACACAATTGCTGGCATCGCTCGGCGGCAATACGGCCTCAGAATTAAACGCCGCGCTTGTCATGGGCGAGAAGCGCATTGTTCCTGCTCTCCAAGAGGCAAGCGGACGTGGCGACTGGCGACAGGTCGAAGCCCGCGTGACCGGCACCGCCCTTAGCGGAACCAAATCGATGGTTGAGGGCGGAACCACCGCCGACCTGTTGATCGTGTCCGCGCGAAACAAGGATAGCATCGCCCTTTACCTGGTCGATACCCGCGCGGCAGGCGTTGCCCTCACGCCTTATCGCACGCTGGACAATCGTCGGGTTGCCGACATCCATTTTGTCGATGCGCCTGTCATTTCGCTAGCCGAAGGGCCGACCGCGGAGGCAGCGATCGAAACAGCCATCGACCACGGCATACTGGCTCTATGCGGCGAAGCGCTGGGCATCATGGACGCGGCGATGTGGGCGACGCGCGATTACCTCAAGGTTCGCAAGCAGTTCGGTACGGCAATAGGCAATTTCCAGGCTCTTCAGCATCGAATGGCCGACATGCTGATCGAAACCGAAATGACGCGATCGATTTTGTTCAACGCGCTCGGTGCCATCAATGGCGATGATCCTCATGCCCGCACCGCTGCGGTTTCCGCGGCTAAGGTGCAGGCGTCGACAGGTGGGCTATATGTCGGCGGGCAGGCGATCCAGCTTCATGGCGGCATCGGCGTGACCGAGGAACTGATCATCAGCCATTATTATCGGCGGCTCTATGCCATTGCCCGGCTGTTCGGCGACGTTGATCTCCATATCGCCCGGTTTGCTGACGCGACTGACCGGGCCGCTCTCTGAACAGGCGGCGTGCAATTTAGTGATAGGTCCGACCGCCATCGACCGCGATCGCCGTACCGGTAACGAATGACGACTCATTGCTGGTCAGGAAGAGGATCGCATCGGCGATCTCGTCGGCTTCCCCCACCCTTTTGAGCGCATAGGGAGACCCCGGTTGCTGCGCGGACTCGCGCATGGTTGCGGGCAGCAGGGGCGTATCCACCACGCCAGGACAAACGCAGTTGACCCGGATGATCGGCGCCAGTTCCAATGCCATCGCCTTGGAAAAAAGCACCAACCCACCCTTTGACGCGCAATAGGCGCCCATGCCGGGCGCGGATGGCGTGAGCCCCTGCCCGGACGAGATATTCACGACCGTCCCGTGCCCAGCATCCTGCATGTGCGGCAAGACGGCCCGCATCAGCAGGAATGGCGCGGTCAGATTGACGCCGATCACGCGGTTCCAGTCGTCCAGCGACATCTCTCCTAGCCGTGTCATGCCGCCGCCAATTCCCGCCACATTCACCAGACCATCAATGCCACCCATTCTGGCGGCCGCATCCGATATCGCCTGGTCGATCGCCGCTTCCTCCGGCAGTTCCAGCACGGCATGATACGCACTTAGTTCGTGCGCCAGCCGCGTAATGCCATCGGCATCGCGATCCAGAAGAGTCAGTAGTGCGCCTTCGTTCGCCATCTTGCACGCCGTTGCCCGCCCAATGCCAGACGCTGCGCCAGTTATCACAATCCGGCGGCCGCCCAGCCGACCCGTTTCCGTCATCTACCCACTCCTTGCCTGCAACGGGATGTTCCGTCTCAAAAACGCCCTAGCGCACAAAAATGCTTTCGACATAAATAGGATGCTATCATATAGTCTGTCTTCATACTATGTGCCCGCTTTCTAATTAAAAGTCGTACGTTGAAGTGCGAAACTTGTGCACGCGTAATAGGAGGGAGAAGATGTTGCAGAGGTCCGCCGTTTTGAAAGCTGCCATATCGGTGGCCACATTGACCGTGGCGCTTCTTGGCGCCGCCGTGGCCGTTTCAGCGCAGGACGATGTGTCCAAGGCGCAGAATGAGCCGATCGATGACGGCGCTATCCTCGTAACCGCGCGCCGCCGTGAAGAAACGCTGATGGACGTTCCTATCGCCATTGCCACGGTCGATTCCAAATCGCTGGAATCAAAGGCAGTCAACGATCTGCGCGCGCTCGACGGCTTTGTCCCCAACGTCAATATTCAGGCTGCCACGACGTCCGCCTCGTCAGCGCAAATCTTTCTGCGCGGCGTAGGTGTCGATGACGTTGGCTTCGGCACCGATCCGAATGTTGGCGTCTATATGGACGATGTCTTTATCGGCAGGCTTGTCGGATCCCTGGCCGGCGCCCTCGACCTGGAACGGATTGAGGTGCTGCGCGGGCCGCAGGGCACACTTTATGGCCGCAACTCGACCGGCGGCGCAGTCAAGTTCGTGACCCGCAAGCCCAATCTCAACGACAGCTCGGCCAAGATTTCGGCGACGCTGGGCACGGACGACAGGCGCGATTTCAAGGCTAACGCCAATATCGTGCTGTCGCCGGGTAAGGCGGCGCTGATCCTGGCCGTGCAGACTCGCGATCAGGACGGCTATATCAAGTTGGTCGATACCGCTGGCAAGGATACCGGCGATCGCGCGAACGGCGTCAGCGCCCAGGATTACCGCGCGGCGCTGCGGCTCGTTCCGATCGACGCTTTGACGATCGACATCGCCGCCGACTACACCCGCAACCGGTCGGGTATTCAGGCAGTCACGCCCACCGACTGCGCGTCGCTCGGTCCGCGGCCCGGTATCGTCACGAACGCGGCGGGCACCTATGTGCCTGGCAATGTCTCGGCCGGTCAGTTCGAGCGCTGTCCGCTATATTATGGCGACCCCTACACCGCCTTTCGCGGCCCTTTTCCGGAAAATGATCCGCGCTTTGACTCGGCTGGCCTCGCCAGCACGGTCAACTGGGACACCAGCTTGGGCACAGTGAAATGGGTATCGAGCTATCGCGGCTTCCGCGACGTCTTTGCCTCCTCGCTGTGGGGCAAGCCGCCGCCCGTGACGCAGGTCAATCTGCGCGCCCGCCTCAAGCAACGGCAAATTCAGCAGGAAGTGCAACTGGCCTCGTCCAATGGCGAGCTATTCGACTATACCGTCGGCCTGTTCTACTTCCGCGAAAAGGTGCATTCACTCTACCAGTCGCAGATCGGTACGCTCGCAACCGTTCCCCGCCTTAACGACGACAGTCAGATTTCCAACAGCTATGCGGTGTTCGGCGAATTCTATATCCGCCCGCTTGAAGGCTTGGAAATCACGCTGGGCGGCCGCTACTCGCTCGACCGCCGATCGGTGGACCGGACACTCTATTCGGCCATCACGAACACGGTGCCGACCGCCACCTATGCGACGAAGATCAAGTCGAACAAGTTCACGCCCAAGCTGGGAGTCAGCTACGATACTGGCCCTGTCCTGCTCTTCGCATCCTTTACCGAAGGCTATCGTACGCCAGGCTTCATTACGTCCAACCCCGGCAATCTGGTGGGAATGGCCCTTCAGTCGAAGATGGAGACCGAAAAGTCGATTGAAGGCGGCTTCAAGGCCAAGCTGCTCGACAACAAGCTTAACGTCTCTGCGACCGTCTTTTCAGCCAAATATAATAATCTCCAGGCGACTCTGACGGCTAACGGCATCACTCAGGTAGTGACCTCCGACGCCAAGATCGAGGGACTGGAATTCGAGACCAATTACCGCCCGGTGCGCGGCCTTTCGCTATTTGCCAACGCCGGCCTCATGAAGACCAAATATACCTCGCCCCCGGCCGGGCAGCCCTATGCACGCGATCTCAAGCATGCACCGGGCCATAATTTCGTCGTCGGCGGCCTCTATGAGACCGCCATCGGCGAACTCCCGGGTACCTTTTTCCTGGGCGGCGACGTGTCGGTCACGGGCAAGGCCTGGCGCAACGTCGCCAACACAATCGACCAACAGTCTGACGGCTATGAACTGGCAACTGCGCGCTTTGGTTATCGTGCGGACCAGGATCGCTGGTCGATCACCGTGGGCGGCACCAACCTGCTCGATAAGACCTATTATATGCTCGGCATCGAAAACCAGGCCCGGGCCTATCAGCCGGGACGGCGAATCTACGCGACGCTGGAAACGCGTTTCTGATCGAACGGGCGTAGGCGGAATATCCGCCTGCGCCGAACAAGAAGAACGACATATGACGACGGACAGAATCGACGGTATCAAGGCTGCCTTCGCGCGCGACCAGAGGGACGATCCCCCCGCAGTTAATCCCGGAGATATCCCCTGGCGCTACGAAGCGATAACGCCGGAATGGATGACGCATATATTGTGTAAGGGTCATCCCGAAGCGCACGTGGTGTCCGTTACCCTTGATGTTCCCGATTCCGGCACCTCCAACCGACGACGCATTTTCGTCGAGTATAACGAGGCCGGACAGGCCCTCGGTCTGCCGGGTTCGGTCTTCTGCAAGGCGACCGTCGATCTGGTCAACCGCCTCCTGCTCTCGACCTCCGCCCTGCTCAGCGAAACCAGCTTCTACAATCTTATCCGTCCGCAATTGTCGATCGAAGCGCCGGAAGCCTGGCTCGCTGTCTATGATCCCGAATCCTTCGCCTCCATCGTTATGCTCAAGGATCTGGGCGGCAGCGTCACCTTCTGCTCGCATCACACGCAAATGACGTTGGAGCGCGCGAAAAACCAGATGGAAGTGCTGGCGAAGCTCCATGGCCATTTCTATTGCTCGCCCCAACTCGACACGACCCTGGCGCATATGTTCCGCTACGACGATCGCTTCGCCGCGCTCGATCGCGATCATGATTTCAAGAGCATGTGCGAAGCCGGCCTGCGTGCCGCTGCCGAAGTGGTGCCTTCTCGGCTCATGGCGCGGGAAGCCGAAGTCTGGAACGCGACCCTGCGTGCATCGGCTCGGCACGGCGAACTGCCGCTCACCATCACCCATGGCGATGTCCACCTGAAAAACTGGTACATCACCGGTGAAGGCCGCATGGGCCTGAGCGACTGGCAGGTCACGTCGAAGGGCCATTGGTCGCGCGACCTCGCCTACACGATCGCAACCGCGCTGACCGTCGATCAAAGGCGGCTGTGGGAAAAGAAACTGCTTGAACATTATCTGTTCGCTTTTGCCGCCGCCGGGGGCGAAGCCGTGCCGTTCGAAGAGGCATGGCTCAATTACCGCCAGCAGATGCTGACGACGCTGGCTTGGTGGACCATGACGCTGACCCCGCTGGGCGACGTGCCCGACATGCAGCCGCGCGACATAACGATGGAATTCATCCGCCGTATCGCTGTGGCTATCGACGATCTCGATACGCTCGACAGCCTGCCCTGACCTGATATGACATCTGGCAAGGCAAGCATGGCCATGTCGGTCGCAATGCGAGTTGCTCGGCCACGCCCAGCATGCACGCGCCATCGGATGCGACCGTACTCAATGCCGGCCAGGTGTTTGCGCAGCGATGTGCGACTGGCACCGCGACGTGGCGACCGGATCGATCGATCTGGCCGACGCCATCATGATGGACAGCTTCCTAAACTTCATCTACCCGCACATGAAATTGTGGCTGTCAGAGTGCGCCCACACCCGCCTCGGCGCTAATCAGGAAATGATCGTCCAAGGCGAGGCCGCCAAAAACCGATAGCTCCCCGGCCCCTCCGAACGAGGGCTGCTCATTTCAACGCACGAACTTCCTTGCGCGACAGACTGGTCTTTACGCTGCCATTCTCGACCGACAGCGTATCACCGGGGACCACCACCATCTTGCTGCCCAGAATGAATTGAACCCCGGTCACAGCATCGTTCGCGATGAGGACGCGATCCACTTTACCCAAAGTCGCGCCATCTGATGAAATAATATTGGCATTGCGCGGGATCGACAGAGGTTCGGCCTGGACCGCGCTGGCAGACAGGAGAGCAAACGCGACGGCAAACAGATTACGAAACTTCATCAGGGTCACTCCATCATATTTGGCGCGTAAATGCGATAAATGGTATGCTAGCACAATATTTAATTGTGCAGTGCCACAAGAAAAATCGGGACGTCATGGAGCGTCCAAATGGGCGACCTCATTGAAGCTCCGCAATTTCCACCCGCCGTCCCTTCCAATGATCAGCCGTGAAATCGACGCATTTTCGGCGCCCATGAAGGCGAAGGCACGACTTCCCGTCGCCTGACGGCAGATTTCCCCGATGGTCGCCGCATGACTGAAAGCGACAGCGGTTTCGCCAGCATCTATTGCGGCGCACACGTCCGCGATCCCGCGCCGGACCCGCTCGGCGAAATGCGCGCTGCTCTCGGCATTGGGAACGACTTCCCAGCTTTCTTCGGCGAACATGCGTGGGATGAGCGGATGCCCGGCCGCCGCATGATCATGAAAGCTGTGCTCCCAGTCGCCCAGATGTACTTCGCGCAAATCATCAATGCATCGCGGTTCGAGATTCTTGGCGCGGGCGAGCGGCGCCGCCGTCTGTCGCGTGCGCTGCAAGGGCGTCACGCAGATTGTCGCGATCGTTTCACCGGCGAGCGCCCGCCCAACCGACTCCGCCTGCGCTTTTCCGCCCGGCGTCAAGGGTGGGTCGCTGATCACGATCTCGCCCAGTTCGAAAATTTCGGTTGTGGTGCCGGTGCTAGATCCATGGCGGACGAGGATGATCTGTCGGGCGCCCGCGGGAAGCACGAAGCGTTGCTGTGTACCCCGCGCCCGCTGGTGATAATCGTCATCGTCTGGATTCATAGAGCCGTTATCTCATCATTGGGCATCGCGTTCAGCAGCGATGCTAAACTGATACTGAACCATATGGTATTGCAGCAGACCATATTCAACGCTAAGCTCCCGACTGTCCAGATAGCCGCCGGTCGGGTGGCAAGACAAGGAGGGAAAGCACCGGGTTTCGCCGAACGCCTTCCCCTCGAATAACCGGAGAGGCCCTATGCACCCGCAAACCGCTACCCATCCCTTTTATGATCGCGAGACGCTCGCCGATCCCTTCCCGATGATGGCGCAGATGCGCGAGGATGCGCCGGTTACCTACACGTTGGATCCCGCGGGCCGGGAAATCCTGATCGTCACCGACATCAAGATCATCGAGCAGGTCGCGCGCCGGACCGACGATTTCTCCAATCGCTTCGGCCCGCTGCTGATGGCAGGCGGCGGCGCCGATCAGGAGGTGGCGGACATCCTCGCCAGCGAACCACTCGAGGCTACGCTGCTTCTGACCACCGATGATCCAGACCATAAACGGTATCGGGCGCTGGTGAACGCCGTCTTCGCCACCGGGCGCGTCGCTCATATGGAGGAGACGATAGCGCGCCTGATCGACGAACTGATCGACGATTTCGTTGCGGAAGGCACGGTCGATTTCGTCGATCGCTTTGCCGTCCTGCTGCCCACGTACATCATAGCCGACATATTGGGCCTGCCCCGTGACAAATATGACAAGGTCAAGCAGTGGTCCGACGCGGTGATCACCGTTGTCGGCCGTATGGGCACGCGTGAGGAGGAACTGGACGCCGCGCGGCAGATGGTCGAGTTCCGACGCTATATCAAGGATATGGTCGCCGCCCGCCGGCTCGAGCCGCGCGACGACCTGATCTCCAACCTCGTTACTGTCCGGATCGACGGTGTGCCGCCGTTGACCGACGACGAAGCGGCGGCGCTCGCGTTCGAGACATCAGTCGCAGGCAATGAGACGACTCGCAACACGCTGATGAGCGGCATGGTGCAACTGCTACGCCATCCCGACCAGCTGCAGGCGCTGATCGACGATCCATCGCTGATCGACAATGCGGTTGAGGAGATTCTGCGGTACGAAACCCCGGCTTCATCCATGTGGCGGATCGCCAGGCATGATACCGAGCTTGGCGGCGTGGCCATATCAGCAGGCGCGACACTTCTGCTACGCTATGACGGTGGCAATCGCGACCCTCAGCGGTTCGAGGCGCCCGACCGTTTCGACATCAGGCGCAAGAATGCGCGCACCCACATCGCCTTCGGCGCGCCCAGCATGCACCGCTGCCTTGGGCAGATGCTGGCACGCAAGGAGCTGGCACTGGCCTTCCCCCGCCTCTTGTCGCGCCTGAAGAATATCCGCATCGGTGAAGGCAGCCAGACAGATTATCTGCCCAGCCTGATGTTCCACTGCATCGGCGGGCTGACGCTCGATTTCGATCCGGGCGAAACCGTTCTAGCGTCGCCCCGGCCAGAGGTCGTCGCATGACCGCAAGCTACGACTATATCATCATCGGTGCCGGTTCGGCAGGCTGCGTCCTCGCCAACCGCTTGTCGCAAAACCCCGCGCACAAGGTTCTGCTGCTGGAGGCAGGCGGCGAGAACAAGGCATTTCTCGTCAACATGCCCAAGGGCATTGGCAAGCTTGTGACCGATCCCTACTATGCCTGGACCTATCCCGTGGGCGCCGCCCACGCGCCCTCGGAAGTCTGGCAGCGCGGCCGCGGCCTAGGCGGATCGTCGGCCATCAACGGCATGATCTATATACGCGGCCAGCCGCAGGATTTCGACATATGGGAACGCGAGGCCGGTTCGGACTGGTCCTGGGCGCAGATGAAGCAAAGCTATTGCGCGATCGAGGATCATGAACTGGGCGACGACGGCGTGCGTGGGGTCGGTGGCCCCCTCCATATCTGCACCAACAAGATGCGCTATCCGCTCGCCGAAAAGGCCATCGAGGCCGGCGTACAGATGGGCCTGCCCCGCCATTATGAAGACCTCAACCGGGAGGATCAGGAGGGCGTCGGCTATTATTGCTACAATATCAAGGATGGTCGCCGGCAAAGTTCGGCCGTGGCCTTCCTGGACCCCATCCGCCATCGCCCCAATCTGCACGTCGTCACCCATGTCTATGTCGACCGCATCCGTTTCGAGGGCAAGCGCGCCGCTGGAGTCGAATGCCGCGTCGATGGGCGCTGCGTCACCTATGCCTGCCATGGCGAGATCATCCTGAGCGCCGGCACGATCGGGTCGCCCAAGCTGCTGCAACTATCGGGTATCGGCCCGGCCGCTCTGCTGCGTCGGCACGGCATTCCGGTGGTCCATGACAGTCCCGATGTAGGCCGCCGCATCCTGGAGCATCTCGGCCTCATCGCCAGCTACCGGCTCAAGGGTGGAGAAAAAGGCATCAACCACAAGCTGCGCGGTCTGGGCCTTGCTGCCAGCGTCGCACAATATCTGCTGTTCAAAAGCGGCCCGCTGGCCAACGGCGCGATGGAGGTGGGCGTTTTCCTCAAGACGAACCCGGCAGAACCGCGGCCCAATGCCCAGCTCTATATCAGCGGCTGGACGCTCGACATGCCCAAGGAACGCGACAAGGATACCATTGCGCCGATGCAGGCGGTCGAACGCGAGCCAGGCATGACCTTCACCGCCCAATTGATCGGCCTCGACAGCGAGGGCACCCTGGAGATCAGCGCCGCCGATCCCGACGCGCCACTCTCCATCGCGCCGAACTGGCTGTCGAGCGAGCATGACCGGCGCGCCGCGATCGAAATCGTCCGCTACATTCGCGCCTATGCGCAACAGCCCGCGCTGGCGCCCTTCATCGGCGCGGAAATATCGCCTGGTGCCCAGTATGTCACCGACGAGGAGCTTCTTGCTGTCGTCCGGGACATCGCGCTGTGTGGGACGCACGCCGTGCGCAGCTGCCGCATGGGTCGCGACGAGCAGTCGGTGGTGGACGAACGGACCCGCGTACGCGGCGTCCACGGCTTGCGTGTCGTCGACTGTTCGATCATGCCCGGGCTGATTTCGGGCAACACCAATGGCCCCGCGATGGCGACCGGCTGGCGCGCGGCCGAGCTGATCCTGGAGGACGCGGCCGTTCGAAACGTCGCCTGAAACAGAAAAGGGCGACGCACCATGTTGGACCAGAAAATCTGCGCCTGGGGCGGCCCGAAGGACGGCTGAGCGCCAAGGACATCGCGCGCGCAATCGGTTCCAAAATCACCAAAGCCTGCGGTAGATCGGCCGACCCATTGGCCGTTGGTGGGCATGCCAGATTTCCCGTCGGACGCGCCCTCACTGTCCCTAAGGGGTAGCGCGCTCAGGCGTTCGCCGGCTTCTTGATCCAGGATGGGGTGGCGCGAACAACATCCCTGTCATAGGCCGGGTTGCGGCAGTCGTCGAGAATGTCCAGCCGGTCTTCGCGGGGCGCCCAGCCCAGTTCCGCACGAGTGCGGGGGCTGCGCTGCCGGCTGCAACTGCACAGCACGATCCCCGCCATGCCGGGATCCCATATCTCCCTTCCTTCGGCGACGGTCACGCAGCGCGTCGGCACACCCAGGCTGTCCGCGACCGCACGGGCCATCACCCCGTAGGAAACTTCGCCCGTGACGGCGAAATAGAGCCCGCCGGCCCGTCCCTTCAGCAGCGCGAGCCGATAGACCTCGGCCAGATCGTCGACATGGACGTTGGAATAGACGTTGAGCCCGCGTCCGATATGGCAGACCGCGCCGGTCTGACGCGCCGAATGATAGAAATCGGCAATGATCTGGCATCCGCCATTGCCCCAGATGATCGGCGGTCGGATGACCATGCCGCGCACGCCGCGCTCCGCCGCGTCGCGTACCAGCTTTTCGGTTATCAGGCGCGGCGCGATCTGCCGGCGCGGTTCGAAAGGTTCATCCTCCGCGAAACTGCGCTCGTCCCAGTCGCCATTGGTCGGGATCGACATCAGGCTGGTGCCGCTGGTGAAGAGGAAGGCGCGGTCCGTACCGGCAAATGTGTCGAGAATGATGGAGGTGACACGCCGCTCATCGTCCAGCATGAGTTGCGCGGCCCATATCACCGCATCGAAGCCGCTGACCAGCGCCGGGATGGAGGCGGAGTCGTCGAGGTCGCCATGCACGGCTTGCGCGCCGATCTCGGCCATGCCGCCCGCCGCCGCACTGTTGCGCACAAAGCCCGTGACGTCCTCCCCCGACGCCACGAGATTGCGTACGATCTGGCGACCCAAATATCCCGTCGCTCCGAAGACCAGGACTTTCATGACATTCTCTCCTGAATTACAGCCATTCTCTATGATAGGGTCTACAGCGGCCGCAATCCTTCCGCCGTCTCCAGCCGCTCGGCCAGTCGCGTCAGGAAATCGCCGGCGGGTGCCCCGTCGATCGCGCGATGATCGACGGTCAACGACAGACCCATGATAGACCGGACCACTATCGTCTCACCATCGGCTGCGACCCTGGCTTTTTTCTCCATGCGGCCCAGGCCGATGATCGCCTGTTGCGGATAGTTGAGGATCGGCGTGAAATGTTCGACCCGGGTGAGGCCCAGATTGGAAATCGAGATGGTGCCCCCGGTCAGTTCTGAGATACTGAGCTTGTTGATGCGGGCGCGGGCAACTAGATCAGCGCGGGCCGTTGCGATCTGTTCCAATGACAATGTCGCGACATCAAAGATTGCGGGCGCCACCAGCGCACTGGGCAGTGCGATGGCGCAGCCGATATTATGCTCGTCCTGGATTTCGATACCTGCCGGGGTTTCGACGGCGTTGAAGGCGGGAAATTCGTCCAGTAGATAAGACAGCGCTTTGATGACCAGATCCTCATAGCCAATCTTGACCCCCTTGTCCTTCCAGGCGGAGCGGCTTGCGACCAGCGCGGCGGCATCGATGTCGCAGAAGAAGCTGAGTTGCGCCGTCTTCTCCAGGCTTTCGCGCATCTTCTGGGCGATCAGGCCCCTTATGCCCGCAAATTTCACTATAGTCGTGACGGCCATGCCATCTTCTCCCGCCGATCGAAGTTATTTGATGCGCAAATATATAATACCCTATATTATTAGTTCAGCAAGACCGCCTTGCTTCCAAACGTATGGGCGCAGTGATCGACCAGAACCGTGAGACTATTCCTGGCGTCGCCCGCCAGCAGCCATGTCATCGGCCAGACTGTCAACGTCGATGGTGGAGCGATGTTGAACTAAAGAATAAGATTGTACGAGGAGAGGTACGCATGTCTAAATTTGGACGGCCCCAAGTCGAACTGATCGTCGGTGGGGAAAATCACGACACGAACCGCGTGCGCGCGGCTCTGCTCGACCTGCTTGGCGAAAACGAACTGCTGCGCGTGCGCTGTTCGCCGGATTTCGGCGACGGGGCCGCGCTGGCGGAGACAGACTTCCTCATCACCTACACCAATAACGTCTTTCCCGAGGGCGACGCCCTGCCCGCGCTGGATCGCTTCCTAGACCGCGGCGGCCGCTGGCTGGCAATCCACGGCGCGTCGGCCTTCACCTGCTTCAAGCCACCCGCCGTCAACATCGGTGGCATCCACCTGCCGGGGCTGACCGATACGCCCGACAGCAAGCCCGACTATATGAACCTGCTAGGCGTCCGGTTCGTGTCGCATCTCGCGCCGCAGCCTTATACGGTGACGCTAGGACCGGTCCCCCATGCCGTGACCGAGGGCATCGAGCCGTTCGAGGTGATCGACGAACCCTATATCCTGGAACTGCGCGGCAAGGGCGAGGTCCTGTTGGAGGCCCGCTATACCGGCGAGGCGCCGGGCTATGTGGAAGGCCCGTGGCTGGTCGACGATGCGCGTCCGCAACTGATCCGGCACCGGCATGGAGCCGGCGAGGTCATGTATCTGGCACCGGGCCATAGCTGCGGCAAATACGACCTGCGCCCCTTCATCGACGAGATTTCGGTGCAGTCCGGGCCTTGGGCCAGCGACGCCTATGTCGCGCTGGTAAGGCGATTGCTCGCCTGGGGCGTTGCGCCGGTTCTGGAGCCGGTGCCTGTCGTCTGAGGCGCGCGCGTCAGCAGGGCGACGGATTGCGTTCGCTATCAGCCGCCCGTTGGTGCCAATAGGGATAGGTCGGCACGCAGGCGCTGGCTTCGTCCAGCACCGCCATATGCGCGAGCGATAGTTGGAACGCGGCGACGGCGAGATTTTCCTTGTTGCGTTTCGTCGCGAGCGCCCACGACGGCGCTGGCGATCCCGGGCCGTTGCAGTACTCAGCCCCTGCGCCGCAGCTCAGAGCCAGCGCACCCGTCCCGTTGCAAGCTCATAGACGGCGCCCACGACTTTCAGCTCGCCGCGCTCCTGTGGTTCCAGAAGCATGGGTTCGGAAAACTTTTGCAGCCGCTCGACCATGCGCCGGACA
>JBPPMC010000112.1:0-4908 GCA_051305835.1 Sphingobium sp.
AGGCGGGCGAACTCGTCGAGCAGAATGAGCACCGGCACGCGGCCGCCATTCTCGGGCAATTCCCGCGTATTGAGATCGATCAGCTGCTGGAGGAAGAGATTATAGACCGGAGCGATGCGGTCGATATTGTCAGGCGAGACCCCAAGATAGATCGAAAACCGCTCGCGCCGGACCTGACGCAGATCGAAATCGGTCTCCGACGTAGCGGCATCGACATAAGGATTGAGCCAGAGATTGAGCTTCGACGTGATCGTCTGCTTGATGCCCGAAAATGTGTTGTCCGACGCGGAGGTGAAGTCGCTCAAAGCCGACACACACGCTTGGCTCAGCCGCTGCCCGCGCTGTTTCGCCTCTTCGACGACCTTGGGCAGTTCGACCTTGGGATCGCCCGTTGTCAGACGGCGGTAGATTTCGCCGATCGTGAAGGGGAGGGCGGGATTGGCCGCGACAAGCGCGCCGACGCCAACAAAGGCCGCCCGCGCCGCTTCCGCCCAGACCGGATCGGCCTTCTCCGGGGCTGGGAACAACATGCCGCCGATCTTCTGGAGTTCATTGATCACATCGGTGTCGTCGAGCCGGTCGATGAAGCTCAAGGGATTGTAGCGGGCGCTTCGCCCTTCAGGATCGAGTGGATCGAACAGATAGACCGCTTGGCCATGCCGGGCGCGAAAGCCAGCCGTGATGTCCCAATTCTCGCGCTTCACGTCGAGCACCACGACTGAATCGGCCCAACTCAGGAGATTGGGGATCACCACGCCGACTCCTTTGCCGGCCCGTGTCGGTGCCTCGAGCAAAACATGCTCTGTGCCGCCGAAAACGAGATAGCGGCCGCCTTTCTGCCCAACGATGATCCCACTGTTGCTGCGCAGATGTTCGCGCCGGATTTCGCTTTCGCGCGCGAACCGTGCCTCGCCATGGAGCGTGCGCCCCCGCTTCAGGATGACGAGGAGGATTACGAAAGCGATGGCGCCGCTCACCAACGCACCGCGCTCAAGCCACAGATGAAGCAGCGGATCGCCGCGGTAATACCAGAGCCATGCGGGTATCGCCGAGGTCTGCATGCGTGGGCCGATCTGGTTCAGGCCGACCAATGCGACCATCACGGCGCACAGGGCGCATGCCAAAAAGGTCACCGCGAGCATCCCCGCGACAATCGCAACCTTAGTGAGCGGTCGTGCGTCCGACAGCCGGATCAAAATATACCTCCTCGACTTCGAATTTTCCGGCGCGCTTGCGGGTCTGGACGACGATGTCGACGAGCATGTGCAACAGCCCACGGATATCGTCGCGGGCCAGATCGCGCCCGCCTTCGGATTCCTTGACCAGCAAGGTCAGCTGCTCGAACGCGCCCATCGCCGAGCCAGCATGGACGGTCGTGATCGATCCGGGATGACCCGAATTGACGTTGCGCAGGTAGAAGAAGGCGGTGCCGTCGCGCAGCTCCTGCAAGAGAATGCGATCGGGCCGCATGCGCAGCGCACTTTCGAGCAGCTGCTTGGGGCCGACCTTCGCCAGGCCCTGTCGCTCGCTCGAATAGACCATATGTACGACATTGCGATGCTCGACGACCAGCTCACGCGTGTCCTCGATCGTGAGCAGCCGCTCGTCAGGCGGAATCAACTGGATCAGCGCCTTGGCGAAGGTGGTCTTGCCGGAGCCGGTCGCGCCGCTCACCAGGATGTTCTTGCGGGCGGCAACGGCGGTTTTGAAAAAAGCCGGCCAGTCACCGCCGTCGCGCTGCGCCACCAGCTGGGCATCGACCTCGCCAAGGCCGCGGGCGGCCGAGCGTGTGCCAGCGAACAAACCGGTTTGCGCGAGTTGATCGATCGCGAGATTGACGCGCGAGGGCTTGCGCACCGTGAACGATGGCGCGCCGGTCGGCGTCACCGAGGGTATGACGATCTGGCAGCGCTCCCCGCCTGGCAAAATGGTCGAGCAGATCGGGGTCTCGGCGTTGACGTCCTGCCGGGTGAAGCTCGCGGCGGCGACGGCAAGCGTCGCCAGCCACTCGCTGTCGAGTTCGGCGACGCTATGCCAATGCCAACCGCGATGATCCTCGATGCCGACTTCGCCGGGCTTGTTGATGACAAGCTCCGTCACCTCGACGGGCTCCAGCAGCGGCAGGATCGGTGCGAGATAATGGCGCAGGACGGCGGTGTCGCTCATCCTCAGCGCCGTAACTCGAGATTATAGACGTCGGCGAAATTGAAGTCCTTGGCGACGAAGATCCCAACCTCCTCGCCCTGATTCTTCTTCAGCACCGGCCGGATGTTGATGCTGTTCTGGAGTGCGATGCTCGCCCCCTCGCTCGGCGTGCGCGTCGTATTGTTGAAATTATTGCTCCCGCCGGAGACGGACTGTCCGGCGATATAGGCAGCGTCGTCGACCAGCGAGAGCAGCAGCGCGCTGCCGAAGCGCGCCCAGAAGAAGGTGTCCACGGACCCGGCGATGCCTGCGCGGCCAAGGGCGTCCGACCCCGGCGAAGCCAGGTCGATGCGCACGCCCTGCGGCGTGACGGCGCGCGTCCACAGCACGAACAGGCGGTTCTGCCCTTGCTGGATGCCGCCATGATACTCGCCGAGGACTTTGGTGCCCTTCTCCATCAGCACGACGCGGCCATTCTCCGAATAGACGTCGCGGGGGATCAGGCACGACGTGTAACCAGGCTGCGCCGAATTCATGGCGGTCTGAAGAATGCATGGGATCAGCGTGCCGGCGGTGACAAGATAGTTGCGATTGGGCAGCATCGAGGCGCGTGCCTCGCCAACGGCCGAACTCTGACGAAGCGCATCGAGCGCATTGGGCGCACTGCGGGCGGCTGGATCGGTCGAGCCGTCGCCCGCAGCGCCCGCATTGCCGGTGTCAGAGCCGACACCGTTAGAACCCGCTGGTGCTTGGAGCGCGTCGCGGCCGCCATAGGCGATCAATGTTGAACGACGTGCCTGATCGGCCAGGTTCTCGCGCGTGTTCTGCGGTGCCGCCGCTGGCTGCGCTCCGGGTTGTATCGCCGGTACGATCTGTCCTTCGGGGCCAACGGTCGGCGGAGGATTGAGGACAGGCGCGTTGGGATCGATGCCTCCGGGGCCGAGCGGCTTGGGTTTCGCTGCGACAGCATCATAGGCGACCGTTTCGCGCGCCGCGAGATCCGGCCGTTTGGCAACTGCCTCGGGCTTTCCCATCAAACTCGAGCCGGTATTGTTCGGTCCCGAGTTCACCCACAAAATGCCGAGCACCATCGCCGTCCCAGCGAAAATCAGGGCGGTATTCCGCTTTGCCGCTGTCATTCCCCCGATCGGGTCGATGCCGCGCTCGCGGATAATCTCGTCGCGTTCAGGTGTTGGATCACCTTGCGGGCGACGAGGGGCCTCGGCCGAAGTCTCGTCCATCGCACTCACTCCTTTGGGTCTTGTATGGTGCGCTCGACATGCGGCGATGCGGTATTGGTGCCGTGATCGACGCCGTAAGGTGTCGGCGCGAGGTTATAGATGCACAGCACCTCCCGGTTCCTGCGCAGGCGCAGTTGAGCCGCCACGGCGTGGACGACCACAAACTCGTCGCGGACATCAAATGGGACCAAGGACTCCGAGCCGTCCGGTCGCACGAGATAGATCGCCGGGATTTCATGGTTGCCGGGGAATCGCAGAACCGTGAACTGGCCATTGTCGGAGATTTCCGACGGCTGAAGATCGCTCGCACCCTGGACTTTGTAGTTCAGATTGCGCGGTCCATCGATGACGCCATGGTCAAGTGCTCCCCGAACGGCGCTCGTCTGCAGCGCGGCGACGCGCTGCGCCTCCTGGGTGGCGCGCATGCGCGCGGCACGATCGGCCTCATCGCGCGGGTAACGAAACCGGACCTGGAAGAATGTGTCACGGCTCCCGCTCCCGATCGGTCCCCGGCGCGCGGTCAGCTCGAAGGCGTAGTTGCGCAGCTCGCCCCCGCGATTGGTCGTGACGATGAGGTTGGTCGGTCCCGCCCGCTCGCGCGGTTTCAGGAACAGGATGTGACCGGCAACCGCCACTTCCCATGAGACGGTGTCGCCGAGCGCGACATGTTCGATTGTCTCATCGGCGCCGAGCACCACCTGGGTCGCCGTCCGGAACGTACCGACGATCCGGTAGACTTGGGTCTCCTGATATTCGACGAACTTCACGCGTGGATCCGCCGGCCCACCGCGCGGGGTGTCCTCCGCCAGGGCTGGTGTCGCTATAATGGCGAGAAGGCTCGCTATGGAGAGAAGGCGCTTCACCGCACCACCTCGGGGTCCGCGCGGTAATTCTCGACCTGGAATCCCAACGGGTTGCGATAGCGGTCGCCCTCCGCCATCGGTGCATTCGTGTACCGGAAGGTGACGGTCGCGATCCAGTCGCTGCTCTGCGTATCGGTGTCGGTCTGCACCGTCCGCGTGAAGCGAACGTTGGCGACACGATCGTTGATGAACGCGATATTGCGCACGCGGGCCTGGACGACCGCACCCTTGCCCCAGACGACCTGTGGGCTCGCAGCATTGTTCGAGCTGAAGAAGCGGCCCCAGCGTTGCTGTTCGCCTGGCTCGGACAGAATGGTGACGGCCCGGAAATTCTCCTCGGCCGCCGCGGGCAACCAGCTTTCCCGTGTCCGGACATATTGCGCGAGGAAGAATTTCGTGACCGCCTCGTCATAGCGCATCGGCTTCTGGGTGAGGGTGGTCTGCACATCGACCGCGCCCGTCGTCTGATTGACGCGAAGGATGAACGGCATGACCGTCTTGAGCGGGGCAAGGCCCGCGAGGGCGAAACCCTCCGCGGTCGCGGCAAGCAGCCCCAGGCCGGCCACGACCCAGGCGATGCGTTCGGATCGTAACGATTTGCGCTGACGGTCCTGATCCCAGGACCGGGCATGCCCGAAATAGAGTTCGGCGTCCTTTGC